>JBPBQE010000249.1:0-12321 GCA_050954595.1 Janthinobacterium lividum | reverse complement strand
TTGCCGCAGCGCAGTTGTACAGCGCCACCCGGACCGGCGTTCAGCATGATCCGGCTGCCGACCTTGAGCAGCATGACGTCGTTCAGCGACATGATGGTCTCATCCAGCACCACGTCTAGCTCCACTTCCGTCTCGTGCAGCTGCTCGGCCAAATGGGTTTCCCAGATGCTGTCGCGTCCGAAACGCTCACCCATGAATTGCTGCAACAGCAGCTCGCGCGCTGGCTCCAGCGTCGCGTAGGGCAGCAGCAACTCGAAGCGGCCACCACGATCTTCCATATCCACGCGGAAACGCGCCACCACCGCCGCATTCGACCGGCGCGAAATCGTGGCGAAGCGCGGGTTTACTTCGAGCCGCTCGAACTTGATGGTGATGTTGCAGAGTGGGTCGAAGCTCGCCGCGAAGTCGCGCAACACGAGTTCGACCAAGCGCTCGACGAGTTTGCGTTCGATCGTCGTGTATGGCCTGCCCTCGATCCGCATGGCGGCAGTGCCGCGGCGACCACCAAGCAGGACGTCGACGATCGAGTAAATCAGCGCGGAGTCGATGACCATGAGACCGTAATTGTCCCATTCTTCGATCTTGAAGACGGCGAACATCGCCGGGAGCGGAACGCTGTCCAGATAATCGCCGAAGCGGAGCGAGAGAACGTTGTCGATCGTGGCTTCGACGTTGTCGCTGGTGAAATTGCGCAGCGTCGTCGACATGATGCGGATCAGCCGATCGAAGACGATCTCGAGCATCGGAAGCCGCTCGAACGATACCAGCCCGGAGCTGATGATGCGCTCGACGGCCTGGTTCTTCTGAACCTCGGCCTCGTCGACACCCAGGAGGCTGTCGATCTCGGCCTGATCGAGGATGCGGTCTCCGCTCATTGTACCAGCAACTCGACGAGCAAAACGTCCAGCACCTTGGCCGGGGCGGCAGCGATGTTGGTCCGCGCGACGAGTTCCTCGCGCAGACGATATGTGCCGGCAGTGCCGCGCAGCTCCTCCGGCCGCATCTCTCGAAGGTAGCCCTGGAAAAGATCAACCACGCGCGGCATCGCGTTCTGTACGGTGGTGACGTCCTCCTTGCGGCTCAGCTCCAGCTTGGCCTTTAGCTTGATGTAAGCCGCGCGACGCCCGCCGCTGTTCAGGTTGGCGATCATTTCCGGCACATCGATAAACACCGGCGCGTTAGCTGCCAGTGCACCGCCCTCATGTCCTTCGGCCGAGGCCGAAGCTTCGTGCTCTTTCTCTTTCCCATGCAGCAATCCCGGAATGACCCCGGAGAACCACCCGCCCGCGCCAAGAGCGACAAGCGCACCGAACACGATGATCAGTTTCTTCTTGCCGCCCTTCTTGGCTTCCTTGGGTGCTTCAACCGCCGCTGTCGCGCTCATTTTGGTGCTCCTAGCTGGGCGGAGCATGCGCAGGGACTGGTTAATTAAATCCTAACTGGGCGGAGAAGACCCAGCATTTGCGGACCAGACGACGTTGTAGAGGGCGACGATCTCGTCTTCGGTCGGCGTGCGGGGATTGTTGGCCGGGCTGCCGGAGGCGAGTGCCTGTTGAGCCATCAACCGCAATCTCGCGTCCCACTCGGCCTTGGCGATGCCGTACTCGGCGGGCGTCGGAACATCGAGGTCACGGTTCAAGGTGACCAAACCATCGGCCAGGAGTTCCGCCGCCCGGTCATCGGTCTCGGACGCTGAAGCGAACCCGATCGCCCGCGAGGCTTCGGCGTAGCGTGCAGTGGCGGCCTGTAGCCCGAAGCGGGTGATCGCTGGCAGCAACATGGCGTTGGAAAGGCCGTGCGGCACATGGAAATGCGCGCCGATCGGGCGCGACATGCCGTGCACCAGTGCGACCGAACTGTTGGTGAATGCGATGCCGGCCTGCATGGTGCCCAGCATCATGGCCTCTCGCGCCTGGGCATTGCGCGGCTCTGCATACGCCGTGCGGATGTTGGCGCCGATCAATCGCATGGCGGCAAGGGCCTGCGTATCGGAATACGGGTTGGCCCGCCGCGACACGTACGCCTCGAGCGCGTGCGTCAGGCTATCGACGCCAGTATCGGCGGTGATCCGTTTCGGAACGGTGAACGTCAGCTCGTAGTCGACGATCGCTGCCAACGGCAGGGCCGCCATCCCGGCGATCAGCATCTTCTCGCCACGCTCGGTGTCGGTGACGACGGTGAATCGGGTCGCTTCGCTGCCGGTTCCTGCCGTGGTCGGGATCGCGATGATCGGCAGTCCGGCTACATCGGACGCCAGCGGCACCTTGAAGTCCCGCATCAGCGAGCCGGGGGCGTCCTGCCGGCCATGGGCCAGGATCGCCATCGCCTTTGCCGTGTCGATCGGGGAGCCGCCGCCAAAACCGATCAAACAGTCATAGGCGTGGCCCGACAACCGCGCGACTCCGGCCTCGATTACGGTGTCCGTCGGCTCTGGCACGGTGTCGCTGAAGACATCTGCGACGATGCCCGCGGTAGCCAGCGGATCTAGGCAACGACGCACCAGGCCCGAGCTGACCATGAACGGATCGGTCACCACCAGCGGCCGTGACAGGCCGAACTTAGCCAGCAATTCAGCGATCTGTGCGACGGCGCCGCCGCCGACGATCATCATTCGCGGCGAAACGAGAGAAGCGATCATACGGTTTCCGATCGATTGAGCGCGCGGCGCTCGGCATAAAGGGCAAGGCGGCGCGCCGCCTTCGGAGCGGGTGTGGCGACCTCTTCGAGCGAGGCAGCTTGTGGCAGTTCCTCGGCACGGTGGCATGCCACCGCATGCCCGGTCGCCAAAGGATGCAGGGCCGGATCCTCGACCCGGCAGCGGTCGATCACGAAGGAGCATCGCGTGTGGAAACGGCAACCAGGCGGCACGTTGGCCGGGCTGGGTACGTCACCGCCAACGACCTGCACGGCACGTGCCCGGTGAGGATCGGGCCGTGGGATCGCTGCGAGAAGCACGCGCGTGTAGGGGTGCCGGGGGTCGGCGAATACCTGCGCGCGGGTGCCGATCTCGACGATACGGCCGAGGTACATCACCGCAACCCGGTCGGCGACGTGCTTCACCACCGCCAGATCATGCGCGATGAACAGGTACGATAGCCCGAGCCGAGCCTGTAAATCCTTCAACAAATTCACGACCTGCGCCTGGATCGATACGTCCAGCGCGCTCACCGGCTCGTCGCAGACGATCAGCGCCGGCTCGACGGCCAGTGCGCGCGCGATGCCGATCCGCTGCCGCTGCCCGCCGGAGAACTCGTGCGGATACCGGGCCGCCTGATACGGCGCCAGTCCGACCAGGCTCAACAGTTCCGCCACCCGCGCTTGCCGGCTCGCGCGGTCGCCGACGCGATGCACTAGCAGCGGCTCCTCGAGGATGGCGCCGACCGTCATGCGAGGATTGAGCGACGCGAACGGATCCTGGAACACGATCTGCATCCGCCGGCGCAGCTTTCGCAGGGCCAGGCCGCCCAGCGCGGTGATGTCCTCGCCCTCGAAACGGACCGATCCAGCCGTCGGCTCGATCAGCCTCAGCACCAAACGTGCCGTGGTACTCTTGCCGCATCCGCTTTCACCGACCAGCGCCAACGTCTCGCCGCGTCCCAGCGAGAACGAGATGCCATCTACCGCCCGCACGGCCCCGACCTCGCGCGAAATGATTGCGCCGCGGCGGATGGGATAAAGCTTGGCCAGTCCCTCGACCTCGAGCAGCGGCGCCGTCAAAGCGCCAACTCCTCGACCGGAGCCCGGAGACAGGCCGCGCTATGGCCCGGTTCGAGCATCCTCAGCGCTGGCTCGGTCTCCGTGCACTGGGGAGCGGCAAAGACGCAGCGAGGGTGAAAGCGGCAACCGGCCGGCAAGTCGAAGGGCGGCGGCACCGTGCCCTCGATCGCGAGCAGACGGTCCCGCTCCTCCTCGATCTTCGGAATGCTGCCCAACAGGCCCAGCGTATATGGATGCTGCGGATCGTCGAATATCGCCGCGCCGCCACTCCGCTCCACCACCCGGCCGGCATACATGACGGCCACCTCGTCAGCCATCTCGGCCACCACGCCCAAATCGTGCGTGATCAGGATGATCGCCATCCCGCTCTGCGCCTGAAGCTCGCGCAGCAGGTCCAGGATCTGCGCCTGCACCGTGACGTCCAACGCGGTCGTTGGCTCGTCGGCGATCAGCAGGTCGGGGCTGCATGCCAGCGCCATGGCGATCATCACGCGTTGCCGCATGCCGCCGCTCATCTGATGCGGATAGTCGTCCAGGCGACGCGCGGCCCCCGGAATGCGAACCCGGTCCAACGCCTCGACCGCCCGCTTGCGCATGGTCGCTGCCGGCTGCGAGCGGTCATGGGCGCGCATCGCCTCGGTAATCTGATCGCCGATGGTGAACACCGGGTTGAGCGACGTCATCGGCTCCTGAAAGATCATCGCGATCCGGTTGCCGCGGATGTCCCGCATCGCCCGCGGCGTCAGCGTCCGCAGATCCACCCCATCGAACAACACCTGCCCCGCCGTCACGCGACCCGGCGACGGTACCAGCCGCATCACGCTCAGCGACAGCATGCTTTTCCCGCATCCGCTCTCGCCCACGATCCCCAGCGTCTGGCCGCGCCGAACCTCCAGGCTGACGCCGTCGACGGCTGGAACATCGCCGCGTTCGCCCCGGAACACCGTCCGCAATCCGTCGATCCGCAACAGCGGGGCACTATCAGAGCGATCATCCATGCTGCCATTAAGGCCCCGCGCCCCTCACCACGCAACGGCCCCATGCCCCACATCACGTCAGACACCGCGATCCGCATTGCCCACGGTCATCTGCTCGCCGGCCGTTTTCCTGCCGCGCGCAATGCCGCTGCACCGCATCGAGCCACTGCCGGCGGCGCGCTTCTTTATGCACTCGCACTGGCCGGCACCGGCGAGGTCGCGGGGGCAGCGCCGCTCCTGGCCGCCATCGCCGCCGCCAACCCGGCCAGCCGGCATCCCGTGCTCGACCTCATCGCGCTGATCCCGCCCGCCGCCGCCGCTGCCCACCTCCGCGCCGCCGCCCGGCTTCGGCCGCATGACCCGGCGCTCTACGCCACCCTCGGCACAATCCTCGCCGAGATCGGCCCCATGACGGACGCCATCGAGGCGTTCGCGCGCGCGACCAGCCTCCTACCCAGCGACCCCGCCGCCTGGTCCAACCTCGGCAAAGCCTGCGCCGCCGAGGGCCGTTTCGCCGACGCCGATGCCGCGTTCGCAAGCGCGCGCCGCCTCGCCCCCGCCGACGCCCGCATCGCCTACAATCACGCCACTGCATTGCTGAAATCGGGTCGCCTCGCCGCGGGGTGGGCCGGGCTCGCGGCGCGCCACTCACTTCCCGGCCGGCCACGGCCGCTGCCTGGCTCCCGGCTCACCGATCTTGACGTTGCCGGCCAGACGGTCCTCCTCCGGCACGACGAAGGCTTCGGCGATACGCTGCAGTTCATCCGCTACGCCCGCCCCTTGGCGGAACGGGGCGCCAAGGTGATCGCCGCCATGCCACCGGCATTGCTCCGGATCGTCGCCACAGCACCGGGCGTCGCCGACGTGGTGCCGCTGACCGCCGTGTCACACTACGATCGTTGGGCTCCGCTGCTGGATGTGCCGGCTCTCTTCGGCGACGAGATACCGGCATCGACGCCCTATCTGCGCGCCGAGCCAACCGATTCGGGCTTACCGCCGGGTCGCCGGATCGGCGTGGTGTGGGCCGGCGATTCCCGCGGCTTGTTGGACCGGCAGCGCTCCCTGCCCGTCACAGCGCTCGACACGTTGCAGGCCTTGCCGGGCATCAACTGGATCAGCCTGCAGAAGGACATCGTCCCGCCGGCCTGGATATATGACCCGATGCGCAGCGTGTGCGACTTTGCCGATACCGCCGCCATCGTCGCCCAGCTCGACTTGGTCATTAGCGTCGATACCGCCGTGGCGCACCTCGCCGCCGCACTCGGGAAGCCGGTGTGGCTGCTCGATCGCTACGATGCGTGCTGGCGTTGGGTCACGGGCCGAACCGACTCGGCATGGTATCCGACGCTGCGCATTTTTCGACAATCGACGCCGGGCGACTGGTCCGGCGTGATCGCGGCGACGGCCGAGCGGCTCAGTGCAACGTATTCTTGACGAAGCGCCCGGCCTGCATGATCGCCGGGATAAGCGCGCCCTGCCCTTCCAGCAGCGACCAATCCGATAGCGGATCGCCGTCGACCACCAACAAATCGGCATACGCCCCGGGCTCGATGATGCCCGCCTTGCCCGTCATCCGCAGCAGCTCGGCCGCGTAGGTCGTCGCCGACCGCAGCACCTCGATCGCCGGCAGCACCTGCGCCCGGATCGCGAACTCGCCCGATTGGTGCTCATGCATCGGACCCAGCAAATCCGACCCGTACGCCATGCGCAGCCCGGCATCCCGCATGATCGCCAGCGATCGCAGTCCACCCTGCCGCACCGTCTCGATCTTGGCGACGCTGTCCGGCCCGAGCCCGAACCGCGCCCCGTCGGTCGCCAGCCGATCGTAGGTGATCAGCGTCGGCACTGCCCAGCAGCCCTTCGACGCCGCCAGCGCCGCCGTCTCCGCCTCGATCAGGTTGCAGTGCTCGAGCGAATGGGCGCCGCACTCGACCGCGCGCCGGATCGCCGCGTCGGTATAGACATGCACCGAGACGTAGGTGCCGGAATTGGTGGCCTCCTCCACCGCCGCGATCATCTCGTCGCGCGAGAATTGCAGCATGTGGATCGGGTCTGTCGGCGAGGCCACGCCGCCATTGGCCATCAGCTTGATGAAATCCGCGCCCGCCCGCAGCTCCTCGCGCGTCGCCCGACGCACGGCATCGACCCCGTCGACCAATCGACCCATCACGCCGACCCGCCCTTCCAGCGGCGCACGATCGTCCCCGCGCTGACGGGTATCACTGTGCCCGCCGGTCTGGCTCAACGCCTTGCCGCAGATCACCAGCCGCGGCCCGTCGAGCAACCCGAGCCGCTGTGCTTCCACCAATCCGTAATCCGCACCGGCCATGTCGCGCACGGTGGTGAAGCCGCGCATCAGCATGCCTCGCATCACCTCCGCCGTTCGGAACGCCGCCAGCGACGAGGGCTGCAGCCCGTTCTCCGCCAGGTTCGCCATTGCAGCGACGACGTGGACATGCGCGTCGATCAAGCCGGGCATCAGCACGCGCCCACCCAGGTCGATCCGCTGCGCCGACACGGCGGTCACACTTTCAGAAATCTCGCGGATCACGCCATCCTCGACGAGAACCTCCAACCCGGCGCGCGGGGCATCCCACCGCGGATCGAGCACCAACCCGTTGGTAAACAGAAAAGCGGTCATTAGGCCTCCACGCCGAACGGGTCGTCGACCGATCGGCAAGGCGCGGTGAACCAGCGCGGCCCAGCCTCGGTCAAATACGCGATGTCCTCGAGCCGGATGCCGAACTCGCCGTAGATGCAGATCGTGGGCTCGACCGAGAAGCACATGCCGGCCTGCATCGGCAGCCGATTGCCGCGCACCATGAAGGCTTCTTCGTGCACGTCCATGCCGATGCCGTGCCCGGTCCGGTGCGGCAGCCCCGGCGTCGCGTAATCCGGCCCGAACCCGCCCGACGCGATCACGCCCCGCGCCGCCGCGTCGACCGCCTCGCAGGCGGCGCCGACGGCGGCCGCCGCGAACCCGGCCAACTGCGCCCGCTGCTCCAACTCCCAGATCTCCCGCTGCCGGGCGGTGGGGGCGCCGAACACGTAGCTCCGGGTGATGTCGGAGCGGTAGCCATGCACGAAGCAGCCGGTATCGATCAGCACCATGTCGCCGTCCGCCAGCGTCTGCTCGTAGGGCACGCCGTGCGGGTAGGCGGTGGCCTCGCCGAACTGGACGGCGCCGCCGGCGGGCTGCGCGCCCAGCTTGCGATGCGCCGCATCGATGAACAGTTTCACCTCCGCCGTGGTCATCCCTGCGGCCAAGCCGCGCGCGGCGGCTTGGTGAACCTTTAGCGTGATGTCGTTGGCCACCTGCATGAGCGCGATCTCGGCGGCGGATTTCACTTGGCGGCAGGCGGCGGTGATGGCGCTACCGTTGGTGAAGCCAAAGCGGTTGCCGGCCTTGCGCATGCCATCGACGGTGAAGAACGGGGTGGCCGGGTCAATGGCGATGGTGCCGTCCTCGTAACCCTGGCTCCGCACCGTGTCGATCACCAGCGCGGTCGGGTCCTCGTGCTCCTCCCAGACGCGGATGTCGGCGCCGAAGCGGAGCATGGTGCGGGTCTTTGGCTCCTCAAAGGTCGGGCTGAGATAGGCGATGTCGCCCTCAGCCGGGATCACCGCCCCATGCAGCCGCTCGGTCGATTTGAGGGTAATGCCCGTGAAATAGGCAAGATTGCTCGACGTATCGAGATACAGCGCGTGCACGCCCTGGGCGCGCATCATCGCCTGGGCTGTCGCTACCCGGTGCTGTAGCTCGTCAGCCGCGATGGGCACGGCGCCCGCGACGGCCGGTTCCATGGCTGCCAATTCCGCCTCGAAGCTCGATCCACCGACCCCTGCCGTCATCATCCGCTCCTCATTGCGGCACCAACGCTAGGCGAGACTGTTGCAGCGCACCAGTCACCGGGCTTGACTGCGATGGCACACGCCTTGCGTACTAGGCCCCGACCAGGAACGGTAGATGACGACGCACTCCGCCACGATCGAACGCGCCCAAGGCTGGATGCTCAACGCCCTGCTCGCAGTGGGCGCCGCAATCATCTTCCTGCCGCTGATCTTCACCGTCTATCTGAGCGTGTTCGACGAAACGATCATCACCTTTCCGCCGCGCGGATACACGTTGCACTGGTACGCCGACATCCTGCCCCAGTTCGGCGGCGCCTTGCGCACCAGCCTTGTCGTCGCCATCGCCGCCGCCGCCATCAGCCTGCTGCTCGGCGTGCCCGCCAGCATCGGCCTGTCGCGCTACCGCTTTCGCGGCCGTTCCGCGCTGTCCACCTTTCTGCTCTCGCCGCTGACGATCCCCGGCATCGCCATCGGCCTCGGCATCTACGTGCTGGCGATCCAGGTCGAGGAGTGGAACGGCACCGCGCTCGCCGGCTCGATGGCGCTGCTGATCGCGGCCCATGTGCTCATCGCGCTGCCCTGGGTCGTGCGCCTCGGCCTCACCGCGCTCGCCAACAGCGACCCGGCGGCCGAGGAAGCCGCCGCCAGCCTCGGTGCCCCGCCCTGGCGCGTGCTCTGGCGCGTCACCTTGCCGCGCATGCGGGCCGGTATCGTCGCCGGCGGATTGTTCGCCTTCATCGTGTCGTTCGAGAACCTGGAGATGACGCTGTTCCTGATCGCGCCCGGCATGACCACGCTGCCGATCTCCGTGCTGCAATACCTGCAATACCATATCGACCCGCTGGTCGCCGCGGTGGCCGTCGTCCAGGTCGCGCTGGTGGCTGCCGCGCTGATCCTGCTCGATCGCCAGGTGAGCCTCAGCCAGGTGATCGGATGAGCCGGCTGACGCTCGACCGCTTGGGCAAGACGTATGGCGAGGCTGCTGCGGTCAGCGACGTGTCGCTCGAAGTGGCGCAAGGCGAGATGATCGTGCTGCTCGGCCCGTCCGGCTGCGGCAAGACGACGACGCTGCGCATGATTGCCGGGTTCACCGCGGCCAGCAGCGGCGACATCCGGCTCGACGGCACCAGCATCCTGGCGCTGCCGCCGCATCGGCGCGAGATGGGCATCGTGTTCCAAAGCTACGCCCTGTTCCCGCATCTCAGTGTCGCCCGCAACGTCGCCTTCGGGCTCGAGATGCGCGGAGTGGCAGCGGAGGCCCGCCGCGACCGTGTCGAGCAAATGCTGCTGCTCGCCCGCCTCGAACCCTATGCCGACCGGCTACCGCGGCAACTCTCCGGCGGGCAGCAGCAGCGTGTGGCGCTGGCCCGGGCGTTGGCGATCGAGCCGCGCGTGCTGCTGCTCGACGAGCCGCTCTCCAACCTCGACGCATCCTTGCGAGGCGCCGTCGGGCGGGACATTCGCCTGCTGCAACGCTCCAGCAACCTGACCACCGTGATGGTGACGCACGATCAGGACGAGGCTATGGCCATGGCCGACCGTCTGGTCGTCATGCGCGACGGCCGCGTGCAGCAGATCGGCACCCAGATCGACCTCTACGAGCGCCCAGCTACCGCCTTCGTCGCCGGCTTCATCGGTCGTAGCACCATGCTGCCCTGTCACATCGACGCCGACGGCACCGCGTCATGCGACGGCGCACCGCTGCAGTTGGCCAGCCGCTACGCCGCTACCGGTGCCACCACCCTCGCGCTGCGCCCCGAACGTCTCTCGCTCGCTGCCATGGCGGGCGGTGGCCGGGTCAGTGGGCATGTGGAGCTTGCCGCCTATCTCGGCGCCGTCCGGGAGCACGTCGTCCGGATCGGCCCGGAGCAGCGCGTCATCGTGCGCGACGGTACCGCCGGCGAGGCCGGGCTGTATCCCGAAGGTGCCGCCGTGACGCTGCACTGGCGCGCCGATGCCGAACGCCTGTTCGATGCGTCCGGCGCCGCCGTCTCGGCCCATCACCCCGAACCGACCATCATGAGGATCAACGCCGATGGCTGACCGTTCCCCGTTGCTGACCACCCGCCGCGCCTTGATCGGAGCGGCGGCGGCCCTGCCGTTGCTGCGCGCGCGCCCCTCCTACGCCGACGAACAGGTCGTCGTCGGCACCTGGGGCGGCGACTACGCCAACCTGCTGCGCGACAACGTCGAACCGCTGCTCAAGGGCATCACGATCGTGACCGACATCGGCGACGAGGACCCGCGGGTCGCCAAGCTCTATGCCCAGCGCCGCCTACCGCGCGGCAGCGTGGATGTCGCCTGCGTGCAGGCCGTGCGAGGCAACGAACTGTCGACTTCCGGGCTGCTCGAGCCGCTGGACGCGACCAAGGTGCCCAACCTGGCGCACGTGCTTCCGTTCCTGCGGACCGACAATTTCGCCCCGCACATCTACAGCCTCCAGGTGCTGATCCATAACCCGGCCACCGTGCCCCAGCCGCCGAAGACGCTCACCGACCTGCTGGACCCCAAATACAAAGGCAAGATCGGCGTCGGCAACGGCAACTACTTCTATGTCATGATGGCCTGCGCCCTGGCCGCTACCGGCGATGCCAACAAGGTTGATGATCCCGCCACCCGCGCGCTCGCGACCAAGCTCAACGATAACGGCCTGCGCCTCTACAGCTCCACCGACGCCATCGGCGCCGGCATGAAGTCCGGCGAGATCGACGTCGGCATCATGTGGCTGGCGCGCGTTCACATGTGGCAGGGCGCCGGCATCCCGGTAAAGGCGACGTTCCCGACCGAAGGCAACGTCCTCTACGTCGCCGGTATGGTCGTTCCCAAGAATGCCCCCAATAAGACGGGAGCCTACGCCTACCTCAACGCCATGCTGGAACCGACCGCACAGACCAAGTTCGCCGAACGCATGGGGTATCTGCCGACCGTGGACAACGACAAGCTGACCGGCCCGCTCGGCGAGCAACTGGCGCTACCGGCCGACGTGAAGATGGTGCCACCCGATTACGGGGTCGTCGGCAAGCTGCAGAGCCCGACCTCGGAATGGTGGAACAAGACCATGACCCGCTCCTGATGCCGGACACGGCCGCGCTGGTCGTGCCGCGTGCGCCCCCCCGCCAGCGTGGTCAGGGTGGCGCGGCAAGTGCCATGCTCGGCCCGGCATCGCTGTTCGTCGCCCTCGCCCTCGTCGCCCCGCTGCTGCTGCTGCTGCGCTACAGCCTCAATCGGTACGACGCGGTCGAGCTGATGATCGAGACCGTCACCGGCGCCAACTACGCCCGCTTCGTGTCGGACCCGTTCTATCTCGGCGTGCTCCGCACCACGCTCGGCGTTGCGGTCGCCACGACCGCCCTGTGTCTGCTTCTCGGCGTTCCGTTGGCCTATCGCCTGGCGCGCATGACCAGCCGATGGAAAGGCGCGCTGATGCTGGCGCTCATCCTGCCGCTATTCATCGGCAACACGGTGCGCATGGTGGGCTGGATGATCCTGTTCGCTCATGGCGGCCTGGTCGACGGCCTCGCCACCAAGCTGACCGGACACGGCTTCGAGCTGATGTACACCGCCACCGCCGTCATTTGCGGCATCGTCTCGGTCAACCTGCCCTTCGTGGTGCTGACCATCCAGAGCACGATGGAGACGATCGATCCTCGTATCGAAGAAGCCGCCCAGAGCTTGGGCGCGACACCTGCCCGCCGCTTCCGTCGCGTGGTCTGGCCCCTCGCGCTGCCCGGCGTCGCGACTGCCGGCATCCTGTGCTTCATCCTGGCGATGAACG
>JBPBQE010000119.1:0-12571 GCA_050954595.1 Janthinobacterium lividum | reverse complement strand
GTCGGGCGCGGCTGGTCGGTGTATCTGTGCGAGGCGGACGATCTGGCGTCCGGCACGTCCTCGACCTCGACCAAGCTAGTCCATGGCGGGTTGCGCTACCTCGAATATTACGAGTTCCGTCTCGTGCGTGAGGCGCTGATGGAGCGAGAGGTGCTGTGGAGCATGGCGCCACACATCGTCTGGCCGCTGCGCTTCGTGCTGCCGCATCACAAGGGCCTGCGCCCGGCCTGGCTGCTGCGCCTCGGGCTGTTCCTCTACGACCATCTCGGCGGCCGCAAACGCCTCCCCCCGACAGCAATGAAGCGCCTGCGCACCGACCCGGCCGGACGCTGCCTCAAGCCGGAGTACACGCTGGGCTTCGAGTATTCGGATTGCTGGGTCGAGGACTCCCGCATAGTGGTGCTCAATGCCCGCGACGCTGCCGACCGCGGGGCCACCGTCGCCACGCGCACACGCTGTGTCAGTGCGGAGCGCCAGGGCGATCTATGGCAGTTGACCATGCAGCGCCAGGGTGACGCACCCGAGATCGTCAGGGCGCGCGCGCTGGTCAATGCGGCGGGACCCTGGGTCGGCGACGTGCTGCAGACGGTGATGCGGGCCAACACGCCGGCAAAGGTGCGCATGGTCAAAGGCAGTCACATCGTGGTGCCGCGGCTCTACCCGGAGGATCACTGCTACATTTTCCAGAACGCAGACAACCGGATTTTCTTCGTCATCCCCTACGAGCAGGATTTCTCGCTCATTGGCACGACCGACATGGATTACCACGGCGACCCCCGTGAGGTCGCCGCGTCCGCCGACGAGATCGCTTATCTCTGCGCTGGGGCCAGCGAATACCTGCGCAAGCCGGTGACGCCGGATCAGGTAGTGTGGACCTATTCCGGCGTGCGCCCGCTTTACGACGACGGCGCGTCCAAGGCGCAGGCGGCGACCCGCGATTACACGCTCGAGCTCGATGCGCCTGCGGGACAGGCGGCACAGCTGTCGATTTTCGGTGGCAAGATCACCACCTATCGCCGGCTGGCAGAGGCCGCCTTGGCCAAGCTCGGGCCGCATCTGCCGGCAGCCGCCGGCCAGCAGGCCGGCTGGACCGGCAAGGCGGCACTGCCGGGCGGCGATTTCCCGATCGACGGGTTCGAGGCGCTCGTAGGCAGCATGAGCGCCCGCTATCCGTTCGTAGCCGCGCAGACGATGCGCCGGCTAGTGCGAGCCTATGGCACTGCGGTGACCGAGCTGATTGGCACGGCAACGAGTGCGGCCGAGCTAGGTCCGGTCTATGGCGCCGACCTGACAGAGGCCGAGCTGCGCTATCTCGTTCGCAACGAATGGGCGCGGACGGCAGCTGACGTGGTCTGGCGCCGCTCCAAGCTGGGGCTGCGGATGACCCGCGAGCAGATCGCTGCCGTCGACACCGCACTGGCCGATATGCATGTGCCGGAGGACGCCGCTGCATGAGCCTGGTGCTGGACGGTATCCGCTACGCCGACGGCCCTGACATGCACATCAACGACGTCTCGATGACGCTCGCCCGCTGCGGGCTGCACGTGCTGCTCGGCCCGACCCTGGCGGGCAAGACAACGCTGATGCGGCTGATGGCCGGGCTGGACAAGCCGAGCAGCGGGCGGCTGTTGCTGGACGGCCGGGACGTGACCGGGCTGCCAGTGCGCAAACGGTCGGTCGCGATGGTGTACCAACAATTCGTCAACTACCCCACGCTGACCGTGTACGAGAACATCGCTTCCCCGCTGCGGGTGGCTGGGCTGCCGCGGGACGAGATCAAGCAGCGCGTGGCCCATGCTGCGAAGTTGCTGCGGCTCGACAAGATGCTCGACCGGCTGCCGGCGCAGCTCTCCGGCGGACAGCAGCAGCGCACCGCGATCGCGCGCGCCCTGGTCAAGCGGACCGAGTTGGTGCTGCTGGACGAGCCATTGGGCAATCTGGACTACAAATTACGCGAGGAGCTGCGCGAGGAGCTGCCGCCGCTGTTCGCCCAGTCCGGCGCGATCCTGGTCTATGCCACCACCGAGCCCACCGAAGCCCTGCTGCTCGGCGGCGAGACGGCTGCGCTGTCGCAGGGCCGCCTGGTGCAGTTCGGCCCCACCGCCCAGCTCTACCGCAACCCGGCGACGCTCGAGGCAGCCCGCGTCTTCTCCGACCCACCGCTAAACGAACTCGCCATCGAACGCCGCGGCGGCACCCTCGTCACCGCGCAAGGCCAACGTCCCCTGCCGCCCGCCCTGAGCGGGGTGCAAGACGGGGGCTACACGATGGCCTTCCGCGCCGACGCCGTCTCGCTCAGTGTACCGCCGATCCACGCGCTGTCGTTCGACGGGCAGATCTCGGTCAGCGAGATCAACGGGTCCGAAAGCTTCGTGCACGTCCTTGTCGGCGACGCGACCTGGGTCAGCCTCGTGCCGGGCGTCTATGACGGCCAGATCGGCGCGCCCGTCAGCCTGCACATTGACCTCGACCAGGTATTCCTGTTCGACGCCACTGGCGCAATCATGGCGCAGGCGCAAATGGCCGAGGCCGTCTGATGGCGACCATCACGCTCGACGGAATCGGCCATGCCTACGGGCCGGCCAAGACCGACGCGGACTATGCGCTCAAGCCGCTGCATCATGTCTGGCAGCAGGGCCGCGCCTACGCCCTGCTCGGCCCGTCCGGCTGCGGCAAGACGACGCTGCTCAACATCATCTCCGGCCTCGTCACGCCGTCGCACGGGCGGCTGCTGTTCGACGGCACCGACGTGACGCGGCTGCCGACCGAGCAGCGCAACATCGCCCAGGTGTTCCAGTTCCCGGTCATCTACGACACCATGACCGTCGCCGAGAACCTTGGTTTCCCGCTGCGCAACCGCGGTGTCGGCCGCGCCACCATCGCCGCCCGCGTCGCCGAGATCGCCGCTACGCTGGACCTGACGCCCGAGCTCGGTCGCCGCGCCCGCGGACTGACGGCGGACGCCAAGCAGAAGATCTCCCTCGGCCGCGGCCTGGTGCGCGCCGACGTCGCCGCCGTCCTGTTCGACGAACCGCTCACCGTCATCGACCCGACCTTGAAATGGGAGCTGCGCTCCAAGCTCAAGGCCGTGCACCGCGCGCTCGACCTGCTGATGATCTACGTCACCCATGACCAGACCGAGGCGCTCACCTTTGCCGACCTCGTTGTGGTGATGAACGAGGGCCGCGTACTGCAGATCGGCACGCCGGCGGAACTGTTCGACACGCCGGCCCACACCTTCGTCGGCTATTTCATCGGCTCGCCCGGCATGAACCTGCTGCCCGCCGCGGTCGAGGGCCATCGCGCAGTAATCGACGGTCACGTCGTCGACCTCCCAGCGACTTACCCTGTTCTACCAGGCGCCGAGATCGGCATCCGCCCTGAATTCGCCACGCTTGCGACGGCAGGCGGACTGCCAGTGGAAATCAACCGCATCGAGGATCTCGGCCGCCGGCGCCTCGCCCGCGTCCGCCTGGGAGCGCACCGCCTGGTCGCGACCGTGCCGCCCGGCTTCACGCCGGTCGGTGACCACGCATCCATCTTGTTCGACCCGGTGCAGCTTCATGTGTTCCAGAACAGCGAACGCGTCGGAGGAGCCCGCGCATGAAGCCGCTGAGCAATCGCGCCTGGTTCCTGGTCATCCCGGTGATGATCTTCGTGCTGTTCAGCTCGATCATCCCGATGATGACGGTGGTGAACTACTCGGTGCAGGACTCGATGGGCCAGAACTCGTTCTTCTGGAACGGGTCGGAATGGTTCCAGCATCTATTCGATCCCAGCACCGACATCGGCGGCCGCTTCGCCCGCGCGCTGGTGCGCAACCTGATCTTCTCCGGCGTCGTGCTAGCGATCGAGATCCCCCTCGGCATTCTCGTCGCACTCACGATTCCCAAGCGCGGCTGGGCCGTCGGCGCCACGCTGGTAGCGATCTCGCTGCCGATGCTGATCCCGTGGCGCGTCGTCGGCACCATCTGGCAGGTGTTCGCCCGCGGCGACATCGGGCTGCTGGGCGCCGCGCTGAACGGCATCGGCATCCCCTACAACTACACGCAGGATCCGATTTCGGCCTGGTGCACCATCGTCGTGATGGACGTGTGGCACTGGACGGCGATGGTGGCGCTGCTTTGCTACGCCGGGCTGAAGGCGATCCCGGATGCGTACTATCATGCAGCGCGCATCGACGGCGCCAACCGTTGGTCGGTGTTCGTCAACATCGAGCTGCCGAAGCTGCGCCGCGTGCTGATCATCGCCGTGCTGCTGCGCTTCATGGAAAGCTTCATGATCTACACCGAGCCTTCGGTCGTCACTGGTGGCGGCCCCGGCGAGGCGACCAGTTTCCTGTCGCTCGACCTGGTCAAGATCGCGCTCGGCCAAGTCGACCTCGGCAATGCCGCGGCCATGTCGATCGTCTACAACCTCATCACGCTTACGCTCTGCTGGGTGTTCTTCACCGTCATGACCCAGCTCGACGCCCGCGCCGACCAGGAGCGCGCGGCATGAGGCGCGTCGTTCTGACGATTTACCTGATCGCGCTCGCGCTGCCGATCTACTGGCTCGTCAACATGAGCTTCAAGGACAACGTCGAGATTACCTCGAGCCTGACCTTCTGGCCGGTTCACCCGACGCTTGAGCATTACCGCCTCATCTTTACCGACCCGGCCTGGTATGGCGCCTTTCTCAACACGATCAGCTACGTCGCCATCAACACCGTGCTCTCCGTCACCGTTGCGCTGCCTGCCGCCTACGCGTTTAGCCGCTATCGCTTCCTCGGCGACAAGCATCTGTTCTTCTGGCTGCTGTCCAACCTGATGGCACCGCCGGCCGTCTACGCGATGCCGTTCTTCAACCTGTATTCCGCCATCGGCCTGTTCGATACGGTCTGGGCGGTGGCACTCGCGCACTGCCTGTTCAACATCCCGCTCGCCGTCTGGATCCTTGAGGGTTTCATGTCCGGCGTGCCGCGTGAGATCGACGAGACCGCGGCCATCGACGGCTATTCGTTCCCGCGCTTCTTCATCCGCATCTTCATCCCGCTGATCGCCAACGGCATCGGCGTGACCGCCTTCTTCTGCTTCATGTTCTCCTGGGTCGAACAGCTCCTCGCCACCACGCTGACCACGGTCGACGCCAAGCCGTTCGCAACCGTGATGACGCGCGCCTTTTCCGCCGCCGGCATGGATTGGGGCCTACTCGCCGCCGCCGGCGTGCTGACCATGATCCCGGGCGCGATCGTCATCTGGTTCGTCCGCAACAACATCGCAAAAGGGTTTGCGCTTGGCCGGGTCTGATGCATCGCCGCTCGCCTGGATGGCCTGGACATGGCAGACTGGGCTGTTCTTCGGCCTGATCGCTTTTGGTTTGGTCGTGCTGACGCTGCTGGCGATCTACCGTCCGGAACGGCCTCGCCGCGGGATCCTCGGCTTTCCCACCACGCGGGGTGACCGCTTCTTCGTCTCACTGATCGGGAGCGCCTTCATCTACATCATCTTCATGCGTTTCGGAGGCGAGATCCTCTGGTACCCGTTCGTGGCCGCTATCGTGTATTCGGTTGCGATGTTTCGCCTAGCCTAATCAATCAAATACAAAGGGAGGCTTCAACAATGAAAAGACGGGATGTCATCAAGGGCGCTACCGTCGCGGGCGTCGTCGGCGCCGGCGTCACGATCCGCAGCGGCGTCAGCCACGCGCAGCAGGTCGATGCGGCCAAAAAATGGGTCGACAGCGAATTCCAGCCGTCCACGCTGAGCAAGGATGCCCAGATGGCCGAGATGGAGTGGTTCATCACCGCGTCCAAGCCGTTCCAGGGCATGCAGGTCAACACCGTCTCCGAAATCCTGAAGGTGCACGACTACGAATCCAAGACGCTGACCCGCGCCTTCGCCGACATTACCGGCATCAAGGTCAATCACGACCTGATGGACGAGGGCCTGCTAGTCGATAAAATCGGCGTCGAGATGCAGTCGGGCCGCCCCGTCTACGATTTCTGGATGAACGACAGCGACTTCATCGGCACGCATCCGCGCTACAACGACATCGTCGACGGCTCACTGACCGACTTCATGCAGAAGAACGGCAAGGACGTCACCAGCCCGACGCTCGACCTGCCGGACTTCATGGGCCTTTCCTTCGGCACCTTTACCGACGGCAAGCTGTATCAGCTGCCGGACCAGCAATTCGCGAACCTGTATTGGTTCCGCTACGACCTATTCCAGCGCCCGGACATCAAGGCCGGCTTTAAGAAGCAGTTCGGTTACGATCTCGGCGTGCCGGTGAACTGGTCCGCCTATGAGGACATCGCCGAGTACTTCACCAACACGGTCAAGGAAGTCGACGGCAAGCGCATCTACGGACACATGGATTACGGCAAGAAGGACCCGTCGCTCGGCTGGCGCTTCACCGACGCCTGGCTCTCGATGGCCGGCGCCGGCGACCGCGGCCTGCCGAACGGCAAGCCCGTCGACGAATGGGGCATCCGCATGGAAGACGGCATCCCCCGCGGCTCCTCCATCACCCGCGGCGGCGACGCCAACGGCCCTGCGGCGGTCTACGCCCTGACCAAATACGTCGAGTGGCTCAAGAAATACGCCCCGCCGGAAGCCGCCGGCATGGACTTCCTTGAGGCCGGGCCGGTCCCGGCACAAGGTCAAATTGCCCAGCAGATCTTCTGGTACAGCGCCTTCACCGACAGCCTCAGCAAGCCCGGTCTCCCCGTGATGAACGAGGACGGCACGCCGAAATGGCGCATGGCTCCGAGCCCGCACGGCGCGTACTGGAAAGAGGGCATGAAGCTTGGCTACCAAGACGTCGGCTGCTGGACGATGCTGAAATACGCCCCGATCGAGAAGGTCAAGGCCGGCTGGCTCTACGCCCAGTTCTGCACCTCTAAGACCGTGACGCTGAAAAAGGCGCTCTACTCGCTGCACATCATCCGCGAGAGCGACGTCTGGCACCAGGCGATGACCGATGCGGCCCCCAAGCTCGGTGGCCTCGTGGAGTTCTACCGCAGCCCGGCCCGCAAGCAGTGGACGCCCACCGGCGTCAACGTGCCCGATTACGGTAAGATGGCGCAGGTCTGGTGGCAGAACATCTCCAATGCCATCAGCGGCGCCGCCACCCCGCAACAGGCGATGGACGGCCTGGCGCGCGACCAGGATGCGATCATGAGCCGCATCCAGCGTTCCGGCGTGCAGGGCAAGCTCGGCCCGGTGGTGAATGACGAGAAGACGGCCGAATACTGGTACGCTCAGGCCGAGAAGGACGGCAACCTCGCCCCCCAGCGCAAGCTGGCCAACGAGAAGCCGAAGGGTGAGACGATCGACTACGACGAACTGCTCAAGACCTGGGCCGCCACGCCCCGGCCGAAGCAGGGCTGACCTGACAAGGAGCGGGCAACCGCTCCCTGTCCCACACTGTCATCGCGAGTCGCTTGCGCCGTGGGAATCCAGAGCGGCACCGACCGCCTCTGCCGCCCTGGATTGCTTCGCTGCGCTGGCAATGACGTCCAACGATCTAAGCTGGTGTTACTCATGAACGGACATGTCCTGGTCATTGACCAGGGAACTACCTCGACCCGCTGCATGGTATTCGGCCCCGCTATGGAGGTCGTCTCCCGCGCGCAGACAGAGTTCCCGCAGCACTACCCGCAGCCGGGCTGGGTCGAGCATGATCCGGAGGACCTTTGGCGCACCACGCTATTGACCGCGCAAGAGGCGCTGGCGTCCGCCGGGCTAACCGGACGCGACGTTGCGGCCATCGGCATCACTAATCAGCGGGAGACCACGGTTATCTGGGACCGCGGCACCGGCCAGCCCATCGCCAACGCCATCGTCTGGCAGGACCGCCGCACCGTCGACGCCTGCGAGGCACTCGCCGCCGCCGGACATGGCCCGATGGTCAACCAGCGCACCGGCCTGCGACTTGACCCGTATTTCTCTGCCACCAAAATCGGCTGGCTGCTCGACAACGTCGACGGCGCCCGCACCCGCGCCGAGGCCGGCGAACTCGCTTTCGGTACCGTCGACAGTTTCCTGCTCTGGCGCCTCACCGAGGGTCGCGTCCACGCCACCGACGCCACGAACGCGTCCCGCACCCTCCTCTGCGACCTCCGGGCTTGCCAATGGGATCCGGCCTTGCTCGACCTGTTCGGAATCCCTGCCAGCATGATGCCCGAGATCCGCGACAGCGCCGGCAGCTTCGGCGACACCACGCTGCTCGGCGGCACCATCTCCATTCGCGGTATCGCCGGCGACCAGCAGGCCGCCCTTGTCGGCCAGGCCTGCCTCTCCCCCGGTATGGTCAAAGCCACCTTCGGCACCGGCGCGTTTGTCCTGCTGCACACCGGCGCCGAGCCCGTGCTCTCCAGCCACGGCATGCTCACCACGGTCGCGCTCCAGCGCGCCGGCCAGCGCACCTACGCGATCGAGGGCTCCATCTTTTCCGCCGGCACCGGCGTGCAATGGCTGCGCGACGGCCTCGGCCTGATCGCTCACGCTACTGAGATGGACGGCCTGGCCGCCCAGGCCGACCCGGCGCAACAGGTCTATCTCGTCCCCGCCTTCACCGGCCTCGGCGCCCCGCACTGGAACAGCCATGCGCGCGCCACCCTAACCGGCATGACGCGCGGCACCACCAAGCGCGAACTGGCTCGCGCCGTGCTGGAATCCGTCGCCTACCAGACCCGCGACCTGCTTGACGCGATGCTGGAGGATGTCGGCGCCTCCAAGCAGATCGTCCTGCGCGTCGATGGCGGCATGACTGCGAGCGATTGGACCATGCAGTTCCTGGCCGACATGATCGGCGTCGGCGTCGACCGGCCGCACTGCTTGGAGACGACGGCGCTCGGCGCCGGCTACCTCGCCGGGTTGGACGCCGGGCTGTATCCGGAGCCGGAGCAGTTCCAGAAACGCTGGGCCCTCGAGCGGCACTTCACCCCTGCCCTGCACGAGCCCGCCCGTGCCCGCAAATGGGCGGGCTGGCAGACAGCCGTCGCCCAATCGCTACAGTCAGGCCCTATTTGACAGGCGTGTGCGGGCGTGTGCCGAGCAGACGTGGCGAACGCATTACGCCATTGTAATGTGCATTAATCGATGCTCCAACTGTGGCACGGCTATTTAACGCTTGGTAATCAATAATTTGGTGCGGCTAAGTGTGGCAGAGTAGAGGGCCTGCAAAGCCTTGCAGCTGCTTTGACTAGTGATAACATGGATTTCCGGAAATTATGGTTTGACGCTCTAATTGGGCTTGCCAAGGCTACCAAGCATGATCAAAGACCCAATCTCCCTACCATGCTTCGCGATCCGACCGCCGATCAGCTCCCGACTGAACTCGCACCGGTCACGCAGGAGGAGGTCCAGGCCACCCGCGGCTAAGTCGAGGTCAGCCGAGCCACCTCGACCCGCTGAGTCTCTGTCAGCTACTTCCAGCGGTTCGAGCTCTGGTGCCCATGAGCGCATCAGTCCTGTGTTGCCCCGCTTCCCTCGCTCTGCTCGCCGTTCACCTGCCCAGCCTGGCCCGCCATCCATGACCCTGGCCCTGGTTGCCACTGCCTACCATCACCGTTTCGCTCAACTGACGCCCTGCATTGGACCGAAGGCGGCAGCGTCATCGCCGACGTGCTCGCCGGCGCCGGGCGCTGCAAGACCAACCAGGAGGGCACCGGTGCAGTCGTTGCGGTTCCGGAAGGCCGTAGCTCACTCCGCTTGCCCACCTGCGCGCCTGGCTCGGTGCCGACAGCATCACCGAGGGCCTGGTATTCCGACCGCAGTGGAAGGGAAATTGGGTTCGCCTGGCACGACTATCCGACCATGCCGTCACCCGCATCGTGCAGGCTCGCGCCGGGACCGCTGGCCTCGATCCCGCGCACTTCGGTAGGCATTCGCTGCACGCCGGCTTCGTCACTGCCATCGCCTGCGATGGTGCCGATGTGTGCAAGATTCAGCAGGTCAGCTGCTACAATTCCATGCAGGTGCCCGCTGGCTAGGTCCGCCATGCCAGGCTGTTCGATGACCGTGAGGGGATAGACTCCTGTACGTCTTGCTGCATTGACTGCGCAGCCAGCAGCCAGACGCTTCCGGCAAGGCGAGTTGCTGGTGGATGTGCCCGACCGCGGCGACGCCTGTGCCAATGCATTTTGCAACGGCCCGCGCGACCTCCCATCGTAGTCCGGCAATCTCGACCCGGCACCGGTTTGCTGGAGTATCGCGGCTTCGCGGTGGCCGAAGTGTATTGGGAACTCGGCCGCGGCGTGAAGCTGCCCCCCTCCAACGACCCAGATGGCAGGACGCGCTATGCCGAGGGCACCGACTCGCCATCCTGCGCGACACCGTCAACTTCCTGGCGTACGCCGCGACGGACGCAACTGAGACGGTGAACCCGCTGGCAGGCACGATCAACCGCATACTGGCCATGGGGAAGTTGCAGGATGGCAGGTTCCTCATAACGTTCCTGCTGCACGGCTTCAACAAGGTGGACAGGCGCCGCGTGTTCGATGGCATGCACGTGTTCATGTCCGGCACGCAGGGGGTTGTCCTTGGCGGAGCGCAACAAGGAACGCACCGGCTACGTGAACCGCATCCGCATGTCGGCCCGGGTGGCGCAGGCTACGGGGTTCCTGCTGCCGCAAGACGCAGCAGTGAGCGTGAACTCGGCCGCGGTGTCCCTGCTTTTCAACCAGCCGGCAACGGCTGACCCGCCCCGCTAAAGGGAACGCCCGCCGGCCTGCGCTTCCGAAAGAGGGGCTAGGGCGCAGGGCTTTGCGTCGTTCAACGCCGCTGGGTTGCAGTCGGAACACGGACGTCTTGAGCAGTGGCACCTGCGGAACGAAATCATGCAGGAACGGCGGTGCTACGTCGTTGGCCATCCGGTGACCGCGAGCACCTTGTCAGCTGTCCCCTGCCCACATCGAATGTCGAGACGCACTCGCCGGACAGGCATGATGTGCTGAGGCCACAACGGCCATATCGGTTATGGTGAGTGTGCCTTGTAGGAGGCTACCAGAGCTCTTGATCATCTCCCCTGCTCGTCTCTGTGTCATGCCAAGGTCGGTTGATATCTTGAACGATGACGGCCTTGCTTTCCGTTTCGATAAAGGACTTCAGGAGCATGAGCATGCTCGCGGGGCTAGCAAATCCACCCATCGCTTTAGTACTACACGTCCAGCTGACTACATATAACGTTCACTACACGTCATTACATGGAGATATGTGGCGGGTATTCTTGGATTTGCAGCCATCAAGCGAACGGCTCAGATCTCCACTCAGCGACATACATAATTACGTGTAGTTAGCTACATGTCTGTCATGCAATCACAAACCTTTTCGGCGGGAGGGAGTCCGGTCCTCCAGGTCGACGGAAGCGATCGCCACCCCGGCTCGTTCCAGAGCCAGCATCACCACAGCCTTCATGGACACGCCGCGCTCCCGGGCCTGGGCTGCTATGGCATCGCTGGTTGAAAGCCGAACTCGCAGGTTGAGGCCCACTACAGGCTCCACGATGGGCTCCGGCACCTGAGACTTCAGGCGCACCGGCGGACTGGTGGGATCAGCAAGGCGGGCGGCAGCAAGGGCTGCCTCGGCATCGGGGGGTGGCGAGAGCTTCTTAAACAAGATGTGTTGTCCTCTACACAGCTACACATAGTGTAAGCGATTTATGTAGTATTAGCTACAGCCAGCTCATGTATTGCAGCTCGGCTGCCAGCGCTGATATCTCGCGGAAAGCCGCACCGACCTGGGGCGAGCGCCCGGTATGGGTGAGCGCCTCGAAGTCGGCCCGATGGCCCAGGGTCGACGTGAGCGTCCTAATGCCAGCTTCCGCAATCTGCTGCGCCGCATGCCCCGCGACACTGGTGGCCCGAACGGAGTTCAGAACGGCTCGTACCGGGATATCGCGGCGCGTGGTGACAGCCAGCGACGCCACCTTGGCGGACGTGGTTCTGGCTTCATACAAATCGGCTTCCGACGCCTTGCACGGGATTAGCACGTGGTCCGCCGATGCAATGGCGACGCTGCTGCTCAGGTTGGCGAAACCTGGCGTGTCCACAAGCACCAGTTTGTGCCTGGATCGTAGGTCGCTGATGAGGTGGGCCAGTCGGTCTTCATCCTCCTCGGCATGATGAGCGAACGCCTTGCCCTCATAGGTCACTGCCGCCCAGCGGCTTGCAGCCTTGGTTGGATCGGCATCCACCAAGGCGAAGTCGGCCTCGGTGCGCCCCAAGTAGGCGCTGAGGCATAAAGACACCAGCGTCTTGCCCGATCCGCCCTTCGACCCGGCAACGACTAGGACCGACATGTAGCAATCTCCATATCTACAGAACCTCTCATAGAGCAATGTTTGCGTAGAGATCAGTAGCAGCTACATTTACCGAGGAAAAGTTTTGTTGACATAAAGATATGTAGTAATGTCGCTATGTGAATGTGTAGCCTATTTTGCTGCTGGAGCAGTGCGGATTTGTGGCGCCATAGCGATAATACGACGTCATTGAGCAGCGTGGGGCAGCCACTCCGCGCCTGCTTAGGTATGGCGCATGCCTCGGTTCAAGCTTCAGATAAACCAATGTAGCAGGCTACACATGTTT
>JBPBQE010000152.1:0-12581 GCA_050954595.1 Janthinobacterium lividum | reverse complement strand
CCGGTCGAGATGCCGGTGCCGGGACAGACGGAGCTGACGGCCGTCAGCGAGGGGGCCAGCGAGGCGGTGCTGGTGATCGACGACGATGCGGCGCAGCGGGACATCATGAGCCGCTTCCTGGAGCGCGAGGGGTTCACGGCGCATACGGCGGCCAACGGCGCGCTCGGGCTGGAGATGGCGCGGCGGTTGCGGCCGCGGGCGATCCTGCTCGACGTGACGATGCCGGGGATGGACGGGTGGTCCGTGCTGCGCGCGCTCAAGGCGGAGCCCGAGCTGGCCGACATCCCGGTCGTCATGGTGACGTTCATCGACGATAACGGGCTGTCGACCGCTCTGGGCGCGTCCGACCACATCACCAAGCCGGTCAAGTGGAACCGGTTCCGCAAGACGATGGCGCAGTTCCACGCCCATGAGGGCGACGTGCTGATCGTCGACGACAATGCCGAAACGCGGCGGTTGATGCGCACCGCGCTCGAGCGCGACGGGTGGAGCGTGGTGGAGGCGGAGAACGGCGCGGAGGCGCTGACGGTGGTGGGCGCGAAGCTGCCTATGGTGGTGCTGCTCGACCTGGAGATGCCGGTGATGGACGGGTTCGCTTTCCTGCACGCGTTCCGCGAGCTGCCGGGATGCCGGGACATCCCGGTGATCGTGATCACGGCGCGGGACCTGACGCGGGCGGATCGCGCGACCCTGCAGGGCGCGAGCAAGGTGATGAGCCGCGGTGAAACCAGCCTGGCTGCCCTGTCGGCGGAGCTGAAGACGGTGACGCGAGAGGCGCAGGATCATACTTCTGCGCATAAGTGATAGAACATGACAGGGTATTCCGGCGCGAGCGGCACTGACTTAAATCCGACGCATTATGAAGCAGCAATCAATCGATACCGCCCTCTCGACGGCCACTCTGTTCTGTCATCTGAACCGCGACGCAGCCGAACCGAAGTATACATTCCTCGATCTGGCGGCCAGCACCGGGCAAGTCGCCGCCGTGTTGAGCGCCTGCTGGATGGTGCATCTGTTCGCTTAAACACCTTTTGAAAGTCGCGCCGACCATGGGTGACTTCCAAAAGGTTTCCCCGATCGTCCACCCTGCTATGAGCGTGCAGGTGTCGGGCGGTTGGCATGGACCTTCTATCTGCAATGGCAATCTTCGTGCGCGTGGCCGAAAGCGGATCGTTCTCCGCCGTCGCGCGGGAACGTGGGGTCACGCAACCAGCCATCTCGCGGCAGATCGCGTCGCTGGAGGAGCATCTCGGCGCGCGGCTGGTGCAGCGGACGACGCGCCGGGTCGGCTTGACGGAAGACGGCCGCGATTTCCTCGGCCCGGCCAAGTCCGTGCTAGAGGCGGTGGAGCAGGCCGAGAGCGCCGTAGGTGTGCGTCAGGGCGGCATCAGCGGCCTGGTACGGGTGAGTTGCCCTGCGGTATTCGGACGGCTGATCATCGCTCCGCGCATAAATGTGTTGTTGCAGCGGTATGCCGGGCTGTCGGTCGACTTGGTGCATGAGTCGAGCACCGACCTAGTACACGATGCGGTGGACCTGGCAATTCAACTAGGGACGCTGCCGACCGATGGCAGCTTCGTGATGCGGCGCATCGGGTCGATCTCGCAGGTGATCGCCGGCGCCCCCGCCTATCTCGACGCCAACCCGGTGCTCGTTCATCCGTCCGACTTGGTGCACCATCACTGCATCATCGACGATCGGGCGGCGCATCGCGAGGTGTGGACCATGACTCGGCAAGGCGGGACTGGCTCAGCTGAGGCTGAGCTAGACGGGATCTTCGATGCGCAGGTTGGCGGGCGATTCCGCACCGACAATTCCGATTCCAAGCATGAAGCGGTGCTGAGCGGGCTCGGGCTGGCGATGCTGTCGAAATGGCTGATCCGGCACGAGCTGCGGCGCGGGACGTTGCGGGTGGTGCTGCCGGACTGGCAGTTCGCGCCGATCCCCATCCATGCGGTGTATCCCTCGAAGCGCAACCTGCCGCCACGGGTGCGGGCGGTGCTCGACTTCCTGATCGACGAGATGAGCAACATTCCCGACCTGTCGAACGAGGCACCGTCATGAGCAAGCCGCGCATTGCCGTCGTCACGGGAGCGACCAGCGGGATCGGGCGCTGGATTGCGCTCGGCCTGGCGCGCGCCGGGGTCGGCCTGGTGTTGCCGAGCCGGAGCGAGGCTGGCGGGATCGCGGTGCGCGATTGGCTGCTCGAGCGGGTGCCGGCTGCGGCGGTCGAATTGGTTCATGCCGATCTGTCGTCGATGAACAGCACGACGGCAGCGGCCCGGCTGATCCGGGAGCGGCATCCGGCGATCAACCTGCTGGTCAACAATGCCGGCGTGTTCCGCGCCAAGCGCGAGCGGACGGCCGAGGGGCATGACCTCGTGCTCGCGGTGAACCACCTGGCGCCGTTCGTGCTGATGCGCGAGCTGCGGCCGGCGCTGCTGGCGGGCGGGGCGTCGCGCATCGTGACGGTGGGGTCCTCGACGTCGGACAAGGCCGGCATCGACCCCGACGATCTCGAGCTTCGGCGCGGCTGGACCATGACGCGCGCCTATGGGCGCTCGAAGCTCGCGGTGATGGTCGCGACGTTCGAGATGGCGCGGTTGCTGGCCGATACGGGGGTCACTGCCAACGTGGTGCATCCCGGGATGGTGGCGACCAACCTGGTTCGGAGCGGCGGGCCGATCGGGTTGGTGTGGCGGGCGCTGCGCCCGTGGGTCAGGACGGAGGAGCAGGGTGCGGACACGCCGCTGCACGTGTGTCTGGCGCCTGATCTGGCTCGCGTCACCGGGCGCTACTTCAAGGACCGGGTGCCGGTGGCGCCAAACAAGCGGGCGCTCGACCCGGCGCTGTGCCGCCGGGTCTGGGAAGCGACGGAACGGTTAGCGCCGGAAGCTGGCGTGCCGTAGCAGCCACATCTGCACGCTGAAGCGGCGCGATTCCGGGCCAAAGGTGCCGTGGACGCCGGAGACGCGGTCGGACGGTGCGAACAGGGTCGGCTCGTGCATCCGCTTGGCGGCACCGTCCTGCGTCAACTGTCCGTCCATGCCCAAGCGGGCGATCGCGGCGTTGACCACGCCGGGCATTACCCGCATCGCCAGCGAGAACAGGCAAGTGACGCCGCTGACGCGGATCTCGCGGAACGATCGCGTGGCGGCCAGCAGGATCGCGTCGGCGACGATCTCCGGCTGATAAACCGGCTTGGCCGGGCGCGGCGAGCCCGGCATGTAGGACGGGGCGTGGCTGAAGAACGGCGTGTTGACGGCCGGCGGGTAGATCGTGGTCAGCCCGACCCGGCTGCCGTCGCTGCGGAGCTCGTGGCGCACGGAGTCGGTGAAGCCGCGGACGGCATGTTTGGCGCCGGAGTAGGACGACAGGAACGGGATGCCGCCAAAGGCGATGGCGGAGCACAGATTGATGATCGTGCCGCGGTCGCGCGGCACCATGCGGCGCAGCGCGACGCGGACGCCGTTGACGGTGCCCATGTAGGTCACGTCGGTGACGCGACGGAACTCCGCCTCGCTCACGTCTTGGAACCGACCATAGACGCCGTTGCCGGCGCCGTTGACCCAGACGGTGATCGGGCCCAGCTCGGCCTCGAGCGTTTCGGCCGCGGCTTCCAGGGCGGCGGAGTCGGTGACATCGGCCACCACGAAGGCTGCGGTGACGCCGGCAGCCCGCAACTCTTCGCAGATCGAGTCGAGCCCGGCCTGGCCGCGCGCGACCAGACCGACCTTCCAGCCCTTGGCGCCGAAGGCGGCGGCGGTGCAGCGACCGATTCCGGAAGAGGCGCCCGTGATCACCACGGTGCCGGCATCGATCAACTTTTTCACCACCGGGTTCTAGGTCGGGCGACTGGATAGCTCAAGCAGCGCCGAATTGGCTGTGCAGCCGGACCAAGGTGTCGGCCGGGATCTTCATCCGCAGTGCGAGGTAGCGCAACCAGGCCTGGCCGGCTTCGTCGTGGCGGTCGGCACCGAGCAGGGAGGCGGCATACACTAAGGAGACGACGTGGGCGTCGCGCACCTGGTGCAGGATGGCGTCGAGACCGACCGGCTCGGCCAGGGCGCGGGCGAGAAAGCCGGGGTCGGTCGATTGCAGCCCGACCGAGGACAGCACGCCGCGCAGCCGGCGCTCCGCATCCTCGTCGAACGGGCCGCTCGCGCGCGCGGCGAGGATCGCGGCCTGGATCAGCAACTCGGTGCGCCGGTCGTCGAGATGGCCGAGCGCCGTCGGTGGCGGGCCCAGCAGTTGCTGCCGGTTGCGGGCATGGCTGAACAGGATCTTGGCGGTCAGGACCTCGATCGGCCCCTGCGTCGACACCGGGCCGGTTTCCGGGCCGGGTCCGCCATGGCGCTCCGGATCGTCCATCCAGCCCAAGGTCTCGACGGTGCGGCGCCATACCCTCGACTGGCGCCATCCGTCCGCCCAGCCGCGCCGCGCCTCGGTCACGAGCGCCACACCAGCGTCACGGCGACGCTCCCGCACACCAGCAGGACGGCAGCGATCGCTAGGCCCCACCGATTGCCGCCGATCCGCCGCCCCGGTCCGGGGATCAGCGCCGCCACCAGCCCGCGCCCGGCCAGCATGTCGATCGAGGCACCTACCGCGACGGCCATCAGCATCATGTCCTCCGAGAGACCGGCCCGGGTGGCGACCGCGGCGGCGAACTGCGCCAACAGCAGCACGGCCACCGCCGATCCGAACACCCAGGTCGTCACCATGGTCGCGGCCATCGTCATCGTCACCGCCATTCCGGCACCTGCCGCGGCGGCGGATGGGGCCAGCATGCCGGCAAGCCCAAGCGAGGCCGTGCCGGCATGCAGCGTCGCCGCGAGCGGAAACAGGCTGGCCAACATCACCAGACCCGGCCACGGCACCGCCTGATAGGCTTCTTCCAAGGTCAGCACGCGCGAGAGAACCAAGACCACGACACCACCGAGCAACGCTAGCCAGAGCGGTGCCGCACCGATGCCTGCGACCACGAGCGCCAGCAGCAGCGCGGCCACCGGCACGATGATGCGCTGGTGCCGGCCGACCCGCAGTCGCCGCTCGACCAGCAGGAGGCAGCCCAACGCCGCCAGCGTCGCCGGCATGCCTTCTGTTTCGGCGACGCAGACGATGATGTCGCCGGCGCGCAGACGGGTGCGGCGGAGACGGCCGGGCGGATGGTCGTCGTTGCGGCCGATGCCGAGCAGATGGATGCCGACGCGTTCGTCGAGCAGGCTGCGCTCCGGCGACTGGCCGATAAGGTCGGAGCTTTGGGTGATCACGGCCTCGATCATGCCGGCACCGGCCAGCGTGCCGAGACGGCCGATCGGACCGTCCGCCGGTTCGAGGCCGAAGCGCTCCATCAGGCGGTGCAGCACGGCGGGCTCGCAATCCAGGATGAGCAGGTCGCCGGCTTCGAGCACCCAGTCGCGCCGGGCGTCGATACGGCGATATCCCTCGCGCACCAGCGCCAGCACGTGAAACGCGCCTTCATCGGCGGCCTCGAGTTCGGCGATCGGCCGGCCGGCCATCGCCGAGCTAGCCGGCAACAGCACCTCGCTGGTGAAGTTCTTGACCCGGCGCAGGCCGTCCACCGGGCCGGCTTGCCGGGCCGCGGCGCCACGCCGGGTCAGCACGGCGGCGACCGCGAACAGCAGCAGGCCGGCGCCAAGCAGGATCGCGCCGACGGGAAGGAAGTCGAGCAGCGCGAACGGCTCCCCTACCCGCTGGCGCCGGACCGCCGCCGCCAGCAGGTTCGGCACCGCACCGACGGCCGTCAGCAAGCCGCCCAGCAGGCAGGCGACGTTGAGCAACAGCAGCGGCAGACCGGTGATCTCGGACCCCTCCCCCAGCCGCGCGACCCGTGGGATCGCGTCCCGCGTGCTGGCACGGCCGGACACCGCGGCGAGCAGGGCGACCAGGATGCCGCCGCCGAGCAGCACCGGCGTGGTCAGGCGCAAGCGCCGGCCGAGCGCGGTGCGCGGCAGGTCGATGATGCCGGAGCGATGCACGGATGCGGCCAGGACGGTGATGGCGGCAATCGTCACCAGCAACGGGTTGGACAGGCCGGATAGCGCGCGGTCGATCGGCACGATGCCGCAGGCAACGCTGCAGACCAGGGCCAGCACCGCGATTCCGTCGGCGCGCAACGACCTGGTCGCGAACAGTCCCAGCGTTAGGACGCAAACCGCGACCGGTATCAGCACGGTACTCAACTCACCAGCCATTCCGCTCGCTTTTCATGTGTTTAGTGCAGCCTTGCCTGATGCGGGACTTTACCCGAGTTGCGGCGTTGTAAAGGCTGCTTGGGAGAAACGCATGTCGCCTGTGGAGTTGCTGACCGGCTTGGTCGCCGCGTGCGTCGTGCTGGCGCTGATCGCGCGCGCGGTCGGCATTCCACCGGCGGTGGCGCTGGTGCTGGGTGGTATGGTACTGGCGATCGTGCCGGGGGCGCCGCCGCTGGAGCTGGACCCACATCTGGCGCTGGCGCTGTTCCTGCCGCCGCTGCTGCAGGCCAGCGCGTATCGGACGGATTGGGAAGCATTCCGACTGGCGCTGCGGCCGATCCTGCTGCTGGCGTTGGGCGCGGTGATCTTCTCCACCGCCGCGGTCGCGGCCGTGACGCATTGGCTGGTGCCGGATCTGCCGTGGGGGGCGGCGATCGCCTTTGGTGCCATCGTGGCGCCGCCGGATGCGGTGGCGGCGACGGCGGTGCTGAAGACGACGCCGATCCCGCGGCGGCTGGTGACGATCCTCGAGGGCGAGAGCCTGTTGAACGATGCGTCGTCGCTGATCCTGTATCGTTTCGCGGTGGTGGCGACGGCGGCCGGGAGCGTGGACTTTGCGGCGGCTGGATCGTCCTTCGTGCTGTCGGCCGTGGGCGGGACGCTGGTGGGCGGGTTCGTCGGGGCGGTGGTGATCTGGGTGGCGCGGCGGCTGGACGATACGTTGCTGGAGATCGCGTCGATGGCGCTGGCCGGGTTCGCGAGCTACTTCGCTGCCGAGTTGATGCATGGCTCCGGCGTGTTGGCGGCAGTGGCGTGCGGGCTGGTGATCGGGCGGTCGCAGCACGAGGCGCTATCGGCGCGCACGCGGGTCGAGAGCACGGCGGTTTGGAACTTCATCGAGTTCGTGCTGACCGGGTTGGTGTTCATCCTGATCGGGCTGCAGTTGCGCGCGGTGCTGGACCGGTTGGGCAATTTCGGCGTGGGCCGGTTGGCGTTGCTGGCGTTCGCGACGTCGTTCGTGCTGATCGCGAGCCGGTTCGTTTGGGTGTTCGGGTCGGCCGGGTTGGCGGCGATCTTGCCGCGGCGCTTGCGGCTCGGGTCGGCGGCGATGCCGATCTCGCACCTGACCATCATCTCGTGGGCAGGGATGCGGGGAGTGGTCAGTCTTGCGGCGGCGGTGGCGTTGCCGCAGGACTTTCCGGGGCGCGACCTCATCGTGTTTCTGGCGTTCTGCGCGATCCTGGTCACCCTGGTGCTGCAGGGCACTACGCTCAGTTGGCTGATTCGGGTGCTGCGGGTGGCCGAGCCGGTGGAGACGGGCGGCCGGGAAGCGGCGGTGCGGTTGGCTGCGGCGGAGGCGGCGCTCAGCCTGGTGGAGGATCGGCTGTATAATGGCCGCGTGCTGGGGTTGCCGGATGCGGACATGCTGCGCGAGCATCGGCGCCGGGTCGAGAGCGCGCGGGCGTTGAGCCAGGGCGAGAACTTCGCCGCGCGGCAACTGCATGCGCGCGCTCGCCTGGAGCTGGATGCCGTGGCTGCGGCGCGGCGGGCGGTACTGGATCGTGGCTACCTGCTCGATGGCGAGGAGCTACAATCCATCGAGGAGGAGTTCGACTTCGAGGAGAACCGCCTGGCGCGATCGGCCAGCTCGGATCACTGAGCTACCTTCCCCGTCGCTACTCTTGCGATGACGGAGCGGCGATGGCGACTGGCGGAGGTGGGAGCCGTGCAGCCGACACGGCGGCATCGGCGTCTTCGGACAGCACGTAGGTATAGAATTTGATGCCGCCACCGGGTTGGGCTTCGCGGTAGACGCCCTGAATCTCGGTGCTGAGGCCGGGGAAGGCGTTTTCCAGAGCCTCGAAGGCTAGCATGTAGTCGATCATCGGCGAGGATTGGCGACCGACGCGCTCGCCGGGGACCATCAGCGCGATGCCGGGCGGGTAGACCAGCATGAGGGTAGCGGCGACGCGGCCGCGGATCTCGCTGATCGGTAGGTAGTCGACCTTGTTGCGGGTGAGCAGTTGCGAGGCTTCCTGCGGGCTGATGACCAGTTCGGGCAGGAAGTCGGCCTCGAATTGCTGGCGCTGCAGGCGGCTGATGTCCTGCTGGCGGTAGAAGCGGTGCATCTCGCCGCAGAGGTCACGCAGGCCGACGTTCATGTAGCGCAGCGGCCGCTTGCGGACGAAATTGGGGATGACGTCCTGCAGCCTGGCATTCTCGTCGTGCAGGCGCTTGAACGTCACGAGCCAGCTTAGAAGGGTTCCGGCCTTGCTGCTTTCCACGCCGGGGGTGAGCAGGAAGAGGATGCTGTGAAGGTCGTTCTTCTCCGGCACGATGCGGTTCTCGCGCAGGTATTCGGCCAGCAGCACGGCGGGGACGCCATGCTCCTGATACTGACCCGTCACGCGGTCGAAGCCGGGCATCAGCAGCGTCAGCTTGTTGGGGTCGGTCATGGCGTAGTTCGGCATGACACGCTTGAAGCCGTGCCAGTCCTCGCCGGGGGCGAGCGCCCAGTAGTCGGAATTGGCGACGAGGTCGTCGGTGGGCACGTCTTCCCACGGGACCTCGCGCATGCGCTCCTCGCCGGGGGCCTTCCACATCACGGTGTGGGGTACGAACGGATCGGGGAACCAGCGGCGGGCGGGATCGGCTTCCTTGGAATCGTATTCGCGGCGGATCATGCGGAGCTTCTTGCGCAGCTCGATGCCGAGACGGATCGTGTCGTCCCACAGCACCATGCCGGAGCGGCCCTTCATCATGTGGGCGCCGACGTCGAGGGAGGCGAAGATCGGGTAGAAGGGCGAGGTGCTGGCGTGGACCAGGAAGCTCTCGTTGAAGCGACGCGCCTCGACCCGGCGGCGCTGGCCCTTGATGTGGTTGTCGCGGACGTGGATTTGCGAGGCTTGCGAGAAGGAGGCGAGCTGCTTATGGGTCGATTGGGTGGCGAAGATGCCGGGCTGGTCGTCGCCCAGGGTGTTGAGGCCCATGGCGAAGCGCTTGGCGAAGAGCGGATGGAACTTCATGAAGCCGGCCCAGGCTTCGTCGAACAGGATGTAGTCGCAGAGATGGCCGATCCGTTTCAGGATCAGATGGGCGTCGTAGATGGTGCCGTCATAGGTGCACTGCTCGATCACAGCGACGCGCAGTGGGCGCTCGGCTTTCCAGGCATCGGGGTCGGTGACCAGCGGGTTGGTGCGGATGGCGTCGCGGATGCGGTCCTCGTCGAGGGCGGCGAAGTCGATGGGGCCGACCATGCCGTAGGCGTTGCGATCGGTGGGCAGGTAGATCGGGATGCCGCCGCCGAGCAGCAGGGCACCGTGATGGGCGGCCTTGTGGTTGTTGCGGTCGAACAGCACCAGGTCGCCGGGGGCGACGAGGGCGCCGAGGACGATCTTGTTGGCCGACGAGGTGCCGTTGAGGACAAAGTAGGTGCGTTCGGCGCCGAAGATCTTGGCGGCAGCTTTTTCGGCTTCTAAGGCCGGGCCCTCATGGGTGAGCAAGTCGCCCATGTCGACGACGGAGTTGTCGATGTCGTCGCGGAAGATAGCCGGGCCGAGATGCTCAACGAAGATGCGGCCGATCGGGCTGCGGCTGTAGAAGATGCCGCCGTTATGGCCGGGGCAGGTCCAGAGCTGGTTGCCCTGCTCGGAATAGTCGAGCAAGGCGCCGAAGAACGGGGTCTTGAGCGTGGCGGCGTAGTTGCGCAGGCGGCTGGCCAGATTCAGCGCGACGAAGGCCGGCGTTTCCTCGGACAGGAAGATGGTGCCGTCGGTGTGGTTCAGCACCTCGACCGGGATGTCCTCCAGCCGCTTGCGGCGCAGCATGAGCAGGATCGGCATTTCGAGCCCGCGCTTGCGCACCAGCGAGATGAGGCCGGCCGGCTTGCTGAGCACACCCTTCTTGCCCCAATCCACCACCATGCAGCCGATGGCGGCGTCGGTCTGGATCGCGAGTTCGGCGTCGTCGGTGCTGCGGGCGACCAGCACGCTGAAGCCTAGCTTCTCCGTTTCGCGCACGATCTGCTGCAAGCGGAGCCAGTCGAGATCCGCATCGTTGAACGAGGGAGCACAGATCAGGAACTTGAAGTGACGTTCGTATTCCATGCGACCCCCAGCGTTGCCGCTTGATCATGCCGTAGGGGTCGCAGGTCAAGCGCGATAGGGTTACTTTCCGGTGACCCGGTCGCTTGCCGGGGCGGGCCAGCCATGCGAATTTTCCGAACCCGGTCGGTTGTTCAGCCACCACGACCAATCCTGCGGTAAAATCGAGAACGGGTCGTTGTGCGCCAACTCCCGTGCGGCCCAGACCGGCCAGTGCGGATTGGCCAGTGCGGGACGCCCCAGGAACACCACGTCGATCAGCCCGTCGCGGATAACGCTGTCGGCCACGGCGGGGGTGCCGAGGTTCCAACTGACCGCGACATCGATGCCGATCTCTCGCTTCACCCGGGCGCCGCGCTCGACCATGAAGGCCGCTTGCGAGAACGGTGGCTCGCGCATGTCGTCGGTGTTCATGCCGAGGCTCAGATCGGCCAGGTCCAGGCCGTGCCCCTTGAGCTGACCGACGGCCCAAACGGAGTCCTCGAACTTGACGCCGTCCGGATGGAAGTCGTCTGAGCCGAGGCGCATGGTCAGCGGCAGGCGCTCGGGCCACACAGCGCGCACGGCGTCGAGCGCCTCGCGATGGAAGCGGAGACGGTTCTCGAGGCTGCCGCCATAGGCGTCCGTGCGCTGGTTGGCGAGCGGCGAGAAGAAGCTGGCACCGAGGTAGCCGTGGGCGAAGTGCATCTCCAGCCACTCGAAGCCGGCGGCCTCGGCGCGGCGCGCGGCGTCGGCATAGGCCTCGTGTAGCTCGTGGATTTCTTCGACGCTCAGTTCCTGCACCGGATAGGTGTAACGGCCGCCATAGGTGATGGCGGAGGGGCCGCGGACCTGCCAGCCATCAGGATGCACCGGGTCGATCTGTAGCTTGCCGTCCCAGGGTTTCTGTTCGCTGCCCTTGCGCCCGGTGTGTCCGAGCTGGATGCCGGGAACGCCGCCCATCTCCTTGATCATGCGGCAAACCCGGGCAAGCCCTTCAATCTGTCCGTCGTCCCAGATGCCGGCGCAGGAGGTGCTGGTGCGGCCATCCGGCGTGATGGCAATCTGCTCGGGGAACACCAAGCCGAACCCGCCGGCGGCGCGCGAGCCCATCAGCATGACGTGGTAATCGCCCATCGTGCCGTCCGGCGGCGAGCGATACATCGTCATCGGCGACATCGCGATGCGGTTGCGCAGCGTCACGCCTTTCAGCGTGTAGGGACTGAACAGATCCGGCATCGCGGTCTCCTTTGAAAGCGGGCAGTTAGCCCTTCAGGTGCGCCAGTTCGGCCAAGCCGACATACGCGGTCTTGAAGCTGGCGCGCGTCTGCCACGTGGCACAAAAGCGGGCGAGATGTTCGTAGCGCTGCGGGTTGGGGGAAGCCGACGGGGATCTGAACAGGCACATTATATTAATGCTTGATGTTCATTGGGCCGTCCGCGAGCGCGCCAATATGCGACGGGCCGATGCCGCAGCAGCCCCCGATCAGGCTGGCGCCGCGCCGCTGCCAGTCGTGCGCCCAATCGGCATAGCGCGTGGGGGTGATGTCGGCGCGTAGCGGGCTTACGTCCCCATTGGCGTCGTTGTCGCCGTCATCAGCCAGGAATGCGTTGGCGTAAACGCCAATTGGCGGCCCGTTGGCCCCGAGCACGGTCTGGGCCGCATCGATCGCGGCGCCCATCACTTCCGGCGGGCTGCAGTTGAACAGGATTGCCGCGGCTCCCCATTGCTGCGCGGCCTCGACCGCCGCGGTCACCGCCTCGCCGGAGCGCAGCGAGGGCGGCCCTGGCGTCTCGGCCAGCGTGAAGGACACCCAGAACGGCTTTCCGCTGCCGCGAACGGCGGTCGCCGCCGCTTCGGCTTCGGCGATGCTGCTCATAGTCTCTGCCAGGAACAGATCGACCGACGGCAGCATGGCGTTGATCAACAGCCGGAGCATGACCGGAGCACGGACCGGGTCGAACATGTCCGGCTGATAGGAGCCGAATAGCGGCGGCAGCGACCCGGCGACTTGGATCGGACGCTCGGCGCCCTCGACCGCCTGCCGCGCCAGCGTGCCGGCCAGGGCGGCCAGCCGCGCGCCGTCGGAGGCGAAGCGGGCCTCGCCGATGTGGAATGGCACCAGCGCGTAGCTGTTGGTGGTGATCAGCTCCGCCCCGGCCGCGATGAAGGCGCGGTGCGCCGCCAGCACGGTCTCCGGCGCTTCCATCAGCGCCAGCGCCGACCATTCCGGTTGCCGGAATGGCGCACCGGAGCACTCCAACTGCCGCCCCATGCCGC
>JBPBQE010000160.1:0-12674 GCA_050954595.1 Janthinobacterium lividum | reverse complement strand
AGAACTTCTTCATGTCAGGCATGTTCGTGCATTACCCAAAAATCATCCAGAGTGGGAAGGCTTTCTGAAAGCGTTACATTGGGATCAACTCGCCGCTTCCTTGTCGCTAAAGATCAAGGCGATCTGATAGCAGGAGCTGTATGCAATAGGTCGGCGAGGCCAGCGCAACGCTCATCCGCAGGCCGCACCTCGACCGCGCGGAATTTTGCATAGCCCGGCCGAGCGCGATTATCTTGCTATTCCGCAGCCCGGTTGCCGCCACCGAGCGCGGTGCCGGCCAGCCGCTCGCTCAACTGTGCCACAGCAGTGTGATCCTGGCCCGGGCCCAGTAGCGCCGCAGCGCTCGCCCACATCTCGCGGCACAACGCGGCGAACGGAGTGGCCGTCGCGGTGTCGCGCCCAACCTCGAGGGCAATCGATAGATCCTTGGCCATTAGGTCGAGCCCGAAGCCCGAATCGAACCGACGCGACAGCACGAACTGCTTAAATTTCTTCTGCGAACTGTTTGTCATCCCGGTCGACGCGTTCAGCACGTCGACCATGAGCGCCGGATCGAGCCCGAAGCGCTGGCCGATCAGCAAGGCTTCGATCCCGATGAGAAAACCGCCTGCCGAGACAAGATTGTTGAGCGCCTTCATGGCCTGGCCGGCGCCGACCTCGCCGCAGCGATGGATGGACGTTCCCATCGCCTGCAATAACGGCGTCGCACGCTCGATCTGCTCGGGCGATCCACCGGACAGAATGGCCAATTCACCGGTCTTGGCTCGGGAAACGCCACCCGATACGGGGCAGTCGATCATCTCCGCGCCCGCCGCGGCGACCTGACTGGCGAGGTCGCGCGTGACGCTCGGCACACCCGACGTCATGTCCACGACCAGTGCGCCCGGCGACAAGCCTGGCAGCATGGCAGCGACCACCTCGGCGACATGTTTGCTGGTCGGCAGGATGGTCACAACGGCGTCGGCATCCCGAACCGCGTCGGCGACGTCGGATGCAGCCCGGCCGCCGATCTCGGCCGCAAACTTGGCTGCCCGATCGAGCATCACGTCGGTGACCGCCACGTCGAAACCGGCACCGACCAGATTGGCCGCCATCGGCCACCCCATGTTGCCGACGCCAATGAAGGCGACGCGCTGGACCGGCGACGTCGTCATGCCGCGCCCTTTTCGTCGCCCGGCAGCGCGCCTTCCTTGAGGAGAACCTCGTGAGCCACCTTGAATGCGTCCAGGCCGGCGGGGATGCCGCAATAGACGGTCGCGTGTAGCAGTGCCTCCTTGATCTCGTCGACGGTAACGCCGTTGGTCAGTGCGCCCTTGACGTGCAGACGCAGCTCGTTCGGCTTGCCGAGTGCGGTGAGCATGACGAGGTTCATCAGGCTTCGGGTCTTGCGGTCGAGTCCGTCGCGGGTCCAGGCGTAGCCCCAACAATACTCGGTGGTGATGCGCTGGAACGCCATCATGAAATCGTCGGCGCGGGCCAAGCTGCCATCGACGTAGTCGGCCCCCAGCACATCGCGGCGGACTTCCAAGCCCTTGGTGAACAATTCGGATTCAGCCATGACGTCTGCTCCCTCTTTTGCGGCGGAGTACCGGGCCGCGTTTCCTAGACGCTAGGCTTTGTCAGACAATTCGACAAGCCTGAGTACTTCAGTCGGCGTCAACGACAGTGGCTCAGCGCTTTTGGCGAGCCTCGCTCAGCGCTTCCTGCGCATCCGCTTCCCGCTGCCGGATGATACGCAACGCCACCGCGGCGGCCGCGGCGACATGCTCCCGGCAGGCTTGCCACGCCCCATCTGGATCCCGCCGTTCCACCGCTTCGACGATACGGCGGAGTTCGCGAACCGTCTGCGGCAGCCGCCCGGGATCGGAGAGGGACGTCGCTCGGAGTTGTGCATCACGGTTCAAGAGATGGCCGAGCATGCGCCCGACATAGGCGTTGCGCGACCCACGCAGCAGCACGTCGTAGAAGCGCCGCTTGATGTCGAGCAGCGCCGCACGCTCTGCTTCCGGTCCGGCGACGGCCAATTCCTCATAAATCTGTCTCAACTCGGCGCGCTCCTGGCTCGACGCGCGTTCGGCGAAGCCTTGCCCGGCCAGAGCTTCGAGCGCGCCACGCACCTCGTACACCTCCGCGGCCTCTGCGGCCGACAGGAACGCGACGAACGGGCCGCGATAGGGGACCACGGTAACCAAGCCTTCCGCCTCCATCAGCCTGACGGCCTCGCGGATAATCGAGCGGCTGACGCCGAACTGCTCACACAGCAAACGGTCCGACAAATGGGTGCCAGGGGCGAAGGCGCCGCTGATGATGGCGGCACGTAACTGGTCTTCGACTTGCTGTCGCACCGGCTGAGGCTGCACGCGAAGCTTGTCTGGTCGCGTTCCATCCATAGGCAAAAAGTCGGTCCGTCGTTACGGGATGCAGCATCGCACGATGTATGAAGGATTGACAGACAATCTGCCGGACCATAGCATTTGGTAAAAATGGGAGGAAGCAGGATGGCCGACCCGATCTACGAGGTCTTCGCGCTTCGGTATGCCTGCCGCGAGGCGATGCGGTCGGACCATTTCATCGGTGGCGACCCGCATGACGGCCCGATGGCGATGGACTACTTCCTTTGGCTGATCCGCGGCCCCGACCACACCGTCGTGGTCGATTCCGGCTTCACCGCCGCCGTCGCAGCCCGGCGCAAGCGCACCTACCTGCGCGACCCGATCGATGCCCTGGCGTTGCTCGGGGTCGATGCGGCCGAAGTGAAGGACGTCGTGCTCACGCACCTGCATTACGACCACGTCGGTAACTTCGACCGCTTTCCGAATGCCGAGTTCCACTTGCAGGAACCCGACCTTCATTTCGCTGTCGGCCGCCACATGCGTCACAAGCATTTCGCGACCTCCTTCGAGGTAGAGGACGTGGTCGGGATCGTCCGGCTCAACTATTCCGGCCGTGTGCGGCTTTACAACGGCCCTGTCGAGTTAGCGCCTGGCATTACCCTGCATCCCGCGCCCGGGCACTCCGCCGGGCTGCAGTTCGTGCGGGTGAACACCCAGCGCGGTCCGGTTGTGCTGGCCTCCGACGTATCGCATTTCTATGAAAACATGGAACAGTATCGCCCGTTCCCGGTCTGCGTCAGCGTCTCGGACACGTTGGACAGCTTCGACCGGGTGAAGGCGGCGGCCCCTTCCCCGCAGCACATCGTGCCAGGACACGATCCTCTAGTCATGCGCCGATACCGGGCGCCACATCCGGATCTCGAAGGCATCATCGTTCGCTTGGACGAGCCGCCCACCGAATAGCGTCAAGGCCGACGGCGCTTGGCGTTGGCTTTGAACGGCACGACATCAACCCCGAACAGTGACGAGGAACGGCTCCGGCGTCATCCTACCCCAGACAACGACACACTGTTTCATGCACCACCCTCCGTTACTGCGCCTTTTGATGCTCGGCGGCAGCAACGCTCTTGTAGTCGTACGTTGGAAAGAACTCCGTCCGATACGGGCCCCAGGCGGTGTCCTCCAGCACGCGGTTCACCTCGCGCAAGCGAGTAGCCGGGAAGCGCAATACCAATATCTGGCCGATGCCCATCACCACATTCCAGCTGATCACTTCTACGCCCGGTGATGGAAAAGCCTTGTAGAAGCCCTGCTTTGCGAGTTGCTCGTTGATTTCGCCCAGCGGCCTAGCCTGATCGTGTTTCAGGAACACTGTCATCAGCATGGCATTGTCAGTGGTTGCCGTTGCGGCACCGACGGGTGGGGCGGCAACCGGCTGCGCTCCAGCCGCGCCAACTTCGCCAGTGATGAGCAAAGCCGCGAGCAAGAGTGCCTGGCTAGGCCCGTGTAGGGTGTTTGCCCATCCCCGAACAGCTTTCGATTGACGGCCTTTCGATAAGGTTCAATCAGAAGCAACACGATCAAAAGAGTACACGGGAGCAAACGTCATGACCGAAACGGCCGTCGACCTACATTACGTCGTCGGAGGTGCAGGCCCCTACGTAACGATGGTGCACTCCCTCGCCGCCGATCTTACGCTGTTCGATGCACAAGCCCGTCTGCTCGAGACACGGTTCACCGTGCTTCGGCTCGACATTCGCGGTCATGGGAAAAGCCCGGTATCGCCGGCGCCCTACAGCATGACGGGACTCGCCGACGATGTGCAGCGATTGTTCAACAGGTTGGGTATCTCTCGAACGGCGTGGGTCGGCGTCTCGCTCGGCGGCATGATCGGGCTCACTCATGCCATCCAACAGCCGGGGATCATCACGCGCTTGGTGCTGAGCGACACAACGGCCGGTTACCCGCCGGCAGCCCATGCCGGATGGCACGACCGAATCGCCGCAGCTCGGAACGGCGGCATGTCTGGCCTCGTTCAGGGCACGTTGTCACGATGGTTCACCCCGGGGTTCCTGTCACGCGAGCCGGCCGTGGCCGGTCATTACGCCGACATCATCACCCGTACACCGGCCGAAGGATTTGCCGGATGCTGCGAGGCCATCGTCGGATACGACGTGTCGGGCGATCTCGAGAAGGTTCGCTGCCCGACCTTGGTCATGGTCGGCCAAGAGGACCAGGCGACCCCGCTAGCCATGGCGGAGACGCTTGCCGCCCGCATCCCCGGTGCCCGATTGCACGTGATCCCCGATGCGGCGCACCAGGCCAGCGTCGAGCAACAAGCCATGTTTGACGCCGAACTCGAAACATTCCTGCAGGATCACGCATGAGCGCACAACCGGTGAACGCCGCCATCCTCGGATTGGGCTGGTGGGGCCGCACGATCGTGAACACCATGCGCGACAGCGAGGCCCTGCGCATCATCGCCGCGTTCGATCCCGATCCGGCCGTCGCCGAAATTGCGGCCCGGGTGGGCCTGGTGATGGCGGCCAGCTTCGACGAGATCCTCCGTGACCCGGCGATCACCGCCGTGATCCTGTGTACGCCGCACACAATGCATGCCGCGCAGATCGGTCGTGCAGCCGAAGCCGGAAAGCACGTGTTCTGCGAGAAACCGCTTTGTCTCACCCGCGCCGAGGCGGCCACGGCGATCGCGGCCTGCCAACGGGCCGGCGTTCAGCTCGGTATCGGACATGAGCGACGCTTCGAGCCACCGATCCTCGAGCTTCGCCGCATGGTGGAGGCCGGCGATTTGGGCACGCTGTTGCAGATCGAAGCCAATTTCAGCCAAGACAAGTTCCTCGCTTTGCCCGCGGACAACTGGCGGCTCTCGGGCGCGGAGGCCCCTGCCGGGCCGATGACGGCAACCGGTATCCATTTGCTGGATCTCGCGGTCAGCTTCCTCGGCCCGGTGGACAATGTGCTGGCCAACGTGCGGCAACTCGGCAGCAACCTCGCCAATGGGGACACCCTGGCCGCGTTGCTCGCCTTCCGCAGCGGCGCCAACGCGATGCTGACGGCGATCTTGGCGACCCCGTTCGACGGCCGTTTCGCCATCTATGGCAGCCAGGGATGGGCCGAAGTGCGCGACAAGGCGCACCCGGAAAAATCCGAAGGCTGGACACTCACGACGTCGATCCGCGGGCAGGACCGGACGACCACCGTCTTTCCGCCGGCTCCCGCGGTGCGGACGAACCTGGAGGCGTTCGCAACTGCCGTCGCGGGCGGCGCAGCCTATCCGGTGCCGACGGATCAGATGCTGGACACCATCGCCGCATTCGAGGCCGTGGTAAGGTCCTCCCGCAGTCGCGCGATCGAGGCCGTGACCGGCTAGCGCAGGGCGACGCTCGAAGGACCGTCCCAGGCGGCGCTGGCGACGGCCGTCGTTTCCTGCAGCATCTCGCGGAAGGCCAGAGCGGCGGCGGAGAGCGGCCGCCGCGTCGCTTCGATGGTCACCAGGTCGAGCGATAGCGCCGGATCGCTCAGGGGGCGGATCACATGTCGCGACCAGGTCCGATCGCGCGCCATCATCACCCCTGGCAGGATCGCGACCCAATCCGTGCTCGCCAGCAGGTCGAGCGTGGCCAGCATCGAGTCCAGCGTGATCATCCGCGCCACCGCGACGTCGTTGCTCCGCAGATAGCTTTCGATCGTTTGCCGTCTGGTGTTTGCCGCACCGGGTAGCACGATCGAGAGCGGACCCATAGTCGCCAACCGCACCGGCTCGGCATGCGCGCCCGCGGCGGCCACCAGCACCTCCGGCGTGGTCGCGAACGGGCGGCTGACCAAGCCGGGCAGCCCGGTGAAGCCCGGCACCACGGCGAAGTCGAGCGACCCCTGCTGGACCTGCTCGGTCAGCACGCCACTATAGCCTTCGTGGACACCGACGCCGACGTTCGGATGCCTATCGATAAACGCGGCCAGCGCCGGCGCGAGCGCGCATCGCGTGACCGTCGGCATCAGCCCGACCTGAACCTCCCCTGACAGCCCGGCGCTGCATTCCCGCAGCACGTCGCGGGCCGCCGCATGCGCGCGCAACACTTCGAGGCAGCGCAGGTAGTAACGGTCGGCTGCAGGCGTCGGGCTGACCCGGCCGCCATCGCGCGTGAATAACTGGGCGCCGAACCGCTCTTCAAGCTTGCGGACATGCTGCGACACGCCGGATTGCGTCGCCCCCTCCCGCGCCGCCGCGGCCGTGAACGAGCGCTCCTCATACGCGGCGACGAACAACAGGATGTCGCGCGGCAGGTCGGCCATCAGTAAAGCTGATGCGTCGGATTAGCAGGCGTCATTTGTGTTCGGCCCGGCGAGACATCACCTTGCACTCATGTTGGACACTCAACTCGAACAACTGGTGACAGACCCGGCGGAACTGCGCCGAGCGCTCGGCCGTTTCGCAACCGGAGTCACGATCGTGACCACGCGCACCGAGGATGGCCGGCTGGAAGGACTGACCGCCAACTCGTTCAGTTCGGTTTCGCTCGATCCGCCGCTGGTGCTGTGGAGCCTTCGGCGCAGTGCCCGCTCCCTGCCGAGCTTTCTGGCTGCGGAATGGTTCGTGGTCCATGTGCTCGGCAGTCATCAGCGGGATTTGTCCGCGCGCTTTGCCAGTGGAACAGCGGATCGTTTCGCCGGACTTTCGTTCGAGACCGGGCTGGGCGGTTGCCCGTTGCTCGCGGACGGGCTGGCACATTTCGAGTGCAGCGTGCATGACCGGGTGGAGGCGGGCGATCACGTCATCTTCCTCGGCCGGGTCGAGCGCATGCGGCACCGCGACGGTGAGCCGCTGCTCTACAGCGGCGGCCGTTACTGCGTGCCGGCTGCGCTCTAGTCGGCCGTCCAGCCACCGTCCACCATCAGCGCGCTGCCGGTCATCAGTGCCGAGGCGTCCGACGCGAGGAACAGCACTGCGCCCATCAGGTCCTCCGGCTGGCCGAGGCGGCCGAGCTTGATCTTCTTCAGCACGCCGGCGCGAAACGCTGGGTCCTCGAAGTAAGGGCGGGTCATCGGCGTTTCGATGAAGGTCGGGCAGATCGTGTTGACGCGGATGCCCAGGGGGCCGAACTCGATCGCCATTGCTTTCGACAGACCCTCCATTGCGTGCTTGCTCGCGCAATAGATGCTGCGCCGCTCGCCGCCGACATGGCCCATTTGCGACGACATGTGAATGATCGAGCCGGGCCGGCCGACCTCGATCAGTCGCTTAACCACTGCCTGGGCGACGAAGAAGGCTGCACGCACGTTGACGGACATGACGGCATCGAAGTCGTCGGCCGAGACGTCGAGGAAGGACTTGGGTCGGTTGGTCCCGGCATTGTTGACCAGGATGTCGAACGGTTCGCTCCCCGCGATTATAGCTCCCACGCCACCGGTGTCGCATACATCGGCGACCAGGGTCGCCGCTTGGCCGCCCTGTTCCACCAACTCCGCCGCGACCGCCTCGATTTCTGCGCCGGTGCGCGCCATCAGCGTGACATGGGCGCCCGCCTGCGCCAGTGCTGCCGTACAGGCCAGGCCGAGCCCACGCCCGGCGCCGGTGACGAGCGCCCGCTTGCCGTCGAGCCGAAACGACGGGGTGCGCGGGAGCGTCAAGGCGCCGGCTGCGCGTAGCCGACGTTGCCGCCGCCGTAGCGCCGCACCCGCACGTTGGCCTGCTCGGCGTGCCCGGCAAAGCCCTCGAGCATGCAAAGCCGCGACGCGTAGGCGCCGATCTCGGCGCTGGCCGCGTCCGTGGTGACCCGCTGGTAGCTGCAGGTCTTGATGAACTTGCCGACCCACAAGCCCCCGGTGTAGCGCGCGGCCAGCTTGGTCGGCAGCGTGTGATTGGTGCCGATCACCTTGTCGCCGAACGCGACATTGGTGCGCGGGCCCAGGAACAAGGCGCCATAGTTGCGCATGTTGGCCAGGAAGTAGTCGGGGTCGCGCGTCATGACCTGCACGTGTTCGGAGGCGATACGGTCGGCCTCGCGCACCATCTCGGCATCGTCCGCGCAGACGATGACTTCACCGTGCTCGGCCCAGGATTGCCGGGCGATGTCGGCCGTCGGCAGGATGCCGAGCAGGCGGTCCACCTCGGTGAGGGTTTCGCGCGCCAGGCGCTCGGACGTGGTCAGCAACACGGCCGGCGAGGTCGGCCCGTGTTCGGCCTGCCCGAGCAGGTCGGTGGCGCAGATCTCGGCGTCCACCGTGTCGTCGGCGATCACCAGCGTTTCGGTCGGCCCTGCCAGCAAGTCGATACCGACGCGGCCGAACAACTGCCGCTTGGCTTCGGCGACATAGGCGTTACCTGGCCCGACGATCATGTCGACCGGGGCGATCGTCTCTGTGCCGATCGCCATGGCGGCGATGGCCTGCACGCCGCCCAGCACGTAGATCTCGTGTGCGCCGCCCATGTGCATCGCGGCCACGATGGCAGGGTGCGCGCCGCCCTTGAACGGTGGCGCGCAGGCAATGATGCGAGGGCAGCCGGCGACGCTCGCCGTCAACACTGACATGTGCGCCGACGCCACCATCGGGTATCGCCCGCCCGGCACGTAGCAGCCCACAGCCTGAATCGGGATGTTCTTGTGTCCGAGCACGACGCCCGGCCGGGTCTCGATCTCCAGTTCGGTGAGGCAGGCTTTCTGCGCTTCGGCGAACTTGCGTACCTGCGCCTGGGCGAAGCGGATGTCCTCGAGGTCGCGCGCCGGCACTTTGGCGATGGCTTCGTCGATCTGCGCCTGCGTGAGCCGGAAGCTCTCAGGCTCCCAGTTGTCGAATTTTGCCGACAGGGCGCGGATGGCGCTGTCCCCATCCCGCTCGACCTGTTCGAGGATGCCTTCCACCGTCTTGCGCACAGCATCGCTTGCCTCGCGCAGTTCTGTGGCGCTGGCACCGTGCTTGAGAATTTGGGCCATCTTGATTCCTACTTGATCGCGAGCGGGTTGATCGGCGAACCGGTGCCGCCCGTCAAATTCAGCGGCGGACCGCTGAACATGAATTGGTAAACGCCATCCGCCGCGCAATCGGCGGCCAACTCGCTGACGTCGAACATCTCGCCCATGGTCAGGCCGATGGCGGGGATCACCACCCAGTGCCAGGGCTGCTTGGCCTCTTTCGTCTCGTTGGGTCGAACCTCGACGCCCCAGGTGTCCGAGCAGATCGCGGCGATCTGCTTTTCCTGGCACCAATAGCAGTTCTCGAACCGTACGCCGGGCGCGTCGCCGCCGGCATAGCCGCCCCAGGCGCCCTCAGCCCGGCAGCGTTCCATCTGCCCGGTGCGCACAATCACGAAATCGCCGCGGCGGATCTCGACGCCCTGCGCGGCGGCGACCTCGTCCAATTCGGCGTTGCTGATGCCGTAGCCATCCGGCAGCCAATCCAGCTTCTTGTGCCGCGGCACGTCGAGCAATACGCCGCGGCCGACCATCTTGGCTTTGGCATGTTCGATGCCCAGCACGTGCACCCCGCCGGCATCGACCCGGCGCGCGTCGTGCCCGTTGTACATCTTATCGTCGAGGAAGATGTGCCCCAGGCTGTCCCAATGCGTCGCTGCCTGAACGGGCATGTTCAATGCGTCATCGGCGTAGCGGAGGGTTTGCCCACCCTTGTCATCGAACCGGCCGGCGACGGCGTCGGTGCCGGTCGCGAGCATGGTATGGATCGGGTTCCAGCGCCCGCCGAACAGGCCGCTCTGCGGGCCCTGGTTGTTTAGTGGGATGCCCATGGCGAAAATCTTGCCGCGTTTGACCAGTTGAGCGGCTGCAACGACGTCGGCATCGGTAATGTGGTTGAGGGTGCCGATCTGATCGTCCGCACCCCAGCGGCCCCAGTTTTTCAGTGCCTCCGCAGCCGCATAGACCGCTGGCAGGCCTGCACTGATATCCATGTCGTCCTCTCCCTGCGCCGGGTCTAGGCCCGCGCTATTGAGCGACTGTTCAATAGCGCGGCGCCCGGGTCAAGGGAGTGGAGCTTCGCCCGGGAAGTTTAGCTCGATGGTGACCCCGTTGGGATCCTCGAGGAACACCTGTTCAAGCTTCAACGCGGGCACCGTGCGGTCGCGGAATGTTACCCCGGCGGCGCGGAACTTGGCGCGCATGGCCTCGACGTCGTTGCCGATGAATGCCACGTGATCGATGGTGCCGGTTCCGGTCGCGTCGGCTGCCTTATCACCCAGGTAGTCCTTCAGACCGCTGGCATCGTTCGGGTCTATGCCGACCACGTGCACCACGGCGACGCCGCTCTGGTAGAGCCAGACGCCAGGGAACGGAAAGGTCGGCCGCGGTCCGACTTCCAGCCCGAGCACATCGGTATAAAACCGTTCCGTCGCGGCCAAGTCGGTGGTGCGGATGGAATAATGATCCAAACGGGTGATGGCCATGTCACTGCCTCCCTTGATTTTCGATCGATCAACATCGCGTCGCCGCCGAGTTGTCAAGCTTGACGGCCCGGGCAAACCGCCAACCATAGTAAGCGGGGAGAACGCAAACATGAAAGCCAGCGCCGTCGAGTATGTCCGCGCCGCATCGGTAGCGGAGGCCGTCGCTCTGCTCGGACACCATGGCGGCGACGCCAAGCTCATCGCGGGTGGCCAGAGTCTGTTGCCGGCGCTGAACCTGCGCCTGTCCGCCCCGTCGATCCTGATCGACATCTTCCGCCTGTCGGAGCTGCAAGGCGTCAGCCTGCAGCCCGGCCTGTTGCGCATCGGCGGTGGCTGCACCCATGCGCAGTTGCTGACCGAACCGTTGATCGCCGAGCACGCGCCTCTGATCGCCCGCGCGCTGGCGGATGTCGCGCACCCGGCCATCCGCAGCCGGGGCACCATCGGCGGCAGTCTGGCCAATGCCGACCCGGCGGCCGAGCTACCAGCCTGCGCGCTCGCCTTGGGCGCCACCCTGGTGGTGCAGGGATCTACCGGCATCCGCCGCATCGCGGCCGAGCGCTTCTTCACCGGGCTGTTCGAGACGGCCCTGGCGCAAGATGAGATCCTGGTCGCGGTCGAAATTCCGCTGGCGCCGTCCGCGCGCTGGGGCTTTGCCGAACTGTCCCGCCGCAGCGGCGATTACGCGATGGTGGGCCTTGCGGCGCACCACGGCGGAGGTGACGTTCGGCTGGCGTATTTCTCCGTCGGCACCACCGCGCTGCTGGCCCGGCGCGCGGGCGCGGCACTGGCGGCCGGCGTCTCGGCCGTCACGCTGCAGGCCGCAGCCGATGCGCTGGCCAGCGATCTGCCGGCCCATTCCGATCCGCAGGCCTGCGGTGCGACCCGGTTGCACCTGGCGCGGGTGTTGTTGCGCCGGGTCGTGGGCGCATGGGCATGACGGCGATCCGGCTGCAGGTGAACGGCGAGGCGATGGCGGCGGAGGTGCCGGCGCGAGTGCATCTGGCCGACTTCCTGCGCGAGCAGCTTGGACTGACCGGGACGCATCTGGGGTGCGAGCACGGCGTCTGCGGCGCCTGCACCGTGCGTCTTGACGGCTTGATCGTGCGGGCCTGCTTGGTGCTGGCGGTGCAGGCCGATGGCGGCGTGGTCGAGACGATCGAAGGCCTGTCGGACGGTGGCGAGATCGGCGATCTGCAACGCGCCTTCATCGAGCGCAACGCGCTGCAATGCGGGTATTGCACGCCCGGGATGCTGATCGCGGCACAGGACTGGCTGCTGCATGCCGAGTGCGCCGGCGGCAGCGCCGACCGGGTGGCGATCCGCGAACACTTGTCGGGCAATTACTGCCGCTGCACCGGTTACGAGGCCATCGTGGACGCTGTAGCGGCGACGTGGGAGGCCCGGCATGGACGGTGATGGCCCGAACCGCCCGAACGCGTATATCGGCCGCGGGCTGCCGCGCCCCAACCTGCAGCGCTTGACACAGGGCCGCGGGCGCTATGTCAGCGACGTCACCCTCCCGCGCATGGTGCATGCCGCCTTTTTGCGCTCGCCCTACGCGCATGCGGCGATCCTCGGCATCGATCTGGCAGTGGCGAAGGGGATGCCGGGAGTGATCGCCGTGCTGGACGGAACAGCGATGCAGGCGATGTGCACGCCCTGGGTGGGCGTGTTGAGCCATCTGCGCGGGCTGAAATCGGCGCCGCAGCACCCGCTCGCGGTGGGCCGGGTGCGCTGGCAAGGCGAGCCGGTGGCCATGGTGATCGCGGCGACACGGGCCGAGGCGGAGGATGCAGCCGAGCATATCCTGGTCGATTACGACGCGCTCGACCCGGTGGTGGACGTGCTCGCCGCGCTCGAACTGGGCGCGCAGGTCATCCATCCGGAGCTCGGCGACAATCTCGCCTTTGAACGGCGCATCG
>JBPBQE010000182.1:0-12680 GCA_050954595.1 Janthinobacterium lividum | reverse complement strand
AATGGGACCGACGCGTTGAAATCGAGCTTGGCCACCAGCCCGTCCCGCGCCGCCGGGTCCGAGATGGTGCCGAGGATCGAATCTTTGGTGATCAGCGGATCGCCCTCGAAATACATCTGCGTGATCAGCCGCTGCGCCCAGCCGCTGCCCATCAGCGAAAAATGAATGTGCGCCGGCCGCCACGAATTGACGTGATTGCGGAACGGATAGGCACCGGGTTTGACGGTGCGGAAGGCATAATGCCCGTCCGCGTCGGTGATCATCCGGCCGCAGCCGCCGAAATTCGGGTCGATTGGCGCCAAGTAGGTATCGTTACGGTGCCGATAGCGTCCGCCCGCATTGGCCTGCCACACCTCGACCAGCGTATGCGGCACCCCGCGCCCGTTCTCGTCCATGACCCGGCCATGCACGATTGTGCGCTCTCCGATCGGCTCGCCGGTCTTGGCGTAGTTGAGGATCATGTCGTGATCCAGTGGCCCTAACTCGTCGGCCCCAAATACCGGACCCGTCACTTCGGACAGCGAGTTCTGCAGGGACCACAGTGCCAGCTTCGGCGAGCGCAGCACACTGGTCTTGTAACCGGGCGTGTAGGCCGGCGGCTGCAGCGCGCGGTCGCGCTGGAAGAATTCCCCGACCGGGGAGGCGACGGGTGTCTTGCTCATACTTACCTCGATGGCACATAGCGGCGGGCCTGGCCCGCCATACGGATCGCTGCGTTGGCGGCGCCGAACCCGGCATAGCCGCCGCGCCGTTCCACGATCTCGAAGAAGAACCGGCCTTGGAAGTTCTCGGTATAGGCGTGCAGAAAGGCGCCGGCTTCTGCCTCGTCGTAGAGGATGCCCAGCGTCTCGAACGAGGTCAGCACGTCGTCGGACAGCGAATATCGCGCGCCGATGTCCTCGTAGTAGTTGGGCGGGATCATCAGCATTGGCGCCCCTGCCGCACCGACGGCCCCGAGAGTACGCACGGCGTCGTCCGTGGCCAGCGCGACATGATGCACGCCCGCGCCGGCGAATGCCGAAACGAACCTGTTGGTGACCGTGTTCTGCGCGTCGGAGATGTTGAAGATAAGCCGCAGCGTTCCGCTCGCATTGACCATGGCACGACTCTGGATCAGCCCGAACGGGTCCGGCAAATCGAACACCGGCTGCGGCGCCAGCCCGAATAGCGAGCGCCAGAACAGCACATGCGTATCCAGCTGCCAGGCCGGCAGCGCCAGCGCCACATGGTCGATCTCCGCGATCCCGGCCGCGGCAGCCTCATCACCGGTCAGCTCGAAATCGGCGGCCCAGAAATCCTGCTCGCGCCCGACGAGATAGATCAGCGTCCCGTCCGGGCCGCGCACCGCCGGGATCAATGCCTCGCCTGCCCCGGTCGGCTCCCGCCAATCCGGGATCAGCAACGCCCGCGCTCGCTCGACCACGCGAGCGGGATCGTCGACCCGCAGCGCCATGGCGCAGACCGACGGCCCGTGGTGCTGGAAATGTTCGGACGCCGCGCTGTCCTGCTCGCTGTTGAGCACGAAATTGACTGAGCCCAACCGATACAGGTCGACGTCCTTGGTCCGATGCCGCCCCGCCAGCATGAAGCCGAGCCGTTTGAGCCAGTCCGCCAGCGCCTCCCGCGCCACCGGGTCGACGGCGAACTCCAGGAACTCGACCCCGTCGATGTCGCTCGGCTCCGGCAGCACGCCTCCGGTCGCGTCGGCCTCGGCCAGGATCAACGACCGTAGCCCGTCGCGCGCGATCATCCGCGACGGCGCCGAGCGGAACTGGTCGTTGAACACTTCGAGCGACAGCGGCCCGGCATAGCCGCTCGCCAGCACCGCGCGCAGGAAGCCGTTCACGTCGAGGTCGCCCTGGCCCGGGAAGTTGCGGAAATGCCGGCTCCACGACAGCACGTCCATGTCGCGCTTGGGCGCATCGGCGAGCTGGCAGAAGAAGATGCGCTCGCCCGGCAGGTCGGCGATGCCCGCCGGGTCATCGCGGAGCGCCAGGGTGTGGAAACTGTCCACGATCAAGCCCAGCGCGGGGTGATCCGCTCGCTCGACAATCCGCCAGGCATGGCTCCAGGTCCGGATGTGCCGCCCCCAGGACAGCGCCTCGAACCCCACCCGCAGCCCGCGCGCGGCAGCCCGCTCCGCCATCTCGCGCAGATCCGCCGCCGCGCGCGCATCGTCGTTCAGCGTCGCCGGCTGCGTGTTGCTGCACACCAGCACCAGCTCGGTGCCCAACTCCTGCATGACGTCGAACTTGCGCTCGGCGCGATCCATGTTGCGCGCCCGCTGCAGGTCCGGCATGGCCTCGAAGTCGCGGAACGGCTGATACAGGTCGAGCGCGATGCCGAGGTCCTCGGCCATGGTGCGCAAATCCGCCGTCGTGCCGTCGAAGCCGAGCAGGTCGGCTTCCATGATCTCAACCGCGTCGAACCCGACCAGCGCGGCCGCCTCGAGCTTGTCCGCCAACGTTCCGCTCAACGCCACCGTCGCGATCGCCTTACGCCGCATTCCAGCCATCCGATCTCTCCGTCAGCCCGCCGCCGTCAGAACATCGATCCGGCGCAGTGCCAATGTATAGCCCTGTGTTCCGAGCCCGGCGATCACCCCGTCGGCTCGTGTCGACACGTAGGAATGATGCCGGAAGGCTTCCCGCTTATGGCTGTTGGCGATGTGCACCTCGATCACCGGACCGTCGAAGGCCGACAGCGCATCCAGCAGTGCGACCGAGGTGAAGGTGAGAGCGGCCGGGTTGATGACGATGCCGGCAGCGCCGTCCCGCGCCTCGTGAATCCAGTCGATCAACTCGTATTCGCGATTGCTTTGATGGAATCGCAGCACCAGGCCCAGCTCATCGGCCAGCGTGCGGCAGTCGCGCTCCACGTCGGCGAGGGTCTCGCGCCCGTAGATCTCGGGTTGCCGGTCGCCCAGGAGATTCAGGTTCGGACCGTTCAGCACGTAGACGAGCCGCATGCCGTCTGCTCCCATCATGTTCTGGTTTTATGGTCTTGCCGGAGCGTGCCGCGACCGCGTTGACGGAATTTGTAAGTAGGCGCTTACTTTGAGTCAAGCAGCTCGATCCAAGGCTCCCATGTCGGAAATCAGCCACAAGAAGCGCGATCCCGAAGCCACGAAACGCCGCATCCTCGACATCGCGGAGCAGGAGTTCGCCGCCAGCGGCCTGTCCGGCGCACGAGTTGAGGCGATCGCGAAACGCACCAACACCAACGTGCGAATGATCTATCATTACTTCGGCAACAAGACCGGGCTGTACTGCGCCGTCATCGAGCGGGCCTATGGCTGCATGCGCGCCGCCGAGCAGGAACTGATCTTAGAGACGCTCGCGCCGGCCGATGCCATCCAGCGCCTGACCGAATTCACGTTCGACTACCAGGCCGCGCATCCCGCATTCGTTCGCCTGGTGGCCATCGAGAACATCCACCAGGCCGAGCATCTGCGCCGATTGCCGCCGATCCAGGCCCTCAACGAATCGGTCATCGCCACGATCGGGGCCATCCTCGAGCGCGGCAAGCGCGACGGGGTGTTCCGGGCCGACGCCGAACCGATCGGGGTGCACCTGCTGATCACCGCGCTCTGCTTCTTCCGCGTCGCCAACCGCTACACGCTGCGCACCGTCTTCCGCACCGACCCGCTCGATCCGTCGTTGCAAGGCAGTCATCGCCGCATGCTGGTCGATGCGGTGCTGGGCTATCTCGGCTCCGGCGCCGTTCCGGTGCTACAAGCCGCTGCACTCACTTAAAGGACACCCGACGATGCCCCAAAAACCGGTCATGACGCTCGACGCCGCCAGCAAGATCGTCGACGCCGCGCTGGCCGCCGGCCGCGAGCACGGCTTTCTGCCGCTCACCGTCGCCGTGCTCGATGCCGGCGGCCACCTGGTCGCCTTCAAGCGCGAGGACGGCTCCGGCATCCTCCGCTTCGACATCGCGTTCGGAAAGGCCTGGGGCGCGCTCGGCATGGGCTTCGGCTCGCGCGAACTGTTCAACCGCACCCAAGCCAACCCGACCTTCATGGGCGCGCTCAGCGCCGTGGCCGCCGGCCGCCTGGTGCCCGTCCCGAGCGGCGTACTCATCGTCGAGGAAGGTCACGTGATCGGTGCGGTCGGTATCTCCGGCGACAACTCCGACAATGACGAGAAATGCGCCCTCGCCGGCGTCGCCGCGATCGGTCTCGAGGCCAAAACCGGTCTCTAAATGAGGGAGGCGTCGCTCTACCCGGCGGTCAAGCGCTTCCTCGAAAGCCAAGGCTACGAGGTTAAGGGCGAGGTCGCCGGGTGCGACGTCGTCGGCATACGAGCCGACACGAACGATGTCGTCGGCACCAAGCCGGGCGCACCCGCCCGGCTGGTGATCGCCGAGATGAAGCTCGCCTTCAATCTCGAGCTCCTGCTGCAAGCCGTCGAGCGAATGGGCGCAGCCGACGAAATCTGGCTTGCCGTCACGGCGACCCGGCGCGGTCGAGATCGCGATTCGCGCGCGCGCAAGCTCTGCCGCCTGTTGGGTTTTGGCCTGATCGCCATTCATCCGCACCATCACGTCGAGATCCTCGCCGAACCCGCGCCATACCAGCCGCGCAGGGATACCAAAGCCCGCCGCAAGATCGTCGCCGAACACGCGGCCCGGCAGGGTGACCCCTCCCCCGGCGGCACCGGCGGTGTCCCGGTGATGACCGCCTACCGACAGGAAGCATTGCGCTGCGCGGCGCGCCTGCAGCCAGGCCCGCTCCGCCCGCGTGATCTACGCGCCGACGCGCCGCGTGCCGCCGCGATCCTGCATCGAAACGTCTATGGGTGGTTCGCCCGCGTCACCCGCGGCGTCTATGCGTTGACGGCCAATGGCGAGGCGGCACTCAGGCATTGGTCCTTGCCCGGTCCGGTTGTCGCGGTAGACGGGCCGCCCAGCCCGTCCCCCGACGAGCCAGGCGGCCGATAGCGTCACGCGACCGCGTGAGCTTACTGCCATCGCCGTAGGATGGAGACTACAAACCAGGCAGCGAGATCATACTATAACACAACCAAGGGTTGCACAACGGTCATGTGAGATCATTTCGCCCCGCAACGATGTCGGCCACGAGGCGCCCGATCGCCAGCGACGACGTCAGCCCCGGGCTCTCGATCCCGAAAAGGTTCACCAAACCGCCTAGTCCATGCTCTCCCGGCCCGGAAACCCGGAAATCCGCAGCGGGTGCACTCGGGGCACTGATCTTCGGCCGAATGCCCGCGTAACCCGGCGACAGCGCCCCTTCTGCCAGCGCCGGCCAATAGCGCCGGATCGCCGCGTAGAAGCCCTGGGCTCGCCCGATATCGACGTCGTAAGCCTCCGTCTCGACCCATTCCGTGTCCGGCCCGAACCGCGCCTGGCCACCCAGATCCAGCGTCAGATGCACGCCCAGCCCGGCCTTTTCCGGCACCGGATAGATTAACCGCGAGAACGGCGCCCGCCCTTGCAGCGAGTAATAACTACCCTTGCACAAATAGCCGGTCGGGATCGTGTCGGCCGCCAGCCCGTCGATCCCCTGCGCAACCGCCGGCGCCGCCAGGCCGGCCGCGTTGACCAGCACGTCGCAGGCCAGCGTCATCGGTTCGGCCCCGCCGACCTCCACGACGAACCCGCCCTCCCGCGCCACGACGCCGAGCACCGGTGCGTGCACCACCACCGCGCCGCCGGCATTCTCGATGTCGCCCTGCAGCGCCAACATGAAGCCGTGGCTGTCGACGATCCCGGTGCTTGGCGACAGCAGCGCACCGGCAACGCGCAATGCAGGCTCGAGCGCCCGCGCCGCGTCGGCCGACAGCATCTCCATGTCGTCGACACCGTTGGCCGCTGCCTTGGCACGGATTTCGTCCAGCACCGGCACCTCCGCCGGGTCGGAGGCGACGATCAGCTTGCCCAGGCGCCGGTGCTCGACGCCCCGTGCAGCGCAATATTCGTAGAGCATCGCCTTGCCCTCGACGCACAATCGCGCTTTCAGGCTTCCTGCCGGATAGTAGATGCCGGCGTGGATGACTTCGGAGTTACGCGACGACACTCCCGTGCCGATCGCATCCGCGCCATCCAGCACCAGCACGTCACGCCCGGCGAGCGCCAGGGCGCGCCCCACCGCCAACCCGACCACGCCGGCGCCGATCACGATGCATCCGACTCGTTCCATCAGGCATGTATCCGATTCTCGTCTTCCCGATCGCTACTCACCCCGACGGTGCGGATCAACGGCGGGTGCAGCACGTGAGCATCGAGCCGCTCCGGCCGCCGGATCACGGCCGAGATGCGATCCAGCCACGGCCCGGCGTGACTGGGCCGCGGCAGGCCGGTGATCGCCGTCGGGCTGAGCCCGTAGGCGATCAACCGCCAGTCGACATCCTCACCGAAGCCGTCCACGGCCACCCAATCGAGCAGCTTGCGCGCGCCGGCCCGGCTCAGGATGTAACCATCTCCACCCGGCGCGTTGTCCTCGGCCGGAAATGCATGCATCGCCGCTTCCAGCGTTCGCGTGGTGAAACCGGTCGTCTCCGCCGGCTCCAGTCGGGGTGCGATGCGGTCGTTGACGAACACCAGGTCGAACGCCTCCGGCAAGCTCAGGCCGTCCAGCCCGGTCGGCAGGTCCAAGAGTGGGATCACGTCATCCTCTACGATCAGGCAATGAGCGTCGTCTCGTTCCAGCATCGCCTCCCACGCTCCGGCATGGCTGAGGAAACACCCCAGCGTTCCCCGCATCTGCGGATCGCCGCCCAAGCGCTGTATCGCCGCTGCCGGCAGCCGCCGCCCCTCGACGCCAGCGCTGCGATACAGCGGCGGCGCCGACCCGGCGAACTGGCGCCGCAACTCCGCTTCCCGCTCCGCATTCCGATCCAGGTTCACGAACGTGATCGAATACGTTCCCAGGTCCCGGGAGGGTTTGATACGCGATCCCAGCCGCAGGTACATCCGCGCCGTATCCCGCTCGAAGACCTTCCCAGCCGCATCATAGGCCGCCTCCGCGCCCGCCCAGTTCCGGCGCTGCGACGCCACGTCGCCCAAGATCGTCAGCACCACCGGGTCGCCTGGCCGCGCCGTCAGCAGCGCACGCGCCCGCCGGTCCAACACGTCCAAATCCTCGCCGTGATACGCGTACAGTGCCGCGTAATGCGTGATCCACTCATCGTCCGGCAGCGAGGCCGCGGCGCGCCGGAAGGCCGGGTCGCTCTCCGGATAATGCAGGCCCGCTTTCAGGTCGCGCTTGAGTTCGAGTGCCAACCGCCAATCGTCGGGCTGCTCCGCCAACAGCGCCCGCCACAGCTCGACGGCCCGCCCGAAGTTTCCAGCCGCACGCGCCGCCAGGGCCTCATTCACACCATCTCTCCCGCGTCCATCCGCGCCAGGAAATCCGCCGCCCGACCCTGTAGTGCCGCGACCCGGGCCGGGTCCATCTTCTCTAGCGTTCGCAATGGCATGGCCATCCGGTGATTGGTCACGAAACGCTCGCGGTGCCGTGCCATGAAGTCCCAATACAGCGCGTTGAATGGACACGCATTCGCTCCCACCGAGTCCTTCACGTCATACGAGCATTTGCTGCAATAATCGCTCATCCGGTTGATGTAGGCGCCGGACCCGGCATACGGCTTGGACCCCATCAGCCCGCCATCCCCGTGCAGCGCCATCCCGCGCACGTTCGGCATCTCGACCCATTCGTAAGCGTCCGCGTACACGACGAGATACCATTCATCGACATCGTCCGGATGCAGCCCCGCCAATAAGGCGAAATTGCCGATGACCATCAGTCGCTGGATGTGGTGCGCGTAGGCATGCTCCTTGGTCTGCCCGATCGACTGCGCCAGGCAGTTCATCTTGGTCTCGCCCGACCAATAGAACCACGGCAGCTTCCGCGTCGCCTCCAGCCCGTTCAGCCGCCCGTAATCCGGCATCTTCCACCAGTAGACGCCGCGCACGAACTCGCGCCATCCCATGATCTGGCGGATGAAACCCTCCACCGCGTTCAACGGCGCCGCCCCGGCGCGATACGCCGCCTCGGCCGCCCGACACACCTCCTCCGGCAGCAACAGCCCGGCGTTCATTGAGGTCGAGATCAAGGCATGAAACAGAGCGGGCTCACCCGTCTTCATCGTATCCTGCCAATCGCCGAACTGCGGCAGCCGATGTGTAATGAAATCCGTCAGCGCTTCCCGCGCCGCTTGCGCCGTCACCGGTAGGTCAAAGCCCTCGACGTCGCCGAAATGGTCGGCGAAGCGCTCGGCGACCAGCGCCATCACCGCCTGCGTCGTCGCATCGGGCGCGAAGTGCGGCACCTCCGGCACCTCCAGCGTCTTGGGCAGCGGCTTGCGGTTCTCCGGATCGTAATTCCACTTGCCGCCCTCGGGCTGTCCGTCATCCATCAGGATGCCGTAGCGCTTGCGCATCTCGCGATAGAAAAACTCCATCCGGATGCCGGACCGTCCCCGCGCCCAGGCCAGGAACTCGGTGATCCGACCCATGAAGCGCGTGTCGTCGCGGATATCGACTTCCATGCCGATCTCATCGTGCCACCGCCGCATGTCGTCCAGCAGGCGCCACTCGCCGGGTTCGGTCAGCACGACGCGGTCGGGCTTGTGCCGCGCGACCGCCCGCAGCATCTCGCCGCGCAAGGTTCCGGTGTTGTCGGGATCGTCGAGCCGAACGTAATCGACCAGCACCCCGCGGGCCTGCAGCGCGGCCGCGAAATGCCGCATCGCCGACAGCACCAATACGATCTTCTTCGGGTGGTGTTTCACATAGGTGCACTCGGCCATTACCTCGGCCATCAGCACCCGGTCCTGCGCCGGATCCAGGTCTTCGAGGGCGCTTAGGCTCCGGCTGCACTGGTCCCCCAGGACCATTCGTAACGTTCCCATCCCTGCGAATTGGTCACATCCCGCCGCACAGCAAGGCAGCCAGCTTGCGGCTGGACGCTGGGACGGGCAGACTCACTGCCATGCGCCAGCTCCTCCTCCTGCGGCACGCCAAGTCCTCCTGGGACGAGCGCGAGCTGCCCGATCACGAGCGACCGCTCAATCCCCGCGGCCAGCGCGCCGCCGCGACGATGCGGGATGCCATGGAGCGCCTCGGCCTGGTGCCGGACCTCGTGCTGGTGTCCAGCTCGGTGCGCACGGTGCAGACCCTGGAGGCGCTCGAGCCTTGGGCCGACACGCCGCTCGTCGACCGCATGGAGACGCTCTACAACGCTCCTGCTTCCGTGCTGCTGGACACGATCCATACCGTCAAGGAAACGGTGCGCAGCCTGTTGGTCATCGCCCATAACCCGGGCATTCACGAATTGGCCGTCACCCTGGTCGGCCCGCAGGCGCTGGATGAGGGCTATGCCAACCCCGACCTCCGCCGCCTCGGCGACGGCTATCCGTCCGGGGCGTTGACCGAATTCACGGTCAACGGGCCGTGGCAGGGCCTCGGCAAGGGCGGGGGCCGGCTGGTTCGCTTCCTCTGCCCGCGCGATTTCGCCGCCGAGCACGCGAGCGACCCCGAGTGATCTTCGATGCCGGTGCCGAGGCCGCTGCCTCTGCTCCACCGGCAGCTTCCATCTCGCCTCTGGTCCAGGCACCCCGGGGCGACACGGCGATCGTCATGGAATTCACCCTCGACCCCGCCGACCTGCCCGTTCTTTCCCGTCTTCCCACGCTCCGCCGTGCCGGCCCCAGCCAGCCCGTGCGCCTCATTTGGTACGACGATGCCGAGCGTAGCATTGCCAGCCAAAACCTAAGCCTGCTGCGCGACGGCTCGACATGGCAACTCGATCGTCTCGCGCCGGATGCTCGACACGACTGGCCCGCTGCCGCGCCACCGTTCCCCGTCGCCCACGCCGACGACGCAGGCCGCCTCGTCGCGGCCGATCCGGTGTCCAACCTGCCGTTCGACAGCATCCCGTCCGACATTGCGCCGGTCAGCGCCTTTGACGGCCGCCATCGCCGTTACGACATTGGCGCCATCGCCGTGTCCGTGTTGCATGGTGCCGTCCGCGGCGTGGTCGAGACGCGGCCGGCCTGCCGTGTAACGCTCACCGGTTCGCCCGCCGACCTTGCCGCCCTGCTCCCGGCGCTGAGCCCCCTCGCCCTCTCCGTCCCGCGCGCCAGCCTGGCCTGCGAGGCCAACACCGCCGCCACCGGCACGCCGCTCGCGGCCCGCCATCTCGGCGCCCCGGCTCTCGATGGCGCGATCCCGGTCGGCGAAGGGCTGGTCACCGTTATCAGCCATCTGCTCGACGTTCTACTGTTCTGGACCGACAGCTTCCGCCGCGAGCGTCGACCAGAGGCGATCCACCAGGCCCGGGTCGCGACGCGGCGCCTGCGCTCCGCCCTCTCGCTGTATCGTCCTGCCGCCTGCCCCGAGCTTGAGGCTGCCGGGGCGGCGCTGAAACATTGTGCCGAAACCCTGGGCGCCGCCCGTGATTGGGACGTGTTCCTCGCCAGCACCGGCGCTGCCCTGACCGCGGTCAAGCCCGGCGATCCCCGCATCGCCGGGCTCCTGCGCGCCGCCAGCCGGCAACGCGAGGCCGGATACACCGGGCTGGACAATTATCTCGCCAGTCCGGCCTTCCGGCATCTGACCATCGATCTCGCCGCCGCCGCCCTCCTGACCCCGTGGCAGCGCATGCCGGATGCCGACCCGCTGCTACAGGCTGCTACCGCACCCTTTGCCGCCGAGGTGCTGGCGCGCCGCCTCAAGCGGGTCCGTCGGCGGGCACGCGGCCTAGCGACGTTGCCGATCGATGCGCTGCACGAGCTTCGCAAGGACTGTAAACGCCTGCGCTACACCGCCGAATTCTTCGCGCCCGCCTTCCCTGCCAAGCACACCAAGCCGTTCCTACGCCGCCTCTCCCTGCTGCAAGAGGAGCTTGGTACCCTGAACGACTCCGCAACCGCCGGGCTGCTCCTGGCCCAGCTCGGTCGTTCCGGACGTGGATATGCTGGCGGCCTCGTCGACGGCATGGCCGCTGCTGCCGCACTTCCGGCCCGAGCCCGCATTGAGGCCAATTGGCGGCGCTTCAAACGCGTCAACCCGTTCTGGAAATGACGATGCCGGCTTTGTGTTGCGTCGATGAGATGCAGCGGTTACGCAGGTTTATGCGCAAATGCTCAGTCATACGGTGAAGTCGCCCCGACGCATCTTCCGCGGTGGCGCACCACGTCGCGCCTTTGTCGGACGAACCCTCCTGTTCGTGAGCATCGGCGTTGCCGGGATGGCCCTGGCCGCTACCGTGGCGTCATCTAACCTGTTCGGACACGCCATACCGTTACCGAGCCACGTCAGTGCGGATGCGCACAATATCGCGATCATCGACGGCGATACGTTGCGGCTCGACGGTCAGGTCATCCGCCTTCGCGGGGTGGAGGCGCCGGATCGTGGCGACCGCTGCCTCGGCGGAATGGATTGCGGCGGCGCGGCCACCACGGCGCTTGCAGGCCTGGTACGAGGGCGCCGGGTCGAGTGTTCGCTGAAGGATCATGACGTGGCCGGCCGTCCCTATGCCGATTGCAACGCCAGCGGCACCGATCTTTCGCGCGCCATCGTTGCCAGCGGTTGGGCCCGCGCCCAGCCCGGGGCACCCGAGCTGGCCGACCTCGAACTCCGCGCCCGCCGCCAGCGTGCCGGGCTGTGGGCGGATGTTGCAGCGCACTAGCCAGGTTGCCTAGTTGGGGGACAGCGCCCTAATTTAGCCTCAGCTTACAAGAGGACTAGCCGATGGACGCCCCTGCGAACACGAACGTCACCCTGACGATGGACGGCACCAACCAGTCGCTCGCGCTGCCGATGCGAAACGGCACCATCGGCCCCTCGGTCGCCGATATCAGCAAGCTGTATGCCCAACTCGGCATCTTCACCTACGATCCCGGCTACGGCATGACCGCCGCCTGTGAGAGCAAGATCACCTATATCGACGGTGATGAAGGCGTTCTGCTGTATCGCGGCTACCCGATCGAGCAGCTCGCCGAGAAGTCCACCTTCCTCGAAGTCGCTTACCTGCTGCTCAACGGCGAACTGCCGACCAAAGCACAGGAGCAGGAGTTCGAGCACGGCGTCATGCGCCACACCATGCTGCACGAGCAGCTGCGCAGCTTCTACAACGGCTTCCGCCGCGACGCGCACCCGATGGCCATCATCTGCGGCGTCGTGGGCGCACTCTCGGCCTTCTACCATGACAGCCTGGACATCAATAACGCCGAGCACCGCCGCATTAGCGCCTTCCGCCTGATCGCCAAGCTGCCGACCATCGCCGCCTGGGCCTACAAATACTCCGTCGGCCAGCCCTTCGTGTATCCGCGCAACGACCTTAGCTACGCGGCCAACTTCCTGCACATGATCAACGCCGTGCCGGCCGAGCACTACGAGGTCAGCCCGGTGCTCGAGCGCGCCATGGACCGTATCTTCACGCTCCATGCCGACCATGAGCAGAACGCCAGCACGTCGACCGTGCGCCTGGCCGGCTCCACCGGTGCCAACCCGTTCGCCTGCATCGCCGCCGGCATCGCCAGCTTGTGGGGCCCCGCTCATGGCGGCGCCAACGAGGCGGTGCTGAAGATGCTCGATGAGATCGGCGATGTTTCGCACATCCCGGCCTTCATGGAGAAGGTGAAGGACAAGAACAGCAAAGTGAAGCTGATGGGCTTCGGCCACCGGGTGTACAAGAACTACGACCCGCG
>JBPBQE010000140.1:0-12696 GCA_050954595.1 Janthinobacterium lividum | reverse complement strand
CGTCAATGGGCGACCTCAAGAAGGTCGGCCGCGTCGGCATGAAGGCGCTGCTCTACTTCGAGGTTATCTCCACCTTCGCGCTCCTCATCGGCGTCATCGTCGGCGAGATCGTCAAGCCCGGTGCCGGCTTCGGCGCCGACCCGGCCTCGCTCGACCCCAAGGCCGTCGCGACCTACGCCGCGGCCGCTGCCAAGGACAGCACCGTCGCCCACATCATGGCGCTGATCCCCACCAGCTTCCTCAACCCCTTCGCCTCCGGTGACCTGCTCCAGGTCCTGCTGATCTCGATCCTCACCGGCGTCGTCGTCGCCGGCCTCGGCGACAAGGCACCCCAGGTCAGCCACGTGGTCGACGTCGCCGGCCAGATCTTCTTCCGCATCATCGCCATCGTCGTGAAGCTGGCTCCGATCGGCGCGTTCGGCGCCATGGCGTTCACCATCGGCCAATACGGCCTCGGCAGCCTCGGCCGTCTCGCCGGCCTGGTCGGCACCTTCTACCTGACCAGCCTGCTATTCGTGCTGATCGTCCTCGGCACCGTTGCCAAGCTGGCCGGCTTTTCGATCATCCGCTTCATCGCCTACATCAAGGACGAGTTGCTGATCGTCCTAGGCACCTCGTCTTCCGAGACCGTGCTGCCGCAGATCATGCAGAAGATGGAAGGCCTCGGCGCCTCCAAATCCGTCGTCGGCCTGGTGATCCCGACCGGCTACAGCTTCAACCTGGACGGCACCAACATCTACATGACGTTGGCGACCCTCTTCCTCGCCCAAGCCGTCGGTGTCGATCTCAGCTTCGGCCAGTATGCGACCATTATCCTCGTCGCCATGCTGACCTCCAAAGGCGCCTCCGGCGTCACCGGCGCCGGCTTCATCACCCTGGCTGCGACCCTGGCCGCGATCCCAAATAACCCGGTGCCTGTCGCCGCCATGACCCTCGTGCTCGGCATCGATAAGTTCATGTCCGAGTGCCGGGCGCTCACAAACCTCGTCGGCAACGGCGTCGCCTGCGTCGTCGTCAGCGCCTGGGAAGGCGAGCTAGATCGTTCCAAGCTCGCCGCCGCTCTTGCGCATCCCATGGCCGCCAGCACCGCCGTGGAAGCCAAGCCGCTCGATCAAATCATCTAACGAGTAACCCTCTCCCGCTCGCGGGGGAGGGCTCTACCGCCGCAGCCCGCCCACGAAAGCCGTCACGTCGTCCAGCACTGGCGCGCGCCCTTGGAACACCGGCGCGAACGCCGTGATCAGCCCGACATGCCCCACCCCGGGATACAGCCGCGACGTGACCCGGCCGCCCCGCTCCCGAATCCGCGCCGCCAGCTCCGTCGTGTTGCGCGGCATCACGATCGTGTCCTCCGTCCCTGCCGCCAGGAACATCGGCGGCCCCCGCCCATCGGCGAACGCATACGGCTCATGGGCCGGCGTATTATCCGCCCCGAACACCGGGATCACATCTGGGTCCTGGCTGGGCAGGAAGCGGTATGGCCCCGCCAACCCGACCACCCCCGCCAACCGGCTGCGATCGACTCCCGCTTCGGCCAGCCAGTGCGGGTCCAACCCCAGCATCGCCACGTTGAACCCACCCGCCGAGTGCCCCATCAGCACGATCCGACCCGGGTCCGCCCCCAGTTCCCGCGCATGCGCGAACGCCCACGCTACCGCTGCCGCATTATCCTGCAGGAACGCCGGATACGCGACCTGCGGTGACAGCCGGTAATCCGGCACCACGACCACCATCCCGCGCCGCGCCAGGGGCCGCGCCACGAACCCGTACATCCCCTTGTTGCCCGCGTTCCATCCGCCGCCATAGATGAACACCACCAGCGGCAGCTCACCCCCGGTCGACTGCGGCCGATACACGTCTAGCGTATGCCGGTCGCCGGGCGCATACCGGACGTCCCGCGTCTCCGACACGTCCGCGTCCGACACCGTGGCGTTCAACAAATCCGCCGGCGAACACCCCGCGAGCCCGGCCGCTGCCCCCGCCGCGATGAACCCCCGCCGACCGATCGTCAAAAGACGATGCGCCCGTGCAGCAGCAGCACCAGCAACACGGTGACCAGGCACACCACCACCACGGACGACAGCACCCACCGCAGCCCCATGTAGCCGCGCGGCATGTGCCCCGCCCGGCTGGCCCGCGCTTCCACCATCGTCGTCAGAAAGAACCCCAGCACCAGCAGCCCCAACGCGACCCGGCCATACCCGAGGAACACCAGCAACAACGCCACCCACCCGAGCAGCGACGGCAGCACTCCCAGCCCGAACCGAGCCCGCTGCACGGACGTCGTCGTCGTTCCCGAGCCCTCAAGCCCGAAGCCCCAATGCACCCCGCCCAGGAACGCCAGGATCACCGCCCCGTAGGCGACCAGCGCCATCAGCGAGAGTTCGTCGTTCGGCGGCGGATTGGCCAACGCACCCAAACTACAGACCACGAACGGGATCAGCCCCCCGATCCCCAACAACAACGCGATCGACGGCAATTTCCGAGTCATCCCGAAATCATTCTCTCTGTTGGAACCCCCTCCCGCTGGAGGGAAAGGGCAGGGTGAAGATGGGACCAAGAGCCGAAGGTCCACGATCCCGCCCCCGTATCCCCCAAGCCAATTCCGCGCAACCGCCCCAGATGTTAAGCACCGTCCATGAGCTTGACCCTCGAAATCGTCATTGTCCTGCTGTTGATCCTGGTCAACGGCATCTTCGCCATGAGCGAGCTCGCCCTCGTCTCCCTCAAGCGCGCCCGCCTCGCCGTTCTCGAGCGTCAGGGCGTTCGTGGCGCTTCCATCGCCCTGGCCCTCTCCGAAGACCCTCAGCGCTTCCTTCCCACCGTTCAGATCGGCATCACCCTGGTCAGCGTCCTCGCCGGCGTCTTCGGCGGCGCCCGCATCACCCAGCACGTCGAGAACTGGCTCAACACGATACCTGTCCTGGCCCCGTTCGCCGGGTCGCTGGCCTTCGTCGTCGTCGTCGTCATCACCACGTATCTCACCCTGGTGATCGGCGAGCTGGTCCCGAAACAGGCCGCGCTGCGCAACCCCGAGCGCATCTCCATCCTGGTCGCCCCCTGGCTCCAGCGCCTCGCCCGTATCGGCGGCCCCGTCGTCTGGCTGCTCGGCCGCTCCTCCACAGCCATCCTCCGCCTCTTCGGCCTCAAGGACGAGGAGCGCCAGGGCGTCACGGAGGAGGAGCTGAAAGCCGTGCTTGCCGAAGGCGCCCAGGATGGCGTCTTCGAGACGGAGGAGCGTCACATGATCGAGCGTATCCTCCGCCTCGCCGACAAGCCCGTCCGCGCCATCATGACCCCGCGCACCGAACTCGCCTGGATCGACCGCTCCGACCCCAAGAGCGACATCGCCGCCGCTGTCCGCGAAGCGACCCATAGCCGCCTCGTCGTCTGCGACGGCTCCGTCGACAACGTCGTCGGCGTCGTCCAGGCCAAGGATCTCCTCGGCCGCATGCTCGCCGGCGAAGGCCTTTCCCTGGCCGACGCCCTGCGTCACCCCCAGGTCATCCCCGACACCGTCACTGCGCTGGACGCCCTGGAACGCCTCAAGCGCGACACCGTCGGCCTGGCTCTCGTCATGGACGAATACGGCAGCTTCGAAGGCGTCGTCACCGCCGCCGACGTGCTGTCCGCCATCGTCGGCGAAGCCGAGGACCACCCGCCCGCCGCTCTCCCCGGCGATGACAGCCCGGCCGCTCCCTTGCTTCTCGAAGGCGCTATGCCTGTCGACGAGATCAAGGCCCGCCTCGACCTGCCGCCCCTTCCTTCCGAAGGCGACTACCACACCCTCGGTGGCCTCATCCTCGCTTTGCTGCAGCGCTTGCCCAAAGATGGCGACCGGATCGTCTTCGGCGGCTGGCGCTTCGAGGTGCTGGCGATGGAGGGTCGCCGGGTCGCCAAGGTCAGCGCCCAGCGTGAGCCGACGGTCGAGGCCGAGAGCTGACCGGTCATGGAGCAGCACGATCCTCGCTTGCACCGGCTGCTCGATTCGCTGCCGGCCCCGGTTCGGCGTGCCCATGATTGGCTGATCGCGCCCGGCCGTGCCTGGATACGTTGGCCGGTCGCCTTGCTGTTCATCGCCGGCGGCTTTCTGTGGTTCTTGCCGGTGCTCGGCCTCTGGATGCTTCCCCTCGGCCTCATCCTGATCGGCCGGGAGATCCCACCGCTGCACCGCGCCACGCTATGGATGCTCGGCACCGTGCAAGGCTGGTGGGACCGCTGGCGCGCCCGCAAAGGCACCAAGCCGGACCTCTCCAAAACGCCCTGAGGACAGCACCGATCGCGCTTGAGACGTTCGGCCGAGTGTCCTCAGGAGGCGCTCATCCGGCCCAATCGCGCCGCAAGCTCTCCCAAACCCGCCAGGTCCGTGTTGGCGAACGCCACCCGTATATGCTGCTCCTGTCCAGGCCCGAACGCCGGCCCCGGTAGGCACACCGCGCCGAACTCCGCCGCCAACCGCTCCGCCACCGCCGCGGCCGGCTGGGCGAACGGGTGCCGCACATAGGCAAAATAGGCTCCGAGCGATTCCAGCTGCCAGTCCGGCACTCCCTCGAACGCGGTCCGCACGGTCGCCGCCCGCGCATTGATCACCGCCCGGTTCTCCGCCCGCCAGGCCCCCAAGGCCCCGATCCCCCAACCGATCGCCGCCTGCGCCGGCCGCTGCGCACAGATGTGTAGGCAATCCAACGCCTTCACCATCTCCCGCACCACTGCCGACCCGGCCGTCACCGCCCCCAATCGCGCGCCCGGCACGCAATACGCCTTCGAGAAGCTGTAAAGCTGGATCAGCGTCTCCGCCCAATCCGATCGCGCGAACAATCCATGCGCCCGTTCCTGCCCCGCCGGCAGGAAATCCCGGTACGTTTCGTCCAGGATCAACCAGATCCCGCGCCGCTGACACAACTCGAAGAACGCCTCGATCACCGCCGGCGGATATACCGCCCCGGTCGGATTGTTCGGCGAGATCAACACAATCGCTTTAATCCGGTTGTCGATCAGCGCCTCCGCTGCCGCCGGGTCCGGCACGAACCCGTCCTCCGCCCGGCAGGGCAGCGGCCGCGGCTCGATCCCCAGCATCGTGCAGCTCTGCTGGTGGTTCCAGAACCACGGCACCGGCAACAGCACGGCATCTCCCGCCTGCGCCACCGCCAGCATCGTCAGGAAGAACGCCTGGTTGCACCCCGCCGTGATCGCCACCTCATCGGCAGCGACCCGGCCGTCGTACACCGCGCTCATCTCCCCCGCATAAACCTCCCGCAGCGCCGCATCGCCGTTGATCAACCCGTAGCGGGCATTCGCGCGCTCGCCCGCTTCCGCCGACAGATGCGCCAGCATTTCCGGATGCGGCGCCCAGCCCGGCACAGCCTGGCACAAATCCAGCGCCGCCCCGTGCGCGCCCTCGTACCGCGCCGCCCAGGCATGCGCCTGCGGGATCGGTGGCAGCTCGACGCGGGTCAGCAATGAATTCAGGGCGGGCATCGGTATCCTTGTCGGTCTGTCGCAGCCAAGCCCATATTGGGGCAGACGCTCAAAGAGGAAACCTATGACCTATCCCGACGTGCTGCTGCACATCGACGGCAAATGGACCGCCGCAAAATCAGGCAAGACCCTTCAGGTCATGAACCCGGCCACCGGCGAGGTAAACGGCACTCTGGCCCACGCTGAAATCCCCGACCTCGACCAGGCCCTCGAAGCCGCCGAACGCGGCTTCGCCACCTGGCGCCGCGTCTCCGCCTTCGACCGCTCCAAAATCCTGCGCAAAGCCGCTGACCTGCTTCGCGAGCGCGCCGACACCATCGCGCCGCTGATGACCATGGAACAGGGCAAGCCGGTCGGCGAAGCCAAGATGGAAGCCATCGCCGGCGCCGACGTCATCGACTGGTTCGCCGAGGAAGCCCGCCGCACCTACGGCCGCGTCATCCCCGCGCGCGCTGAGGGCGTCTATCAGCTCTCCCTGCGCGAGCCCGTCGGCCCCGTCGCCGCCTTCACGCCGTGGAACTTCCCCATCAACCAGGCCAACCGCAAGATCGCCATCGCGCTCGCCGCCGGTTGCTCCATCATCGTCAAGGGCCCGGAAGAGACGCCGGCCTCCTGCATGGAACTGGTCCGCTGCTACATCGATGCCGGGCTGCCGCCGGGCGTCGTTCAGCTCGTCTTCGGCGTGCCGTCGGTGATCTCCGAATACCTGATCCCGCATCCGGTCATCCGGAAGATCTCCTTCACCGGCTCCACCCCGGTCGGCAAGCAGCTCTCCGCCCTGGCCGGCCTGCACATGAAGCGCGCCACCATGGAGCTCGGTGGTCACGCCCCGGCGATCATCTTCAACGACGCCGATGTCGTCTCCGCCACCAAGATGCTCGCCGCGGCTAAGTTCCGTAACGCCGGACAGGTTTGCGTCAGCCCGACCCGCTTCCTCGTCCAGGCTGGTGCCTACGATCAATTCGTCGACACCTTCACCGCCGCTGCCAAGGCGATCAAGGTTGGCAACGGGATGGAGGCCGGCGTCCAGATGGGCCCGCTCGCCAACCCGCGCCGCATCACCGCCATGGAGGAACTGATCGGTGACGCCGTCCAGAAGGGCGCCGATCTCCGCACCGGCGGCAAGCGCATCGGCAACGTCGGCAACTTTTTCGAGCCCACCGTCATGACCGGCGTGACGCCCGCCATGCGCGTAATGAACGAGGAGCCTTTCGGCCCCTTGGCCGTCATTGCTCCGTTCGACAGCCTCGACGAGGTCATCGACGAAGCCAACCGCCTCCCGTTCGGCCTGGCCAGCTACGCCTTCACCGGCTCCGCCAAGACCGCGGCATCGCTATCGTCCCGCGTCGAAGCCGGCATGCTGACCATCAACCACATCGGCCTCGCACTTCCCGAGGTTCCGTTCGGCGGCGTCAAGGAAAGTGGCCACGGCAGCGAAGGCGGCTCCGAAGCCATCGAAAGCTATCTCAGCATCAAGTTCGTCACCCAGACCGGCATCTAACTCTCGGCCCGAACCCTCTCCCGCAAAACGGGAGAGGGCAGGGAGATTGCCTTTCTCCTACGCTGCGGAGCCCCCGAAGAACCCTTTCAACTCCTCCCCGAGAGCGCCATCCTCCGCGATACGCTCGTAAAAACGAGCCATTGCCTGATACATCCCGCTCGCCGGGTCATCCTCGCCCAGGAACGCCGCGATCTCCTCCATCTCCGGCACCCAGCGATAGGCCTTCGGCAGCATGTCCGGGACGCCCTTCCTCAGCCGAGCCAACAACTCCTTCTGGCTGCTCCCCAGTTCGGCCGCCAGCGCCTCGGCCGCGCCCTCCCGCTGCGCGGCCAGGATCATCGCCGATGCCAGTGCGGTCAGCCCCTTCGTCATCCCGGCGTAGGTCATCTTCAACGCCGACGCCGCTCCAATACCGCCCGCCAGCGTCTTGACCGCCAAGCCGTGGCTCGCCAGCGTGTCGGCTGCCGTTCCACCGTCGCCGGCCAGGTAGAAGGTCGGCCCGTTCCCGTCCGCCACGGGCGGTAAGCCGATGATGGCGCCATCCACATACCGCGCCCGACATGGGGCCAGGGTTTCCCCGACCGCTCGCGCCGTCACCGGATTGATTGCGTTCAGATCGACATAGATCGGCGAACTCTCCACCCGGGCGATCGCCCCCGCCAACCGCGATGCCAACGGCAGCGCCTCGTTCGGCGGTACGATCGACAGGATGATGTCAGCCGCCGCGATCGCCTCGTCCGCCGCCGCTTCCATCCCGGCCGCCTCTGCCCGCGCCACCGTCGCCGCACTCCGCCCGGCGACCGACGTCAGCACCCGAGCGCCCCGCCCGACCAACCGCGCGCCTACTGCGGATCCCATCGCCCCTGGCGCCACCACCGCTATCGTCACTGCCATCGCTCACTCCTGAACCACGATATCGTCCATGCTGGGCCGACCCGTCCGATATCGCCAGTGATGCCACAGCAATCGCGCCGCCAGCGCCCGGTGCGGCCGCCAGCGCTCGGCCAAAGCCCGCAACCCGACCGGCGACGGCCGCGCCTCCAGCCCAAACAAATCCGCCACCGCTCCCGCGATCGCGATGTCGCCCGCCGGGAACACATCCGCCCGCTGCAACGCGAACAGCAGGTAAACCTCCGCCGTCCAGGGCCCCAGCCCGGGCACCGCCACCAAGGTGGCAATTGCCGCCGTATCGTCCATGTCATCGAGCGCATCGTCATCGAGCCGCCCGTCGGCGTACGCCCGCGCCAGACTCTGCGCATGCCTCACCTTCGGCCGCGAGAAGCCCGCGCCCAGCAGCGCCTCCGGTGCCAACGCCAACATCCCTGCCGGCGTCAGCGCTCCAGGCAGCGCCGCGACCCGGCGCCAGATTGCCGACGCCGCCTGATTACTGATCTGCTGCCCGGTGATCGCCTGCAGCAACCCGGCGAACCCCCGCGGCCGAACTCGCCACGGCAACGGACCCGCCACCCTCTCGATCCCCGCCAACCGAGGATCGAGTTCCATCAACGCATCCAGTCGAGCCCGCATTGCCACCGGCGGATGCGGAAACTCGTCTGGAGTCAGTGGCAGCGCACCAGCGGATACGGGAAGTCGGCGCATCCCGGGAAGGCAATCTCGTTGTCACCGCGCTTCTGCACCACCAAGTCGTTCGCCGTTGGACAGCCGAACCCCATCATCTGGGTGTCGCTGCCGCCGAGCATCCGCGGATTGGTGGTCGCCGCCATCGACGCGAACCGGAACTCCGCCCCGCCCGTCACCGCCCGCGCACTCTCGATCACCCGCTGCACCAGCGTTTGATCCGTCAACGTCGCCCGCATCACCAGGTCGCGGGTGAAGATCACCGTCGGCTGCGAGAAGCACGCCTGCGTCGACATGGTGGACGGCGGCGGAAACAGCCCGCCCGTCCAGGTCCCGAACAACCACGCATGCGGCGGCTGCGCTTGGCTGAACGCGGATGGGGCAGGGGCGGCCAACAAAAGGGCCAGGCTGAGCAACACGGCGCGACGCATCATCGTCCTCGAAAAAGCGGGAGGTAGTTCCCGCCTCTCTTACGGCGATTGAACGACCCGGCCAAGCGTGGCAAGGGACGGCCATGCTGCGCTCGCTCTACAATCGTATCATCATCCTATCCGCGAGCCGGTACGCTCCGGTTTGGCTGGCCGTCATCGCGTTCGCCGAAAGCAGCTTCTTCCCGATCCCGCCCGACGTCCTGCTCGTCCCGATGTCCGTTGCTCGGCCCGAGCGCGCCTACCGCTTCGCCCTGGTCTGCACCGTCGCCAGCGTGCTCGGCGGCGTCCTCGGCTACTGGATCGGTTACGGCCTCTACGACGCCGTCGCGCTGCCGCTGATCCACGCCTATCACATGGAAGCCCGCGCGGACTCCCTGGTGCAGCAGTTTCAGCAATACGGCCTCTGGGTCATCCTCGCCAAAGGCTTGACGCCGATCCCCTTCAAAATAGTCACCATCGCCTCCGGCATGGCGCACTTCGACCTGGCGCTCTTCATCGGTGCCAGCGTCATCACCCGTGGCGCCCGCTTCTTCATCCTCGCCGCGCTGCTCCGTTACTTTGGCGACTCCGCCCGCCACTTCATCGAGAAGCGCCTGACCCTGGTCACGACCCTGTTCCTGGCCACGATCATCCTCGGCATCGTGGCTATCAAGTTCATCTAGTCCAACGGGCGGCACGCCTGCTGCAGCCAGGCGCGTTCCTCCTCGCCGAGCTTCGGCCCGATCTCGGCCAATACCCGCGCGTGATAGGCGTCGAGCCAGTCCCGCTCGGCTGCTGACATCATCGCCGGGTCGAGCAGCCGCCGGTCGAACGGCGCCAACGTCAGCGTCTCGAACCGCAGAAACGGCCGAGTCGCCTGCGGCAACGCCGCCTTTTGCACCAGCAGCAGGTTCTCCAGCCGGATCCCATATTGCCCCGGCAGGTAGTAGCCGGGCTCGTCCGACAGGATCATCCCCTCCGCTAATGGTACCATCCGCCCCGCCCGCGAGATCCCGGCGGGCCCTTCATGCACGGACAGGTAGCTTCCCACGCCATGGCCGGTGCCATGATCGTAATCGAGCCCGACCGCCCACAGCGCCCGCCGCGCCAACGCGTCCAGATGCGGACCGCAGGTTCCGTGCGGAAACACCGCCGTCGCCACGGCGATATGCCCCTGCATCACCCGCGTCACCCGCTCCCGCAACGCGGCCGGTGCCGGGCCGGCACCGGTCCAGACCGTTCGCGTGATGTCGGTGGTCCCGTCCGGATACTGCGCCCCGCTATCGATCAGGTACACCTCGTCCCGCCCGACCGCCCGATCCGTCTCCGGTGTGACCCGGTAGTGGATGATCGCCCCGTGCTCGCCCGCGCCCGAAATCGCCGGAAAGCTCTCGCCCCGAAACCCTTCCTGCTCGCCTCTCAGCGCCAGCAGCCGCGCCGCCGCGCCGATCTCGGTCGTCGCACCTGCGGCCCCGTCCAGCCAGCACAGGAAACGGCACACCGCCACTGCATCCCGCCGATGCGCCGCCCGCGCGCCCTCCTGCTCCGTCGCATTCTTGCGCGCCTTTGGTGCCGCACACGGGTCGGCCGCATCCACCACCGTCGCGCCGGCATCCCGCAATTGCTGCCCGAACCAGGCCGGCGAGCCCGCCTCGTCCACGCGCACCCGTTTGTCCCGCAACCCGGCCAGCGCCGCCGCCAACCCGGTCCGTGGCTGAACCGAGATATCGTTGCCCAACCAGCGCCGTACTGTTTCCGACACCTTGGCCGACTCCATGAACAACGATGCCGACCCGTCGGCGCGCAGCAGCAGAAAGCCCAGCGCAAACGGCGTGAAATCGACATCGCCGCCGCGGATGTTCAGCAGCCAGGCGATGGACGCCGGGTCGGTGATGATCGCGGCATCCTGATGGGCGGCGCGCAACGTCGCCGCGACGTCACCTCGCTTGTCAGCGGAGTCCTTACCCGCGTAACGCACCTCGTGCGGCACGGCTGGCGCCATCGGCGGGGCAGGGCGGTCGATCCACGCAGCATCGAGCGGGTTGTTCGCCATCGCCACCATGGTCGATCCGGCCTCGGCGAACCGGGCTACCGCATCCGCACTCATCAGCATGGGGTCGTAGCCGATCCGCACTCCCGGCGCCGCCTCTGCCAACCACTGCGTCGGCGGCTCCTCCACCAGATGCCGCCGCTCGAACGCGTCCCCATCGGTCTGCTGCTCCAATTGCAGCGTGTATCGCCCATCGGTGAAAACCGCGGCCCGGTCGGCCAGAACGATCGCTATCCCGGCGCTGCCGGTGAAGCCGGTCAACCAGGCCAGGCGCTCCGCACTCGGCGGTACGTATTCCCCTAGGTGCTCGTCCGACCGTGGAACGACAAATCCCCCGATCGATTGCGTCCGCATGATGGCGCGGAGCGCTGCAAGCCGCTCAACGCTGCTCTTCATAATTCGTTAATAATTGCATAGCTTCTCCAAGCACCATGCGTACAGAACATGGCAGCGACAGGGACTTCGCAGGTGCAGCAAGCGGCCTGCAAGCGCATATTGAGTATCAACGGAGCGGTAATCTCGACCGCCCAAATCATTGATGAACGGACCTACCATGACCGCCCACACCAACGACCACATCGTATTTCTGCCCAACACGATGAGCTACAGCAGCGCCGCCGTAAACCGCCCGACTGGCACCAGCCGCCCGAGCGGTCTCGGGGCTGCCTTCGCCAAGGCCGCGCGTTATCTCGCCTCCATCCCGAGCCGCCAGGCCGTCAAGAACGAGTTGTCGCGTCTCTCGGATCGTGAACTTGCCGATATCGGGCTGTCCCGCAGCGAAATCTCTCACGTCTTTTCGCGCACCCGCTAATTAGCCGCCGGCCCGCAGCATCAGCGTCGCCCAATTGCCTTCGGTGAGGACCCGTTCTAACCGAAGTCCCTGACGCTGATGCGCTGCGAGCACCATCCGGATTTGCTCGACCAATAGTCCGGCTAGAATGACCCCGCCGCCGGGTGCCAGGCGTGACGCTAGATCCCCGGCCATCCGACAGAGCGGTCGCGCCAGGATGTTGGCCAAGACCAAGTCGAACGGCGCCGCCCGCACGATGATGCTGCTCCGCCAGCCATCGGCCAGTTCGACCCGCACCGCCCGGCCGACCCCGTTGCGCCAGGCATTCTCACGCGCCACGCGCACCGACCACGGCTCGATATCCGTCGCCAATACCGGAACCTGCAGCAGCTTGGCCGCTGCCATCGCCAGAATGCCCGAGCCGGTACCCAGATCCAGCACCCGCCGCGGTCGCCGCCGCGCTGCGATCTCCAGCGCCCGCAGGCAGCCCCGAGTCGAGCCGTGCTCACCCGACCCGAACGCCAGGCCGGCATCCAACTCGAGCGTGTGCCGACCCGGCACGACCGTGTCCGAATGTGTACCCCGCACCAGGAAACGCTGCCCGACCAGCTGATCCGGAAACGCTTCCTGCGTCCGCGCCAGCCATCCATCCGCCTCCGTGGGCGTCCGCACTAGCTCGAACTGCACGCCGGTGGCCATGGCCGCCAAGGCCAACGCCCCCCGCAACGCTGAATCGTCCTCCGGCACGTCGCGGACGCCTTCGACTTGCCAGGTTTTCTTGTCCTCGTCGGCCAGGAAGAAGCTGACGGTCTCACAGTGCTCCAGCAGCGCTGCTTCGAACAGCTCCAGCGCATCTTCAGGCACCACGACCGACACCGTCTCCAACGGT
>JBPBQE010000090.1:0-12754 GCA_050954595.1 Janthinobacterium lividum | reverse complement strand
GATCCAGACAGCCGCCGGTAATCTCCTGGCGCAGAACATGAAACAGATCGGCTTCACGGTGGACGAACAGGTCATGGATTGGGGCACCGTCCTGGCACGACGTGCCAAGAAGGATGGCTGGAGCCTGTTCCCCGTCTACGCCAACGGCATCGACATGGCCTCGCCGCTGACCAATTTCTACATCAGCAATAATTGCGCCGATTATCCAGGTTGGAGCTGCGACGCCACGATGACCAAGCTCCTGGAGGAGTTCGCCGCAGCTTCCGACGAAGCCGAACACAAGCGGATCGCGGCGGAGATCCAGGTTGTGGCCTACCGCACCACGCCATGCGTCATGTGGGGCCAGTTTTCCCGCCCGGCCGGATACCGCAAACGATTGACGGATTTGATCCAGTCATCGTTTCCGATCTTCTGGAACGTCAGGATGTCTGCCGCGTGATGCCCCAAACGATCGATCTCGCCGGATTGGCTCACCTGGTCGACATCCTGCGCGACGAGTGGGGTATCGCCCATATCCGCGCCGGCTCCGAGGCCGACGCTCATTTCGCTCTCGGGGTGGTTCACGCGCAGGATCGACTGTTCCAGATGGAACTGAACCGTCGTCGCGCCCTAGGCCGCGCTGCGGAGTGGCTCGGCAAGGAGGCTGCCGAAGGCGATCTGCTCTGCCGCCGTCTCGGCATGGAAGCCGCCTGCCGCCGCGACTATGCCGCGCTCGGCGCACCGGCACGCGCGATGCTGACCGCCTACAGCGCCGGCGTGAACGCGTTCCTGGCCGCCGCGCCGGCGCTGCCGCCCGAATACGCTCTTCTCGGTGCGGCACCCGAAGCCTGGGAGCCATGGCACTGTATCGCCGTGATGCGTCGCCTCGGCCTGCTGATGGGGTCGGTCTGGTTCAAGCTCTGGCGTGCCCTCGCGCTGCCGATCGTCGGCGCCGACAACATAACCAAGCTGCGCTATGACGATGGCCCGGACGAACTCCTCTGCATTCCACCCGGCGCCACTGCCGAGCGATGGCAGGCCGACCTCGCCGCGCTTCGCCCAGGCATCGAGGCGTTGTTGCATGCCATGGGCCCCGACGAGACTGGCGGCGGCAGCAACAACTGGGCGATCGGCCCCACGCGCTCCGCCACTGGCCGGCCGATCCTCGCCGGCGATCCGCATCGGGTGTTCGAGGTGCCTGGCATGTATGCCCAGCATCATCTCGCCTGCGATGCGTGGGACGCGATCGGGCTCACTGTTCCCGGCGTGCCGGCATTCCCGCATTACATGCATAACGGCCGGGTCGCGTATTGCGTGACCCACGCCTTTGTCGACATCCATGACCTGTATCTGGAACGGTTCGACGCAACGGGCCGCGTTCAGCGCGCCGCTGGCACGGAACCCGTCGGCACCCGCACCGAGACGATCCATATCCGCGGCGAGGCCTCACGCACCATCACGGTCACGGAAACCAGCCACGGCTCCGTCATCGCCGGTGACCCAGCCTCCGGCACGGCGCTTGTTCTTCGCTCGGTCCAGTTCGCCGAAACCGACCTGTCTTTCGACTGCCTGCCTCGCATGCTGGGCGCCACCACCGTGCCGGCATTGTTCGAGGCGACCCGTGGCTGGGGCTTGATCGACCACAATCTCGTCGCTGCCGATACCGAAGGCCGTATTGGCCATCTCGTCCGCGCCATGGTTCCGGTACGCCCCCGCGCCAACGGCTGGCTCCCCGTCCCCGGTTGGACCAGCGAGGGCCAGTGGCAGGGTTGGATCCCGTTCGAGACGATGCCCCAGATCATCGACCCGGCCGACGGCGTCATCGTCACCGCCAATAATCGTGTGGTCGCGGATAGTGACGAGTACCTGTGCACCGACTGCCATCCGCCCTACCGCGCCCAACGCATTGCCGATCTGATCGCGGAGCGCCCGACCTTCGCCATCGAGGATGCCGCCGCGCTCCATGCCGACGTGCTCTCGCCCAATGCGCCCCTGTTTCAGGCACGCCTCGCCGGGCTGCCCGATCCTGGCGGAGCCGCGGGCGACATTCGACGCGCGCTGCTGGCCTGGGATGGCCGCATGGATGCCGCCTCGATACCCGCGGCGCAGTACAACGCTCTGCGCCGCGCACTCACGGGCATCCTGGTCGAGCGCTCCGGCCTGGGTGCGGCCACCGCGCATCCGTTCGCCGCCGTATCGCCCGGGGTCTCGCCGGCCGGTCAATTGTGGTGGACATTGCCCGCCCTTCTGCGCGCCGACGATGCCGCCATGCTCGACGGATGGAGCTGGAACGACGCGCTGTCCGCCGCGCTCGCCACCATTGCTGCGGCGCCACCCGCGCAAGCCTGGGGCACTACCCATCAGCCGCGGTTCCAACACCCGCTCTCCCCCACCCAATCTGGCGCCGCCCGCTTCGACCCGCCCTCGTTTCCGCTCGGCGGCGATGGCGACACCGTTATGGCCATCGGCCTCGTTCCCGCCGCTGGCCCGGCCGCCACCTATGGCGCGCTGTGCCGCTACGTGTTCGACGTCGGCGACTGGGAGAACTGCCGCTGGGCGGTGTTCGGCGGCGCGTCCGGCAACCCCGACAGCCCTCATTACGCCGATCAGACCGCAGCCTGGAGCGCCTGCCAGATGGTGCCGATGCGATACGCTTGGCCAGCCATCGAAGCGGCAGCCACCGCCCAAATCACGCTCCGGCCGGCATGACTTCCGCGCTTCGGGTGGTGACGCCCGAGACCACGCCGGTCATCAGCCGAACCAGTCTCAACACGCAGGTCTACGATATCCTGAGCCGGGCCTTGCTGGAGGGCCGGTTGCGCCCGCGTCAGCGGCTCAAGATCCGTGACCTCGCCAGCATCCTGAACGTCTCGGAGACCCCGGTGCGCGAGGCGGTGATGCAGCTCGTGCGGGAGCGGGCGCTTGTGCTGCAGACCAGCCGGTCGCTCACGGTGCCGCGGCTGTCGGCGGTGCAGTACCTCGAGTTGCGGCGGATCCGGCTCGAACTTGAGGGGCTAGCCGCCAAGGAAGCGGCCACCCGCGTTACCCGTCGCGATCTAGCACGGCTCGAATCTCTGCACACGAAGCTGCTCCGCGCCGAACAGGACGACACCGCCGCCGCGGTTCGCCTCAACTGGAATTTCCACGCCGAACTCTATCGCGCCGCCGAGATGCCCGAGCTGTTCAACCTCATCCAAAGCCTCTGGCTTCGCACCGGCCCGCTGCTGACCTTCCAGTATCCCCATGCGCCGCCAACCTATCCCGGGCGCCATCGTCACCTCGACATCCTCGAAGCGCTCGGCCGCGGCGACGGCGCGGCGGTGCGGCAGGCGGTGTGCGACGATACGATCGAAGGCGGGTCCGGGCTGCTGCAGATGCTGACCGAGTTGGACTCCGGGCAGCGCGACGAGGCGGACCTCGTGGGCGAGACATCGGGGCCCGACGCACTGGCCCGACTGCTAAAGTGAATAGTCGTCCAGCTGGTATTTGATATATCAAGGTTGCTTTTGGAGCTGTGCCGATGCCCGACATGCCGCAGGTTTCGCAGACCATGTCCCATGATGCCGCCATGCGGCGTCGCGCCCGCGCCGTCATCCCCGGCGGCCTGTGGGGCCATCTGGATGCCAGTCGCCTGCCCGATGGCTACCCGCAATTCTTTGCCCGCGCGGATGGCTGCCACCTCGTCGACGTCGATGGCCGCCGCTTCACCGACCTGATGTGCTCCTGGGGCCCGATCGTGCTCGGGCATCACGCTCCGGTCGTGGAGGCTGCGGTCGCCGAACAGATGGCGCTTGGTGACTGCATGAACGGCCCGGCGCCGGTGCTGGTCGACCTTGCAGAATTGCTCGTCGACACCGTGCCACATGCCGATTGGTGCCAGTTCGGCAAGAACGGCACCGACGCGACCACCAACTGCGTCACCGTCGCGCGCGCCGCGACCGGGCGGCGCAAGGTGCTGGTCGCAGCGGGCGCGTATCACGGCGCGGTGCCTTGGTGCTCGCCGAGCGTCGCCGGCGTCACGACCGAGGATCGCGCGCATCTGCTCCAGTTCAAGTTCAACGACATCGCCAGCCTGGAGCGCGCCGTCGAGCAGGCTGGCGGCGATCTGGCCGCGATCGTCGTTTCCGCGTTCAAGCACGATTTCGGCCAGCGCCAGGAGCTGCCGACGCAGGAATTCGCCAACCGCGTCCGTGCCCTGGCCGACGAGACCGGTGCGGCCTTGATCCTCGATGACGTGCGCGCCGGGTTCCGGCTGGACCTTGGTGGGTCGTGGGAGTTGCTGGGTATCCAGCCGGATCTGTCGGCCTGGAGCAAGGCGATCGCTAACGGCTACGCGCTTTCCGCCGTCACCGGGCGCGACCGCTTCCGCGAGGCGGCGACGCAGGTGTTCGCCACCGGCTCGTTCTGGTGCGGCGCGGTGCCGATGGCCGCCGCGGTCGCCACGCTCACCGAGCTGCGCCGCATCGATGGCCCGGCCCGCATGCGCGCCATGGGCCAGCGCCTGCGCGATGGGCTCAACGAACGCGCCGCGCGGCATGGGGTAGAGATCGATCAGAGCGGCCCGGTGCAGATGCCGACGCTGTTGTTCGTCGGCGACACCGAGTGGCAGCGCGGCAACGCCTTCTGCGCCGAAGTGCTGCGGCACGGTGCCTACATGCACCCCAAACATAACATGTTCCTGTCCTGCGCTCATACGGAGGCGGATATCGATGCCGTGCTCGAGGCCGCCGATGCGGGGTTCGCCCATGTCGTTCGCTGAACTCGATCGTCCTGTCCTCGCCGGGCTGGAGACCTGGCTGCAGCGCTTCGCCGACGGCCTGGCCGCCAATGACGGAGCTGCCGTCGCCGCCCTGTTCGGCACGGAGTGCTATTGGCGCGACCTGCTGGCCTTCACCGGCACGATCCATACGGCGGAAGGGCGGGACGACATCGCCGCGCTGGTGTCCGCCCGGGCCGCCCTGACCGGCGCGACCCGGTTCCGGCTGGATACCCCGACCAAGCCGGACGAAGGCTGGTTCACCTTCGAGACCGCCATTGCCCGCGGCCGCGGCTATCTCCGCCTGCGCGATGGCTTGTGCTGGACGGTGCTGACGGCGTCGCGCGAACTCAAGGGTTTCGAGGAGAAACGCAGCCGCACCCGTCCCCGCGGCGCGCCCGAGCCGGACGCCACGGACCGGCAAACCTGGCTAGAGCGGCGCGAACAGCGTCAGGCGCGTCTCGGATACGAGCAGCAGCCCTATGTGCTGATCGTCGGCGGCGGCCAGGGCGGCCTCGGCCTCGGCGCACGCCTCAAGCAGCTCGATGTCCCGACCCTCATCGTCGATGTCCACGACAACCCGGGCGACAACTGGCGCAAACGCTACAAATCCCTCTGCCTGCATGATCCGGTCTGGTACGACCACATGCCGTATCTTCCGTTTCCCGAGAACTGGCCGGTTTTCACGCCGAAGGACAAGCTCGGCGACTGGCTCGAGATGTATGCGCGGGTCATGGAACTCGATTGCTGGAACCGCACGCGTTGCCAGCGTGCCGAATACGATACCGCGGCCGGTCGCTGGACGGTGACGGTCGATCGCGACGGTGAGACCGTGACGTTGCAGCCGACGCATCTCGTGTTGGCCACCGGAATGGCCGGCATGCCGCAGCTGCCGGATATTCCCGGTATGGACAGCTTCGCCGGCGATGCTCACCATTCGTCCAAGCACGCGGGCGGTGCGGCCTATGCCGGCAAACGCTGCGTCGTAATCGGCGCCAACAACTCCGCCCACGACATCTGTGCAGACCTGCTCGAACACGGTGCCGATGTGACAATGGTGCAGCGTTCCTCCACGCTGGTGGTGCGCACCGACACCATGCTGCGCCATGGCTGGGGCGCCCTGTATTCGGAAGACGCGCTCGACGCCGGGATCGGCACCGACGATGCCGACCTGCTGGCCGCATCGGTGCCTTACGCCGTTCTGCCAGCACTGCAGAAGCCGGTCTGGGCGCGCATCGCCCAGGAGGATGCGGCATTCTACGATCGGCTGCGCGCCGCCGGGTTCATGTTGGATTTCGGCGAGGACGATTCTGGTCTCGCGCTCAAATACCTGCGCCGTGGGTCCGGCTACTACATCGATGTCGGCGCTTCCGAGCGCATTGCCGACGGGTCGATCAAACTCTGCAGCCAGCGCATCGACGCGATCGAGGCGGGCGGCGTCAGGCTCGCAGACGGAACGCTGCTGCCGGCAGACGTTCTCATCTACGCGACCGGGTACGGCTCCATGACGGGCTGGGCGGAAATGCTCATCTCCAAGCAGGTCGCCGACGCTGTCGGCCCGTGCTGGGGCCTGGGGTCCGGCACCACCCGTGACCCGGGCCCCTGGGAAGGCGAGTTGCGCAATATGTGGAAGCCCACCGCGCAGCCCGGCCTCTGGTTCCACGGTGGTAATCTGGCCCAGTCCCGCCACTACTCCCGTTACTTGGCGCTTCAGCTGAAAGCCCGGTTCGAAGCGGTGCCGATGCCCGTCTACTGACCCTTGGCCGTTGACTATCGGCCGAGCGTCGACGGGCCTGGCACCGCTGACTGCCGGGCCAGGCCGTTGGCGGAGATGACGACCTGGCCCGGTGTTGGACTGGCGATTGAACTAACCAGGATGTTGCGACGAGGACAGGTTTACGGCCCCGCATGGTGATGCCGGGTCGATTGCCTATGCAAGCCTGCGGTCACTTCCGCGATAGTTAAGCAAGCTCCATCCGCTTCAGATAACAATTGTATGATCGCGCATTTGCGATCGGACTTACTGAAAATTAACGAGTTAAGGTGCCTCGTTTCTCAGTGAGCAAGCAGCCTGAGAAGGCGCGAGAGGAAAACCCATGCTTCACGACAACGATTCAGCCAAGGCCGCCGTACCCCGGGTCGACCGGCGCAGTATGCTATCCGTGGCGGGGGCAGGAACAGTTGCGATGGGTGCGCTGGCTTTGGCCGCCTTGCCCGGATCAGCGGCCGCACAGGGCATCAACGACGTCGCCATCGCCAACTTCGCCCTGAACTTTGAATACCTTGGCGCCGAGCTATATGCCCGCGCGCTCGGCCTCACGTTATCCGCAGTCGACACCACGGGCGGCAACGGCGCAGTCAGCGGCGGCGTCATCGGCGGCCGGCCCGTCACCTTCGACACGCCGCTCGTCCAGCAGTTGATCACTCAGTTCTACAAGGATGAACTGGGCCATGTTCGCACGTTGCGGGCGGTGTTGGGTGCCAATGCCATCGCTGAGCCCAAGATCGACCTGCAAAACAGTTTCGCTGCCATTGCCCAGTTGGCCGGACTCGGTGCCGGCTTCGATCCGTTTGCCAACGAGAACAACCTGTTGCTGGCCAGCTTCTCTATCGAGGACGTCTGTGTGACCGCCCTGCGTGGCGCGGCACCGCTGATTCAGAATCGGCAGATCCTGACAACGGCTGCCGGGTTCCTGGCAGTCGAAGGCTACCAAGCCGCCAGCGCCCGCTTGCTTCTGTTCCAACGCAACCTGGGCGCACAGACGGTGGCGATCTCCACCGTGCGTAAGAACCTGTCCGGCGCCAATGACGACCAGGGTGTCATCAACTCAGATGCCACTGCCAACATCACGCCCACGGACGGCAATAGCCTGGTGTTCGCGCGCAACACCCGGCAGATTCTCAACATCGCCTATGGCGCGCCAAATGCCTCGTCCGGTGGGTTCTTCCCCAGCGGTGCCAACGGAACCATTCGCTAGTCCTTCCCGTCCACTCCGGCACCTCCATCGCGGGGCCGGGTCCGATCCTCCGTTGGCAATACCTATCAAGGGAAACATCATGTCTCATCAGCAACCCGATCCAGTCAGGCGTCGCATCCTCCAGCAATCCGGTATCGGCGCCTTGGCTGTCACCGCCCTGGCCGCCGGCATAGGTATCCAGTCCAGTCCGGCAGAGGCGCAAGGCGTCAACGACGCCGCCATCCTTAATTTCGCGTTGAACTTGGAATATCTTGAAGCAGAATTCTATGTGCGCGCTGCAACCGGAAACGGCCTATCGGCAAGCGACACGTCCGGCAGCGGTTTCGCGAACAGTGTCGTCGGCGGCGCGCAAGTGCCGTTTACGTCTGGTGCCGTGGCGCAGTATGCCGCGGAGATTGCGCAAGACGAACTGAACCACGTGCGGCTGCTGCGCAGTGGGCTAGGGTCCAGCCTCGTCGGCGAGCCGGCGATCGACCTGAACCAGAGCTTCATTATGCTCGGCAACCTCATCGGTGTGCCCAATTTCAACCCGTTCCTCAATGACCTGAACTTCCTGATCGGCGCCTACATCTTCGAGGACGTCGGCGTCACCGCCTATCACGGCGGCAGCGGGCTGATTTCCAACAAGCAGATCCTGAGCATCGCAGCGGGTATCCTGGCTGTGGAAGCCTACCATGCGGCCGAGGTGCGGTTGCAGTTGTTCCAGGCCGGCGCCGGAACGACCACCAACAACATCTCCAACGTGCGCAAGACCCTGTCCGGGGCCAATGACGACGCGGGCGTGCTCAACCCCGACGGTACTGCCAACATCGTCCTGGCCGACAGTAACGGCGTCGCGTTCACGCGTTCGCCGCGGCAAGTGCTCAACATCGTCTATGGAGCGCCGAACGCGTCCAAAGGCTTGTTCTTTCCCAATGGTCTTAATGGAGCGGTGAAATGATGCAGCGTACGGTTCTTCTCGCCGGAGCGGCCGTTGCATTGCTGGCGGCTCAGGCACCGGCGAATGCGGCAGTGATCAACATGCCGCAGTCGCAGACGCTGTCCAGCGTGCCAGCAACCGTCACGATGGGCACGGCGACGTTCAGCTTCACGCTGGACACCGCCAGCTTCGCCCCTGCGGCGGATGTCTCCACAGCGGGTAGTGGGGCGGTGTCGACCATCTTTGGCGGGATTGCCGACTTCGAGGCTGGCTCGCCGATCGACGGAACCGGCTTATTCACCTTCGCCTCCTATCCCACCGCGACGCTGATCCCCAACTCCCAGGCGGATGATTTCATCGGTCTGTCCTACACGGGCGTTGGCGGCACGTATTACGGATATGCGGAAGTGTCCGGCAACACGTTACTGGGCTCCGCTTTCGAGGACACGCCCAACACAACAATTACTACCGCACCCCTATCAGCCACGGCGGTGCCGGAGCCGATGTCGGCAGCTTTGGTGGCAGTTGGGGCGCTCACCGTTGGCGCGCTTCGCGGCCGCAAGCGGGCGACCAAACAGGCGGCGTAAAACATTGCTGACAGAGGCGGCTGACCGGAGAGTGTCAGCCGCTTCTGTCAGGCGGGCCGTAGTCCCGCTGCTATCGGCTGCTAGGCTTCCGTCAATCTGGCGACGAACAATGCTTTTACCGGCTCGTCAATACGTTCATGTCAATGACTGTACAAGAAAGGCGACGCGCCTCAGCGCAAGCAGGTAGCCTTGGGTTCCAAAACCGGCGATCACCCCATCCGCTCGGCCGGACACGAACGAATGATGCCGGAAAGCCTCGCGCTTGTGGACATTGGAGATGTGCACTTCGAACACCGGGTGGTCGAAACTGTTGAGCGCGTCGAGAATGGCAACCGATGTATGGGTAAAAGCGGCAGGATTTATCACGATGCCGCAAGCAGTCTCACGTGCCTCGTGAATCCAATCGATGATCTCGTATTCTCGATTGCTTTGGTGAAAGCGCAGGTCGAGCTCAAGTTCAGATGCAAGTGCTCGGCAGTCACGTTCGACATCGGACAGAGTTTCATGACCATAGATATGCGGTTGGCGCTTACCGAGTAAGTTGAGGTTAGGTCCGTTGAGGACGTAGACGAGACGGTTCATGTTGGTGTTCCTGTAATTGCTGGAGACCCGAAGCGATGTTTGCTTGGTAAGGCCCTCAGTCATCTGAACCGAGCGACCACTCACCACTGCCTGCTTGACAGCCTCGGCAACGATGCTGGCCGGGTCGCGTCGGACCTACTTGATCAGTCACGGCAGTAATCGGCGAGTGCTGGTTCAATCACCACTTGCTGGTGTCTTTGTCACCTTCCGCTGTCTCAAGGCTTTCGATCCCCGCTGGCGCAGCCGGAACGATCGGCTCATCCGTACGAACCGGCCAGGACCCGGACTGGCCGGTTCTGGCCCGGAATGGCCCGAAAGCTGCCTTCCAGCTTCCGCCGGCAGCCTGGCACAAAGCGGCGATGCCATGAAGGACAGCGCGGTTACGACCAGGAAGGCGATGCTGTAGTCCTGGACCAGGGCCTGGTGATGACCAAGCACTGCCATCGACGTCGCCAGTGCCCCGCTTGCCACGCAAATGCCGAGCGTCAGGTTGAGCTGCTGGAACGTCGTGTAGAAGCTCGTGGCAGCACTCATCTGTGGCTGCGGGATGTCTGCATAGGCGATGGTGTTGTAGGCGATGAACTGCAGCGACTGGAAGAAACCGCCCACCAGCAGGAGCCCGTAGATCGCGCTGATCGGCCAGGACGGGCGCAGTGCCGCCGTGCCCGCCAGGAACAGGCTTGCGATCACGCCGTTCCAGATCATGACCCGGCGAAAGCCCCAGCGCCGCAATGCCGGCTTGGCACTGAGCCGCATCAGCATGGACCCGGCGCTACTGGCGAAGGTGACGAGGCCGCTGGACAGCGCGCTCCAGCCGAAGCCGAGCTGAAGCATCATCGGCAACAGGAACGGGATCGCCCCCGCGGCGATCCGGCTCAACCCGCCCCCGAGCACGGACAGGCCGAAAGTCGGCACCGCCATCAGCCGGAAATCCAGCACGGGTTCCGGGTGCCGGCGTGCATGCCTGACATACAGGGCACCGCTGCCGAGCCCGACCAGCACGATGGTGATCGCGAACCAGGCCGATGCCTCCCCCCGCGCCACCGTTTCCAGCCCGAACATGAGGCAGGACAGCGACACACCGGACAGGAGCAGGCCCTTGACGTCGAAGCTGCTCGGCCGCGTCTCCCGGACGTTGGGGATGAGACGGAGCGCCAGGACGATGCCCAGCACGCCGATCGGCACGTTGATGTAGAAGATCCAGTGCCAGGACAGGGTGGAGACCAGGAACCCGCCCAGCGGTGGCCCCAGGATCGGGCCGATCTGCGCCGGCACCATCAACCAGGTCATGGCACCCACCAGCTCCGCCTTGGACACGGAGCGCAGCAGTACCAGGCGGCCGATCGGCACCATCATGGCGCCACCGATCCCCTGCACGATGCGCGACGCCACCAGGAACGGCAGGCTGGTGGCGAGCCCGCAGAGCATGGAGCCGACGGTGAACAGCGCGATGGCGGAACAGAACACGGTACGCGACCCGAAACGGTCCGCAACCTTGCCGCTGATGGGGATGAACACGGCCAGGCTGAGCAAGTAGGACGTCAGGGCGACATTCATGTTCAACGGCGCGGTGCCGAAGGACTCCGCCATCTTCGGCAGGGCGGTCGCGAGCACGGTTCCGTCCAGCTGTTCCATGAACAAAGCACTAGCGACGATCAGGGCCACCGTGCGGTGGCTGGGTCCCTGACGTAACTCTTGGCTGGAACCGGCCACCGCCCGCCCGGCTCGGCGCCTGATGGCCCGCTTTGTGAACGTGTTCAGCAGCGAGCGTGCTGGTTTCCTGAAAGGCATCGGCCGATCATCGTCCGTCGTGGTCGACGCTGATAGACCACGTTTCGAGTCTCCGGGACACCATCGTCACGATCTCGGGTGCAACGTCAGGCTTTGCACGAGGCTGCAGGCCGGAACGCTTTCTAGTTTGGGCGACCTCCTCACTTGGAGAGTTCGTGCATCCTTTGAATTAGATCCGACTTACCTTCGAAACCGATACCTGGAAGTTCCGGCATGGTCACGCGTCCGTTTTCCACGCGCACGCCGTCCGGGAAACCACCATAGGGTTGAAACAAGTCCGGGTAGCTCTCGTTGCCACCCAGCCCGAGGCCGGCTGCGATCATCAACGACATCTGATGGCCGCCATGCGGGATACAGCGAGACGGCGACCAGCCGAATTGCTGCAGCACCTCGAGGGTTCGGAGATATTCGACCAGCCCATAGGAGAGAGCGCAGTCGAATTGCAACCAGTCCCGGTCCGGGCGCATGCCGCCGTAGCGCAGCAGATTACGCGCATCCTGGTGCGAGAACAGATTTTCGCCGGTCGCCATGGGGCCCGGGTAGAATTCCGACATCGCCGCCTGCAGCGCGTAGTCGAGCGGGTCGCCGATCTCCTCGTACCAGAACAGGGGATAGTTGCGCAGCATTTTGCCGTAGGCGATGCCGGTCTCGAGGTCGAAACGGCCGTTCGCGTCGACGGCGAGTTGCGCCTGGCTGCCGATCTCGTTCAGGACGGCCTCGATCCGGGTGCGGTCCTCGTCGAGGGAGGCGCCGCCGATCTTCATCTTGACGACGGTGTAGCCACGGTCGAGGTAGCCGCGCATCTCGGCCCGCAGCGCCGAGTTGTCCTTGCCGGGATAGTAATAACCGCCGGCGGCGTAGACGAACACGCTGGGATCGGCGGTGCGGCCATAGCGTTCGGCCAGGAGGCGGAACAACGGCTTGCCCTCAATCTTGGCGACGGCATCCCAGATCGCCATGTCGAGAGTTCCTACGGCGACGGAGCGTTCGCCGTGACCACCGGGCTTCTCGTTCTGCATCATGGCGGCCCACACCTTGGCCGGGTCGATGTTGTCGCGCGCGTCGTCCATCAGGCTCTTGGGATCCGCTTGGAGGATCCGCATGCGGAAGCGCTCGCGGATCAGCCCGCCCTGGCCGTAGCGGCCGTTCGAGTTGAAGCCGT
>JBPBQE010000062.1:0-12806 GCA_050954595.1 Janthinobacterium lividum | reverse complement strand
AGGAGGAGTCATCGATGTTTAATGTGGATCGCCGGATCACGATGGTGGTGCTCCTGGCAGCGTTCGGGGCGCCGCCCACCATGGCGCAGGAGGCAGCATGGCCGCCGAGTGAATTGGCTGCGTCGTCCAGGACGAGGCCCGGCATCATCAGCACGCATGCGGAGTCGCTGCGCCGCCTACCGAACACCGTGTCCGATGCCAGCGTCGGCATCGAGGTGCACGGGCGCGATCTCCGTGGCACCGCGACGGCCCTGGCCCGGCAATCGCAGGCGCTGCTCACCTTTCTGCGCGGCCAGACGACCGAGCGCCTCCGCACTGACGGCACGAGCTTTGAGCCTGAGATCCAGGAACTCAAAGGCCAGCCCGACCGCATCAAGGGCTACACCGGCCGCCTGACGGTGTCGTTCCGCACCACGCCCGAGCAATTGCCGCTGCTGCTGGCAGGCTGCCTCGACAACGGGGCGACGTCGCTCGGTCAGTTCGGCTCGTCGCCGCGCGAAACCGAGATCGAGGCCGCGCGGCGCGAGATGGTTGCCGAAGCCACGCAGGCCGCGCTGGCCCAGGCACGGACCATCGCCGATACGGTCGGCCAGAAGATCGCCGGCGTGGAACTCGTGCAGGTCAATCCGGCGCCGGGCGCCGTCCCGGATCTTCCGAGCATGCCCTACATGGCCGAGCGTGCGGCGAAAATGGCGGCCCCGGTGCCACCGGTGGCGAGCCAGGCCGGCGACTCCGGGCTGTCGGTGACGGTCGTCATGACACTGCGCGTCGCGCCGCCAAGCTAAATCAATGTTGGTGGGAGCGAATCGCGTGAAGCGGCGCATTGCGCTCGGCGCGGCCGCGTTCATGGCCGCCGCCTTCAGCGTGGGTGGCTTCGTGCTCCTGCGACCGCCACAGGGACCGCCCGAAGCCGAAGGCCGGGCCTGGCGACGGCGGCGCTGGTCACGCAATTCGATGCCAAGCTGGGCGCCGCCGCGATCTCGCGAGACTTCGACAGAAACGACGTGACATATCGCTGGACGACGTCCCACGACACGGCGTTCGAACTGTCGGAGGATCTTTCCACATCCGGACGCTGCTGGTTGAGCCTACGAGCCTGGAGATTATGATGTCGGCCGCGCTCATCGTTCTGGCCTTGGCCGCCTATGGCCTGCGGTTCCTATCGTCCTGGTGGCTGCTCGAGCATGCGGGCGCCGCACTCTGGTTCGCGGTCACCGCCGTGCTCCGGGCCGTGGCAGTGACTACGCGACCCCGGCTGGGGGCGATCTCGCCATGACGACCAAACCGCGCCATCCGCTCGAGCAATCGGTGCTGCTCGCCGTTCTGACGCTTCCGCTCATCTTCATCGGCCTTGGCGCGTGGGAGATGTGGCGGGGCTGGCACACCCTGTCCGCGGGCGAAAATACGGAGCCCGACGTGCTGGTGGCGCGGCTGCGGTTGGCGCCGGCCGCGCTCGCGGTGCTGGGTGGGCTCGTGGCAGGCGGCGCCGGGCTCACCGGGATGGGCACGGTGGCCGCGTCGGCCCGGCAGGGTGCACGCTCCCGCCCGGCGCTGGTCGCCAGCTTCCACCGGGTCAGCCGCGTGCTGCCGCTGTTGCTTGCCGCCCAAGTGATCGGTCTCACGGTCGCGGTGCTGAGCGCCAGCGTGTTCGAAGCGAGCGGCCTGTGGCTCGCGCCCGAGACCGATGACAGGACCGCTTTGCTGACCCTCATGGGCCTCGTTTATGCCGGCGTCGCCCTGTGGGGCGGCTACGCGACCATGCGAGCCCTGCGGCGTGCGTTGGGCTTGTTCGAGCTGCATCCCACGCCGCTGGCCGGCTTCGCCGTTTCCGAAACGGACGCGCCGGGCCTGTTCGCCCTGCTGAGCGATTTGGCGCGGGAACGAGGCACGACGGTGCCGGAAACCGTGGTCGTTGGCGCACGGAACGGTTTCTTCGTCTCGGCGCTGCCCAGGCTGCTGGAGGGACCGCCTGGCGCCGCACCGACCGCCACGGTCGGCCGCACCCTCCACCTTCCGCTCGCCGGCTTAGTTGCGCTCGACCCAATGGAACTGAGGACGGTGCTAGCGCACGAACTCGCCCACTTCTCCGGCGACGACCTGCAATACAGCGTGCGGTTCCAGCCCCTCTACCGCGGGCTTGGTCAAGCGGCGGCGGCCATGTCGGTGCGCGGGCTCAACTGGGGTGACACACTCCCGGATCGGCTGCTGGAGCGCGTCGTGCATCCGCACTCCGCACTGGCGGTGCACGCCTATGACCGGTTCGACCGCGTCGTCGCGCAGTGGAGCCGGCGGCGCGAGTTGGACGCAGATCGCGCTGCGATCGCCTCGGGCTCTGCCGCTGCTCTGGCCAGTTCGCTGCTGCGCGTCGGCCTGGTGACGGACCTCAACAACCGGGTGCTTCGTTGCATCGCCGAAGAGCCCGACACTGCCTTCTTCGAAGAAGGCACGACTCTGTCCGAGGACTTGGTCTACCGGATCGAGGTGGGCGAAGCCGGCGACCCGGCGGCGCACCTCGACGACCGTGCACCGCATCCCACCGACACCCACCCGCCGGACCGGCAGCGGATCGAAGCCGCCGGCATTACGATCGACGATGCACTGATGGCACGAGCGGCTCGCCCGGTGGCTCCGGCCGAATTCGCTGTCGCACAAGGTCTTTTCAGGGATTGGGAATGCCTGTCGAAAGACATCAGCGCCGGGCTGCAGGACGAGGCACGACAGATGCTGGCGCGGTATCGCGAGCATCTGCAAATCAGGGCCGGGCGGACGAATCCGTCGGTGACGGTGCTGCATGAGGCGCTGCTGCGGCCGACGCTGTTGCTGGCGGTGCTCGGGGCGGTCTGCCTCGTCGTCGCCGTCGGTTGCATCCTGTCGGCGCTCTACGGCGGTGAGCAGGATCGCCAGGCTTGGCGCCTGCTGGCCGGGATCGCCGTGTTCGGCGCAATCGGTTTCGGCTTCGTCGTGTCGTGGATCGTCCGGCTGTGGCGCGGGCGGCCTGAGCCGAATCTGGTGCTGTCGGCGGAAGGGGTGGTCTCGCCCGGTTTCGTCGGAACGTTGCGGTGGCTCGACATACAGGCAGTCTCGGTGTCGGTACTGCCGGTGCGGATCGAGTTGCTGCTGCGCCGCGACGTGCCGATGCCGACACGAACCCGGCGCATCCGCCGGTTGCAGCACGATGTCCGGCAGCACGGGCTTCAGTTCGCCGGCATGTTGCCGCGGGGCATGTCGGCCGCGGCGTTGCAGGCCACCTTGCTGCAACGCGCCCAGGCCGCCCATGCGCGGAACCGCTTGGATGCGCCGCCCGTTTGAGGGAGATGTCACGAACGATCGCTTGATCGGCACGCGTTTGCACTGCAGAACCCGTGACAAGGTTTCGGTTTCTGAGAGGGTAACGTTTTGCGCTTTTTGCCTATCGCTTGTTTGATCGTCGGTCTGTCCGGTCCTGCCCTGGCGCAGACCGCAACCCCGGAGGCCGTGGGGCTGGCCAAGCAGCTCGTCGCGAAGATCGAGCCAAGTCCGCAGCAGACCATCGCCCAGCTCGGCGGCTCCATGGTCGGCATGATGCAGCAGATGGGCATCAAGGATCCCGAGCAGGCCAAGGTCATCGTGCAGGAAGCCCTGATGCCGTTGCTGTCCGAGCACATCGGCGGGCTGATGGACCGTTCCGCAACGGCGTATGCCGAGACGATGAGCGTGGAGGATCTGAAGGCGATCATCGCCTTTTACGACACCAAGGCAGGCCAGGATCTGATCAAGGCGCAGCCGTTGCTGGCCCAGCGCCGCATTCAGGGCATGACGGCGTGGATGGGCGAGTTGCAGCCCGAGATGCAGACCAAGGTTGCCGCCGTCATCAAGCAGCATGGGTGGGATAAGCCCGCCAAGTAAGTCCAACGATCTTCCCATCGGCGGGGCGGAGAGATCCGCCCCGTTCGACATGCAAGTGAGGCGCTGGGATGAAACGCTCGCGACGGGCGTGATGTTGGCCGTCGCGGCGCTTCCGTTCATCGTGTTGTTCCCGGAACCGCCCCATTTCGGCCGCGCCGCCATGGGGCTGCTCGCCACGTTCATCATCCCGGCGACGATGGGCACCGGTTACCGGGCCCGGCCAGTGCGGCGGACCCGGATCATGCGACGCGCCGCCCTGGTGCTGGCCGTCACCGTGGCGTCGATCGTGCTGCGAATCATGCTCTCCGGCCATATCACGGACGTTCCGACGATCGACGGACTGGCCTGGTTGTTCGGCCTCGAAGGTGAGGACATCGACGATTCCGTCACCTGCGAAGCGTGGCTGGAGATCTGGCTCGCCTGCGCCGCAACGGTCGTCGTTCCGGCCGTGATATACCGCATCAATCGCCGCACCCGATCAAAGGCAGCCCCGCCGGGTCCCTGGAACGAGCTGATGTCGGCTCCTCGCTGGAACGGCGCAACCATCCTGCTATGGCTCGTCGGCCTGGCCGCGTTGGGCGGTGCAGTGGTGCAAGGGCATCGGACCGCATCGTTCCTGGCCGGCTGCGTGCGCGTGACCGGGACGATCGTCGATCCCCAGTCGCACCCCATCATCGAGTTCACGTCGTACGACGGCGCCGTCGTGCGGTTCACACAGAATGGCTCCATCTCCCGCGACAAGGGGGAAGCGGTGCCGGTGGCCTACCAAACGCAAGACCCGGCCGGGACGGCGCGGGCGGACACGTTCTGGGCCGATTGGAGCGACGTGCTGGGCTTCGCCTGGATCGGGCTCGGCTTCACCTTGGCTCCGTTTTTCGGGTTTCGCGGCGAGTTTCGCGCGGGTCGCTGGTAGCGACGTTGCATAGTCAAACGACACCCCACGGCTTAGGATAGACGCGCAAGCCGGGCCGGAACGTTCTATGACACATCGCCTCTACAAGATGCTGGCTCTCCTGGCCGGGGTCGCCGTGCTGAGCCCCTCAGTTCCGGTCTGGGCGCAGAATGGGGCAGCCCCGGACATTCTGGGCGTCTCGTCCGATTCCAACAATTTCCTCGCGACCTTGTCGAAGCCATACCCCGCCGGCGGCACCGACACCGGGCGGCGGCAAAGCGAGACGCGGGCCGCAGCCGCCGGACTGCGCAACGACTGGGCGGGCGCGGCGGCGGCGCTGGAGGATCGGCTCGGCCAGGGCGCGCCCAGCTTCGATCTGTGGCAGCAACTCGCGCATGCGGAGATGAAGCGCACGCCGCCCGATCCGCGCCGGTCGCTGAGCGCGGCGTGGCAGGCCTACCAGAACACGGACGACAGCGACCACCAGGCGGCAGCGATGGTGTTGGCCGCGCAGGCGTTGACGGCGATGGGGTGGGCGGCACCGGCGGCTGCGGCGCTGCGGGCGGCCGTCGGCTTCGCGCCGGAGAATGAGACCTACAAGCAGATGCTGGCGGATGCGAACCGCTCGGCCGGCATGCTGGTGGCGCGGACCGAGACGCATGAGGACACCGATCCGCCGCGGGGCTGCATCGCGTTCACCATTCCCCCGTCGGGTCGGTCGGACTTCCATCCGGAGGATTGGGTCCAGCTCGCACCGCCCGTGGCCGATGCCGCGATCACACGCGAGGGCGACCAGATCTGCATCTCCGGCCTGCCGCTGGCGACGACCACGCGCGCCACGTTGCGGGCTGGGCTGCCGGCCGAGGGCGGGCTGTCGCTCAAGGCCGCCACCATCGTGCCGCTGGTGCTGGGCAACCGGCCGGCCACCCTGGCCTTCAACAACCGGCTGTTCGTGCTGCCGCGGGGGCAGGCGCCGCGCGTCACCCTGACCAGCGCGAACGTCTCCTCCGTGAAGCTGCGCATCGCGTTGCTGACCGAACGGACGCTGCTGCCCTGGACGAAGGAGAACACGCTCGGCCAGGTGATCAACAGCTATCTGGCGGGTAGCATCGACAAGGATTCCAACCGCATTGTCTGGGAGGGCAAGGCCGACATCCCGGGTTTCCGGTTCAATGCCTTGGAGCACACCGCCCTGCCCTTGCCGGCCGAGGCGATGACGGCGCCGGGGCTCTATCTCGTCTCCGTCGTGCCCGATGACGGGCAACACAGCTACGATGCCGGGGCGGTGCAGCCGGTACTGCAGACCGACCTGGCCCCGAGCGTCTGGCGCGGGACGGACGGGCTGACCGTGCAGATCCGCAGTTACAGCGACGCCCAGCCGCAGCCCGGCGTGACACTCCGCCTGATGGCGCAGAACAACGACATCTTGGCCGAGGCGACCACCGATGCCGACGGCGTGGTACGGTTCGCGGCGCCGCTGCTGCATGGCGAGGGCGTGTTGGCGCCAACCGCCGTGCAGGGCTTCCGGGACCGGAACGGGGTCCAGGACTTCGTCAGCATCAGCACGGAATCCGCAGCGTTCGACCTGTCGGACCGCGGCGTCTCCGGCGCCAAGCAGCCCGGCGTGCTGGACGCCTGGATGTGGTCCGATCGCGGCATCTTCCGGCCCGGCGAAACCGTGGAGCTCATGGCGCTGCTGCGGGACAATGGCGGGCAGCCGGTGCAGCGGCCCGCGCACATCAAGGTGCTGCGGCCGAACGGCGAGATCTTCGTCGATACGGTGGTCCAGCCCGGCGGCGGCAGCTCGCTGCACCTTCCGGTGACGCTGTCGGCTGGGGCGCCGGCCGGGATCTGGACGGCGCAGGTGCTGAGCGACCCCAAGGCGCCGCCGATCGGGCAGATGAGCTTTAAAGTGGATGCCTTCGTGCCGGACCGCATGGCGGTCACGATCGGCGCCCTGCCCGCGCAGCTCGCCGCCGGGGCGACGATCCCGGTGCCGGTCACCGCGCGCTACCTCTACGGCGCGGCCGCGACCAATTTGTCGGGTGACGCGACGATCCATCTCGCCTTCGCGCCGGAGCCGCCGGCCGCACTGGCGGGCTACCAGGTCGGGCTGGTCGACGAGAGCTACGCCCCGCAGGCGAGCCATGTGGACCTGCCGCCGACCGACGATGCCGGGCGCACCACGCTGCCGCTGCGGATCGGCGCGCTGCCGGACACCACGCATCCGGTGCAGGCGACGCTGGACGTCGGCATCAACGATCCATCGGGGCACGCGACGCACATCCCCGCCACGGTGCCGGTTCGGCCGGCGAGCAATCTGATCGGGGTCAAGCCGCAGTTCCGCGGCGGGTCGGTGGATGCGGGGACGGAGGCGGCGTTCGACGTCACTGCCATCGATCCCGACAGCAAGCGAATCGCCTTGCCGGTGGTGCTGCGCCTGGTGCGCGAGCGGCCGGAGTGGCGGCTGGTGCGCTCCGGCAATCTGTCGAGCTACGAGACCGTGTGGCGCGACGAGCCGCTCGAGACCCATGACCTGGCGGTGCCGGCGAGCGGCGATCTGCATTGGTCCAAGTCGTTGCCGTTCGGCCGCTACCGGATGGAGGTGTCGCAGAAGGGCGGGCTGGCGGCGACCTCCGTCCGTTTCCGCTCCGGCTGGGTGAGTTCCGACAGTCCGGACGTGCCGGACCGCGCCGACGTATCGTCCGACAAGCAAAGCTACACCGCCGGCTCAGTGGCGAAGGTTCACATCTCGGCGCCGTTCGCCGGGCCGGCGGAGCTGCTGGTGATGACGGACCGGGTGCACAGCCTGAAGACGATCGACGTGCCCGCGGGTGGTGGCGATGTTCACGTGCCGGTCGACGCGAGCTGGGGGCCGGGCGCCTATGTCACGGTCCACGTGTTCCGTCCGGGCGGTAACGGGCAGCGGCCGGACCGGGCGATCGGGCTCGTCTGGCTCGGCATCGACCCGGCCGCGCGCGCTTTGCCGGTCGCGTTCGAGGCGGCCGAGCTGGTCCGGCCACGGCAGACGGTGCATGCCAAATTGCGGACTGCGTCCGGTGCATGGGTCACGGTGGCAGCCGTGGATGAAGGCATCCTGTCGCTGACGAGCTTCGCCACTCCAAATCCGGCGCCGTATTTCTTGGGGCGCCGGGCGCTGGGCGTGGACATCCGCGACGATTACGGCCGCTTGATCGCGGCCGCGGATGGCACGGCGGCGGCGCTGCGCCAGGGTGGCGACGAAGGCGCGGCGCGGCGGCCCAACATCCCGCAGCAGATCGTCTCGTTGTTCATGCCGCCGGTGCAGGCGGACGCAGACGGTCTTGTAGACATTCCGCTGCCGTTTCCCGACTTCAACGGCAAGGTGCGGCTGATGGCGGTGGCCTGGGACGGCAACCGCCTCGGCTCCACGGCGACCGATATGACGGTGCGCGATCAACTGGTCGCCGAGCCGCTGCTGCCGCGCTATCTCGCGCCGGGCGACACCAGCCGGCTGGCCGTGCTGCTGCAAAATTTGGACCTGCCGAGCGGACTCGTGACGGTGCGGGTTAGCACCGATGGACCATTGGCCGTCGACGGCGACCGGGCGGTCACGCTGCCGATTGCGCACGGTGCGCAGGCCATTCCGGGCTTCGTGCTGCGGGGGACGGCGATCGGCGTCGGCCATGTCCGGTTGGACGTGACCGGGCCCGACAATTTCCACGCCGAGCATTCCGCCGCGCTGGACGTGCACTCGGTGCGCGCCCGCGACAGCGTCATTGTGGCCGGTCCGCTCGCGCCGAACGCCACGGTAGCGTTGGCGCCGCCGGTGGGTGGCTTCGTCGGCGGGAGCTGGAAGGCGACCGCCATGTTCGGCAGCCCCGTCCGCTACGACGCCGGCGCGCTAATGCGAGCCCTCAACGATTACCCGCTGTTCTGTTTGGAGCAGGCCGCCAGCAAGGGCTTCCCGCTGGCGGTGCTCCCGGATGGGGCGGTCGCCGGCGAGGATCGGCTGGGTCAGCTGCAGCGCCTGGTCAACGACGTGCTGAACCATGAGCGCTACGATGGCGGGTTCGGCCTGTGGTCGGCGGCGGACGAAGCGGAACCGTGGCTCTCCATCTATGCCACCGACTTCCTGCTGCGTGCCCGTCGGGCCGGGGCCACGGTTGGTGAGGCGGCGCTGAAGGACGCGGTCGGCTACCAAGCCGGGCTTGTCGACACCGCCGCCAGCAAGCCGGAAGATTACGCTGCCGTGGCGTACCGCCTGTATGTGCTGGCGGTGGCCGGGCAGGCGCGGGCCGGGTCGGCGCGGGTGCTGTTCGAGGCGTTGGACAAGCTTCCGACGCCGTTGGCACGGGCGCAACTCGGCGCGGCGCTGGCGCTGAGCAACGATACGCCCCGGGCGGAGCGCGCCTTTGGCGCGGCGCTCTCGAGCCCGGCCCGGGACCGCTGGCTGTTCGATTACGGCAGCCCGGTGCGCGACCAAGCCGCCATCGCGCTGCTGCTCAAGGAAAGCGGGTTGCTGCCGGGCCGGTTGCAGACCTTGGTCGGCCAGCTTCCCGGTGCCGACCTCAAGCCGCAATCGCTGAACACGCAGGAGCAAGCCTGGCTGGTCGCCGCGTCCGGCGCCCTCGGGCGGAGCGGCGGCGTGACTCGGGTGAGCCTGGACGACCGGCCCTTGCCGCCCGCGCCGGTGGTGATGGCGGCGCTGACGGGCGCGGCGACGGCGCGCAATCTCGGTGACCAGCCGATCTGGCAAACCGTCTCGGTCACCGGCGTGCAGGTGCAGGCGCCCGGGCCGGGGCGGGCGCAGATGCGGGTGACGCGCAAGTTCATGAACTTGGACGGCTCTACGCTCGATCTGGCGCATCTGCGGCAGAACAGCGTTTTCGTGCTGTTGCTGGAAGGCACGGCCGAGGACCGGCAGGAGCATCGGGTCCAGGTGATCCAGGGGCTGCCGGCCGGGTGGGAGATCGCCGGTCGGCTGCAAGGCGGCGAAGCGGCCGGGCTCCCCTGGCTGGGCACGCTGTCAGACACCGAAGCGCAGCCGGCGGCCGATGACCGTTTCCAAGCGGTGGTGAAGCTGACGGAGGATCAGCAGGCGTTCCGGGTGGCGGTGCGGCTACGGGCGGTGACGCCGGGCAACTACGAGATCCCGGGCGCCGGCATCTCCGACATGTATCGGCCCGGAGTATTCGCGCGGCAGGGCAACAACCGGATCGACGTGCTCTCGGCGCCCTGAGGTGATGCGCCGCTGGATCGGAGGGACGCTGCTGGCAGGGACGGCCCTGCTGGCCGCCGGGCTAGGCGGGTTCCTGGTGCTGGACCGCATGTACCCGCCCGATTTCAGCCGGCTGGCCGTCGCTGGGACGGAGGTGCTCGATCGCGAGGGCCGGACACTGGGCATGGTGCCGGCCCCGGGGGGCATCTGGCGGCTGCGCACGACGGTCGATGATTTGTCGCCTGTGTTCCTGGACCTGCTGCTGCGCACCGAGGATCGGCGCTTCTACCGGCATCACGGGGTGGATTTGTTGGCGCTGGGCCGGGCGACGACACAGTGGGTCGTCGCTGGGCGTGTCGTCTCCGGCGGGTCCACTCTGACGATGCAGGCGGCGCGGCTGCTCGAGCCGCGGCGGCGGACGCTGGTGTCCAAGATGATCGAGGCGTTCCGCGCGCTGCAGCTCGAGGAGCGGCTCGACAAGCGGCAGATTCTCGGCATCTGGCTGACGCTGGCGCCCTATGGCGGCAATCTGGAGGGCGTTCGCGCCGGGGCACAGGCCTGGTTCGGCGAACGGCCCGCTGCGCTTGACCAGGCGCAAGCAGCCTTGCTGGTCGCGATCCCGCGGCGGCCCGAGGCGCTCCGCCCGGATCGGCATGCGGATCGCGCGGCGCTGCTGCGAAACCGGTTGCTCGGGCCGGATGCGGCGGCGTTCGGGGGCGAGCCGATGCCCGCTTCTCGCATCGGCTTTCCCCGGCATGCGGAGGCGGCGCTGCGGCCGGTCTTGGCGGCCGCGGTTGCCGAGCCGGTCCGGACCACGCTGGACCTCCCGCTGCAAATCGCGCTGGAGCGCTCGATCGTCGATCAATTACAGGCCGTGCCGCCCCGCGCCTCGCTGTCCGCGATGGTGGTGGATGCCGAAAGCCGCGAGGTGCGGGCCGTAGTGTCCGGCGACGGCAGCCGGGCCCGCGGCGGGGCGCTGGATCTGACGCGAGCCTGGCGCTCGCCCGGGTCGGCGTTGAAGCCCCTGCTCTACGGGCTGGCGTTCCAGGACGGGCTGGTTTCGCCGAGCACGCCGGTGAACGACCTGCCGCGCCATTTCGGCCGCTACGCGCCGGAGAATTTCGATCGCAGCTTCGCCGGCGAGGTGACGGCGGCGGAGGCGCTGCAACGCTCACTGAACCTCCCGGCGGTCTCGCTGCTCGACCGGATCGGGCCGCACCGGTTCCACGCTTGGCTGATGGCCGCCGGGATCGGGCTGCGTTTGCCGCCTGGTGCGGGGGCGTCGCTGCCGCTGGCGTTGGGGGGCGTCGGTATCCAGCTGCGCGACCTGGTGCGGCTCTACGCCGCGCTGGGCACGGATGGGCAGAGCCTGCCGTTGCGCTGGGTTCCAGGCGGTGGCGATGCCCCGACGCGGCCTTTGTTGCAGCCGAGTGCGGCGGCGATCGTGGCCGACGTGCTGACCCGGCCTTTCCCTGGCGGCGGTCTCTCCGGCATCGCCTGGAAGACGGGGACGAGTTGGGGCGGCCGGGATGCCTGGGCCGCCGGATTCGACCGCCGCAACGTGGTTGCCGTCTGGGCTGGGCGCCCGGACGGGACGGCCATTCCTGGGGCTACCGGGGTGCGCATGGCGCTCCCGGTGTTGCACCAGGTGTTCGGCTTGCTGCCCGCGGCACCACGGCCAGACTACCAGTCGGCGCCGGCCACCGCGGCGACGCCCCGGACCGATACTGCAGCGATGACGCTGCTGTTTCCGCCGCCGGGCGCGACGCTGTCTGCCGACGGGCCGGTGCCGATCCGGGTGATGGGCGGGCGGCGCCCCGTCACCTTCCTGGTGGACGGCATCTCCGTGCCCTCGGCCGCCGTGAGCCGAACCGCGCTCTGGCAACCCGACGGCCCCGGCTTCTACACCCTCGCCGCGCAAGACGCAGATGGCAGCGTGGTGAAGGTCCAAGTGCGGGTTCGCTGACTCATGCGGCTACTTTCGAACAGGCTTTCGACTTGATGAGATCCCCGATCACCTATCTGGCCACCCTGCCGGACTTCTTGTCTTGGTTCTTCATCGCCGCCGCGATGATCGGCATCTTCATGCTGGCCTACACGATGTTGACGCCATGGCGAGAAATCCGGCTCATCCGGGCCGGCAACGCGGCCGCCGCGCTCAGCTTCGCCGGCACGCTGATCGGTTACACGCTCGTGCTCTGCAGCATCATGCGCCACGCGATTTCCAGGACCGACATGCTGAGCTGGGGCCTGGTGGGCTTCGCCTTGCAGTTGCTCGCGCTGGGCGTCGCGCGGCTCGTCCTCGGCCCGACGCTGCGGGAGCGCATCGAGCGTGGTGACGTGGCGGCGGGGATCGTCGTGGCCGGGCTCAGTCTCGCCTTCGGCCTGCTCAATGCCGCGACCATGACACCGGACGGAGCACCCTGACGGTGCGCCGGTCGACGACGATCACGCTCACATTGCTCGCGGGCGCCGGGCTGGGCCTGGCGTATTGCGCGAGGGACCCGGACACCGACGGCGTGTTGGAAACCCAGGCTGCCTGCGTCGACCGGCTCGGCGACGATGCCGCCACGGAATGCGCCGACGTGTTCGAGTCCGCTCGCCTTACCCATGCGGCGAGCGCGCCGCGCTTTGATACGGCCGAGGCGTGTCACACGGCCACTGGCACCGAGTGCACCCCCCTTGCAGCCGAGCCACACCCAGCCGGCACACCCTGGGCGTCCACGGCGGCGTCGGTCTTCATCCCCGCCATGGCCGGCGTCATGATCGGCCGCGTCCTGGCCGATGGCACGCGCGGCGCCACACCCGTCTATGCCGGCGTCGCGCCGC
>JBPBQE010000028.1:0-12817 GCA_050954595.1 Janthinobacterium lividum | reverse complement strand
CCATCCCTCGATGCAGACATGCCGCGTGATCTGCCCTTCCTGCGGCAACGCCCGCAGCTTCTCCACCGACCACGGCGTCTTGTCCGCGACCCGGCCGCTAACCTCCAACTGCCACCCCGTCGGCACCGGCTGCACCTGCCAGTCCTCGTAGAACGCGTTGAACCGGAACGGCTTGGTGATGTCCGCCTCGGTGAACTGCGTCGCCATCCGCTTCGGATTGAACAGCCACGCCTGCACCCGGTCGTTGAGCGACATACTCTTCCACAGCGCCGCGTTCACCCCGGTTTCCGTCTCCAGGTCGCACCCGGTCAGCAAGGCCAGTGACCCCAGCGACAACCCGCCCCGGATCAACCCCCGCCGCTGCAGCGACCTCAACTCGGACCGCGCGCCCGCCGCATCGAAAACCCGCTTCATCGATGTTCCTCCCCGCTCGGCGTACTCACCACCATCGATACCAACGTCCGCGGGAACAGCGCCACCAGCACCAGATGCACCACCACAAACCCTACGATCGCCACCATCAGCCCCAGATGGATCAATCGCGCGATCGCATAGCCGCCGAACAGATCCGTCACGAACCCGAGTTGCACCGGCTTCCAGATGCTCAGCCCGGTGATCACCGCCAGCACCGCTGCGACGAGCACGAAGTAATACAGCAGCCGCTGCACCGAGTTATAAACGCCCGACGTGTGCGGCAGCTTGAACCGCAACGCCAACCCCGTCTCCCGCACCACGTCCCGCAAGCTCGGCCGCCCGAACGCGCGTCGGAAATGCCCAGTCACGATCCCATAGACGAGATACGCTGCCCCATCGGCCACCAGCAGCCACATCGCCGAGATGTGCCACGCGATCCCGCCGGCCAGCCATCCGCCCAGCGTCATCCAGTTCGGCACCGTCACCGGCAGGCTCGGCGACGCGTTGTAAATCTGCCAGCCGCTGAAGATCATGCAGAACATGGCGTAGGCGCCGACCCAGTGCATGATCCGCACCGGCCAAGGATGAGCCGCTCGGCCTCTCTGGCGCGGCACAGCGCGCATCGTGGTGGACAAGGATGCATCCTTTCTCGTGTTAAAGAGTTATGGGATCTCGCCATCTTTCTGAACAGGGTCATAGATAAATGACGTTCCGCAAACTTCTTCTCGCCGCCAGCCTGCTGGCCATGCCGCTCGTGATCCCCACGATCGCCAACGCCGCCGCCCCGGCTCCGCACGTTCGTGGCACCGTCACCGCCATCAACGGCAACACCGTCCAGCTCAAGACCGATGACGGCAAAACCGAGTCCGTCATGCTCAACGACACCACCAAGTTCATCGCCGTGACCAAGTCGAGCCTCGATAAGATCGACAAGAACTCCTACATTGGCACCGCCACCAAGGATGTCGGCGACAAGCTCGTCGCTCTGGAAGTCGTGATCTTCCCCGAGGCCATGCGCGGCGCCGGCGACGGCCATTATGATTGGGACCCGTTGCCCGACCACACCCTGGCCGGCGGCAGCACCGTCTCCAGCACCATGACCAACGGCAACGTCACCGCCGCCACCACCGCCGGCGGCAAGGTCAACAGCACCATGACCAACGGCAACGTCTCCACCGCGGCCGCCGCCGGGGGCGCCAAGCAGCTCACCGTCACCTATAAGGGCGGCGAGAAGCAGATCCTGGTTCCGCCGAACGTCCCCGTCGTCATGCTGGCCCCCGGCAAGCGCGATGACATGAAGGCCGGCAGCCACGTCGTCGTCACCACCGGCAAGGACAACAACGTCGCTAGCGGCATCGCCGTCGGCCTCGATGGCGTCACGCCCCCGATGTAATGCCAGAGGGCCGGCTTTAGGCCGGCCCTCCTCCTTTTCGTTCAACGACCAGCGACACGGCAATCCAGAGCGGCTAGCAGATCACCATCACCAACCAGGCTTCCCTAATGACCACCGCCATCATCGGCGCCGGCCTCGCCGGTCTTTCCTGTGCGACCGCCCTCGCCGCTGCCGGTCGCGACGTCGTCCTCTTCGACAAGGGCCGGGCTCCCGGCGGCCGCATGGCGACCCGCCGCATCGAGACTTCCGCTGGCACCGCCGCCTTCGATCACGGCGCCCAGTACTTCACCGTCCGCGACCCCGCCTTCCGCGCCGAGACCGCCCGTTGGCAGGCTGCCGGCCTCGCCGCACCCTGGCCCGCAGCCGGACCTGACGCCTGGGTCGGCACTCCCGCCATGACCGCCCCCGTTCGCGCCCTGGCCGAACCGCTGACCGTGCATTGCCCCGTCCAGATCGATGCGGTCGGCCACACCGATGCCGGCTGGGCTATCGGCGGCCTCGCCTTCGAAGCCCTCGTCGTCGCCGTCCCCGCCGAACAGGCCGGCCCCCTGCTCCGCCCCTTTCACCCTGACTTCGCTGCCCGCGCCGAGCAAACCCCGGCCGCCCCATGCTGGACCGTCATGGCCGCGTTTCCGACCCGCCTCGACCTCCCCGACACCCTCCGCCCGGCTGATGACCACGACCCGATCGGCTGGGCCGCCCGAAACAACGCCAAACCCGGTCGCACCGGTCCCGAATCCTGGGTGGTCCAAGCCAGTCCCGATTGGTCCCGCGCCAACCTCGAGCGCACCCCCGAAGAGATCACCCCTCTCCTCCTCGCGGCCTTCGCCGCCCGCCTCGATGCTCCTCTCCCCACGCCCCTGGCCGCCACGGCCCACCGTTGGCGCTACGCCCGCTCCGGCGCCGAAGGCAGCGCTGCTCTCTGGGAGCCGTCGCTCAGCCTCGGCGTTTGCGGCGACTGGCTCCTCGGACCCCGCATCGAAGCGGCCTGGCTTTCCGGTACGCGATTGGCCGACGCCATCCTGACCTCGACCTGACGGGTCGCCCCTCTCACCTCCGAGGACCCCAACCATGGGCATGCTGATTGACGGCCAGTGGAAAGACTTCGACCGCACAGCCGGCGATGGCAATTATCACCGCAAGCCCAGCTCGTTTCGAAATCATATTGGCTCCGACGCCCGCTTCCCCGCCGAGCCCGGTCGCTACCACCTCTACGTTTCACTCGCCTGCCCCTGGGCCAGCCGCACCATCATCGTCCGCGCCCTCAAGCACCTCGAACCCCTGATCGGCCTGTCCGTCGTCAGCCCTGATATGCTCGATAACGGCTGGACCCTGGACCCCGCCCCGGACCCGATCACCGGCGCCGACTACATCCATCAGATCTACACCGCCGCCGACCCGGCCTTCACCGGCACCGCCACCGTCCCGATCCTCTACGACACCGTCGCCCGAACCATCGTCAACAACGAATCCAGCGACATCATACGCAATCTGGATCATGCGTTCGACGCATACGCCGCCCCCGGGATCGAGCTTTATCCCGCCGCCCTGGCCTCGGAGATAGATGCGCTCAACGACCGCATCTATCATGCCGTCAACAATGGCGTTTATCGCGCTGGCTTCGCCACCACCCAGCCCGCCTACGATGCCGCGGTGGTCCCTCTATTCGCCACGCTCGACGAGTTGGACGCCCGTCTCGCCACCACCCGCTACCTCTTCGGCGACGCCCTGACCGAAACCGACATCCGCCTCTTCACCACCGGCATTCGGTTTGACACCGTGTATTTCAGTCACTTCAAGTGCAATATCCGTCAATGGCGGGACTATACTCACCTTTCCCGCTGGCTCGCCGACATCTATGCCTTACCCGGCATTGCCGACACCGTTGATCTCAATCAGATCAAGCGGCATTATTACTTCAGTCAACGCTGGGTGAACCCCACCGGCATTGTCCCGGCCGGCCCCTCGATCTCCTTGGCGACCATGATCGCCTGAATGCCCTTTACAAGATGTTAAGGTATGCCAATCACGATGGAGCTTGCCGGGGCGAATAACTCGCCACGCTAAACGGCTCTCCAATATGGGCACAGGCGAGAACTCGAGATGAACCAACGCGGCGACTGGCGACTGACGGAGGCCTTGAACTACGAACATGGTCAGGGTGACCCGTTCGCCGCCGCCGTCCGCGCCACCCGCATGCCGATGGTCATCACCGATCCCCGTCAGCCCGACAATCCCATCATCTTCTGCAACCAGGCTTTCCAGGACGTCACGGGCTACGAGCGTGACGAGATCATCGGCCGCAACTGTCGCTTCCTGCAGGGTCCCGAAACCGACCGCACCGTCGTCGCCCGCCTCCGCGCTGCCATCGACGCCGGGCACGATGCCGAAGCCGATCTCCTGAACTACCGCAAGGACGGCACGACTTTCTGGAACGCCCTTTATCTCAGCCCGGTCCGCGACGACGCCGGCGAGCTGCTGTTCTTCTTCGCCTCTCAGCTGAACGTGACCGACCGCATTACCGCCGAACAGGCGGCCATCGCCCGCCGCGAGGAAATCGAACACGAGGTCGCCGCCCGTACTGCCGAACTTCAACACGCGCTCGACGCCAAGACCGTCCTGCTGCATGAACTCGACCATCGCGTGAAGAACAACCTCGCCATGGTCGGCTCCCTTCTCCGCCTCCAATCCCGTGCCGCGGCCGACCCCGGGATCGCCAAACATCTGGAGGACACGGTCCAGCGCGTCGACGCTCTCGGCATCGTCCACCGCCGTCTCTACCAATCCTCCGATATCACCCGCTTCGATGTCGGCGTCTTCCTCCACAGCTTGGCCGCCGACCTGGTCAAGGCGGCCAACACCACCGCCGATCCCTCCCGCATCAAACTCCACGCCGACACGCAGCCGGTCGAGATCGCTGCCAACAACGCCTCCGCTATCGGCCTGGTAATCAATGAACTGCTCGTCAACGCCATCCAGCACGCCTTTGCCGACGGCCGGCCCGGAACCCTGTCCATTCAGAGCCGCACCGAGGCCGGCACCGCCCTGATCGATATCGCCGATGATGGTCCTGACCTCACCGGCAACCCGGCCAGCGGCCTCGGCCTCACCCTCATCGATCGGCTGTCCCGCCAAGTCGGCATGAAGGCGAATTGGACCAACCTCGCCCCCGGCACCCGCGTCAGCCTCTCCTTCCCGGTCTACACCGGCAAGGACGGCGGCACTTCTCCATGACCCGGCCAACCGCCCCACTCAACGTCCTTATCGTCGAAGACGAAGCCCTTCTCGCCATGGATCTCGAAGCCATGGTGGAGGATACCGGCCACGACGTCGTCGCCGAAGCCGCCTCCTTGCCGGATGTCCTCGCCCTCGGCGAAGGGCTTCACCCCGATATCGCTTTTGTCGACGTCCAGCTTGCCCGGGGCAGCAGCGGCATCGACGTCGCGCGCGTCATCGGCCAGCGTTGGCCCGATACCGTCATCGTCTTCGTCACAGCCAATCCGCTCAAGATCCCCCAAGATTTCGCCGGCGCACACGGCGTCATCGCCAAGCCCTTCTCCCGCATCGGCCTGCTCTCCGCGATGCATTACATTGCCAACAGCATCATCGCTCCACCGCAGACTGCACCGGCACCACCCAGCTTCATCGCCTCTGCCGCTTTCGCCACAGCCCAGGCCAACCACGCTTAGATGGACAGTCAGATCATACCGGACGTTCCGCGTCCGAAACTCGAAGAGATCCCGATCGATCCGCGAGTCCGTCTTGCTGCCGACCGTTTCGCCGCTGGCAGCGCCAGGGACAACCCGTTCTTTGTCGGTGTGGAGGATGCTATCCTCGCCATGGCTGTCAGCGACCCCACCCTGCCCGACAACCCCATCATCTACGTCAATCCCGCCTTCGAGATTCTGACCGGATACACCGCCGCCGAGATCATCGGCCGCAACTGCCGCTTTCTGCAGGGTCCCAACACCGATCCCGACGACATTGCTTGCATCCGGGCCGCTGTGGCCGAGCGCCGACGCGTCACGCTCGACCTCCTCAACTATCGACGCAACGGCTCGCCTTTCTGGAATCGTCTGATGGTAACTCCGGTCTTCGCCGAAAATCCCAGCACGCTCCGCTACTTCTTCGCCTCGCAATTCGACGTCACGATAGAGCGCGACCGGGTCGTCATGCTCGAGGCTGAGCAGCGAGGGCTCATCTCCGAAAACGCCCGCTTCCGTCGCGAGATGCTCGACACCCAGGCCCGCCTCGACCTCGCCCTCCAGGCCGGCCAACTCGGCACCTGGAACTACGATCCGGTCGGCGGCCAGCTCGACGCTTCAGCCGGCTGCAAGCAGGTCTTCGGTATCGCCGCCGAAGCGGCCTTCACCATGCAGCAATTCTACGCCCTCATGCATCCCGACGATCGTGAGCGGGTCCACGCCGCCCTCGCCGAAACCGTCGCCACCAGCGCTCCGTTCGACGTGGAATACCGCATCGTCACCGACGCCGACGAGCGCCGCTGGATCGGCGCCCGCGGCGTTCTGCTCACGCGGCGCGACGGCACGCCCTTGTCCATCACCGGCTTCGTCACCGACATCAGCGCCCGCAAGGATGCCGAGGAACACCGCGCTCTCCTCGCCGACGAACTCACCCACCGTGTGAAGAACACCTTGGCGACCGTCAGCGCCGTCGTCAGCCAAAGCCTGCGCACCGCATCGTCTCTCGACGAGGCGCGCGACGCCATCAGCGGCCGCATCGCCAGCCTTTCCATCGCGCATGACCTGCTCATCCGCGACGAGGATCAGGGCGCCGCCATCGGTGACATCGTCCACCGTGCGCTTCACACCTTCGACGACGGCACCGGCACACTGTTCACCATCGACGGCTCCGACGCCCGCGTCGATCCCGCCATCACCCTCGCTCTCTCCATGGCGCTGCACGAGTTGGCCACCAACGCCGTCAAATACGGTGCCTTGAGCCTTCCCGGCGGCCACATCGACGTCCGTTGGACCGTCGCTCCGGCCCCCGACGGCCGCCGCAGCTTTTCCTTTCTCTGGCAAGAGCGCGGCGGTCCCCCCGTCACCCCGCCGACCCGCAACGGCTTCGGTACCCGTATGATCCAGCGTCTCATGGGCAAGCACATGCGCGGCCAGGCGATCACGACCTATCCCCCTGCCGGCGTCGAGTTCCGCATCGAAAGCACGATCTAACCCCGGAGCCCGTCCCACATATGGGGGGGAAACCGATTTTTACTCGCCGCTCACCGGCACGTTGGCCCGCAACTCCGCCACCCAAGCGGCCGCATTCCCGTCCGACGGCGCCCGCCAATCCCCGCGCGGCGACAGCGACCCACCGGCCACCACTTTCGGCCCGTTCGGCATCGCCGATCGCTTGAACTGGCTGAACCCGAAGAACCGCTGCAGGAACACTTCCAGCCACTTCCGGATCACCCCGAGCGGATACTCCCGCCGCGCCTCCTCCGGGAAACCCGGTGGCCACGCCCCCGCCACCCGATCCCCCCACGCATGCATGGCCAAAAACGCGATCTTCGACGGCCGAAACCCATAGCGTAGCGTGTAGAACAGGTTGAAATCCTGCAGCGCATACGGCCCGATCTTCGCCTCCGTGCTCTGCAGCACCCCTGCATCCGCCGGTATCAACTCCGGCGAGATTTCCGTCCCCAATATGTCCAGCAGCGTTTCCCCTGCCTCGTCGGAGAACATCTTCTCCCCGACTACCCACCGGATCAGGTGCTGGATCAGCGTCTTCGGCACCCCGCCATTGACGTTGTAGTGCGACATCTGATCGCCCACGCCATAGGTGCACCACCCCAGCCCCAACTCCGACAGATCCCCCGTCCCCAGCACGAACCCGCCTCGCGCATTGGCCGCCCGGAACAGGTAATCCGTCCGCAATCCGGCCTGCACGTTCTCGAACGCGATGTCGTACACCGGCTCGCCCGCTGCGAACGGGTGCTTCAGATCCGCCAGCATCTGCCGCGCCGCCGGCCGGATATCCAGCTCCTCCGCGGTCACCCCCAGCGCCCGCATCAGTCGCCACGCGTTGCTCTTGGTCCCCTCGCTGGTCCCGAACCCCGGCATCGTGAATGCCAGGATGTCGGACCGCGGCGATCCCATCAGATCCACCGCCCGCGCCGCCACGATCAGCGCCTGCGTCGAATCCAACCCACCCGAGACGCCGATGACGATCTTGCCCGACCCGGTCTCCCGCCGCCGCTGCACCAGCCCGGCCACCTGGATGTTGTAGGCCTCGTAGCAATCCAGCGACAGCACCGCCGGGTCACTCGGCACGAACGGAAACCGCTCTACCTGGCGCCGCAGCCCCAAATCCTCCGCCGGCGGCGCGAGCTCAAATCCAATCCGGCGGAACGCCCCGCCGACCACCCGCCGGTTATCGTCGAACGATCCCTGCCGCGCCCGCTCCTGCCGCAACAGATCCAGATCGACATCCACCACCACACGCTGCGCCCCGACCGGAAACCGCTCGCTCTCCGCCAGCACGACGCCGTTCTCGAACACCGAAACCTGGCCGTCCCAGGCCAGGTCCGTCGTGCTCTCCCCCACCCCGGCCGCCGCATACACGTATGCCGCCAGGCACCGTGCCGACTGCGACCGGCACAGCATCCGCCGCGTCTCCGACTTGCCGATCACGATGTTGCTCGCCGACAGGTTCAGCAGCACCGTCGCCCCCGCCAGCGCCGCCCCTGTGCTCGGCGGCATCGGTACCCAGAAATCCTCGCAAATCTCGGCATGCACCACGAGCCCGCGCAAATCGCTCGCCTCGAACAGCAAATCCGGCCCGAACGGCACCTCTAGCCCGCCGATCCGGACGGTCTCGCCTTCTGTCCCCGCCCCCGACGCGAACCATCTTTTTTCGTAGAACTCGCGGTAGTTCGGCAGATAGACCTTCGGCACCACCCCGAGCAGGCGCCCGCGATGCACGGTCACGGCGCAGTTATATACCCGCCCGGCATGCCGCACCGGCGCCCCGAACACGATCAGCGGCAACAGCCCGCCCGATGCGCCGACGATCGCCGCGATGCTCGCCTCGACCGCGTCCAACAGCGTGTCCTGCAGCAGCAGATCGTCGATCGCGTAGCCTGACAGCGACAGCTCCGGGAACAGCGCCACCGCCGCCCCCTCCTCGCCGCAGGCAGCGGCCGCTTCCACGATGCGCTCGGCATTGCGCGCGGGATCGCCCAACGCGAGCACGTTCGTGCACGCCGCGACCCGCGCGAATCCCTGCGCGTACAGCGAGAAGAAGTTCAGCGGTTTGCCCCGTGCTTGACCAGCTTCTGCGCCAGGCTCCACCGATGCACCTCACTCGGCCCGTCATAGATCCGGAACGCCCGTACCTCGCGGAAAATCCGCTCCACCACCGTCTCGCCCAAAACGCCCTGCCCGCCCAGCACCTGCACGCACCGGTCCGCCACGCGATAGATCGCTTCCGAGCACACCACCTTGGCGATGCTGCTCTCCGTCCCCGCTCGCTCGCCCTGGTCCAGCAGCCAAGCCGTGTGCCAGATCGTCAGCCGGCTGGTCCGGATGTCCATGTCGTTATCCGCCAGCATGAAGCCGACGCCCTCATGCTCGGCCAAGGTCTTGCCGAAGGCCTGCCGCTTCGCCGCATAGCCCAGCGCGATGTCCTGCGCCCGCCGTGCCGACCCCAGCCACCGCATGCAATGCGTCAGCCGCGCCGGTGCCAACCGGACCTGCGCATACCGGAACCCGGCCCCGACCTCGCCCAGGATGTCCGCCGCCGGTACCCGCAGCCCCTCGAACTTCAGCACCGCGTGCCCGCCCGCGAAGCCCTGGTCCATCGTGTCCATCACCCGCTCGAGGCGGATGCCGGGCCGATCCATGTCGCTGAGGAACATGGTCGCCTTCCCATCCTCACCCTTGGCCATGATGATTGCGAATTGCGCGCCCACCGCCCCGGTGATGAACCATTTCTCCCCGTTGATGACGTAGTCGTCCCCGTCCCGCACCGCCGTCGTCGACAGTGCCCCCGGGTCCGATCCGGAGCCCGGCGGCGGCTCCGTCATCGCGAAGCACGACCGGGTCGCGCCCGACGCCAGCGGCCGCAGCCACCGCTCCTTTTGCGCCTCGGTGCCCACGATCTCCATGAGGTGCATGTTGCCTTCGTCGGGGGCCGACAGATTCATTGCCAGCGGCCCCAGCACCGAATACCCGGCCTCCTCGAACACGATAGCGCGCCCGAAATGCCCGAGCCCCAGCCCACCATATTCCTTGGCGACATGCGGCGCCAACAACCCGGCCTCGCGTGCCAGCCCGTTCATCTCCAGCCGCAACTCGTCCGTCGGCCCGTGCGACGTCTGCCGCGGATCCCGCTCCAACGGGATAATCTTCTCCCGAATAAAAACCCGCGTCCGCTCCTGCAGCTCGACCAACTCGGCTGGTACTGTGAAATCCATCGTCCGCTCCCTTGATCCGTTTCTACGCCCCGAGCCGCGGCATCGCTAGAACGCCCGCCCCGCTGCGATCTCCAGCGCGAATTCCAGCAACCCGGCCCCCAACCCCCCGAACCGCGCATAGCGCTGGTCTGCCGTCGCCCCGCGCCGATACAGCCCATGCAACTGCAGAAAGATGACCCCGAGCTTCACCATTGCCAGTACCCGGTGGAACCGAATGTCCGAAACGTCCCGCCCCGTCAGCGCGCTCCACCGCGCCACCACTGTCGCCCGCGAGATGAAGCCGTCCCCCGCGCTCGGCATCTGCTGCAACTCGTGCATCACCGCCGGATCGCCCGGTTCGGTCCAGTAGCTCAGCAAGGTTGCCAGATCGAATAATGGGTCGCCGCGCGTCCCCTGATCCCAATCCACCACCGCATTCGGCCGCAGCGACACCGGGTCGACGATAACGTTGTCCAGCTTGAAGTCGTTGTGCAGCAGCCCCGGCGCCCCGTCCGGCACCGCATTGGCCCGCAGCCAGGCGCCTAACTCATCCAGCACCGGCCCCGCATCCGCCGCCGCGCCTCGAGTCAGCCATCCCTCGACCGCCCGCCCCAGGAACCCTTCCGGCCGCCCCAACCCGTCCAGCCCCAACGCCGCCGTGTCGGCCGTGTTGATCGCCGCCAGCGTCGCCACCAGCATCTCCGACAGCTCGGCCCCGCGCCCTGCGAACGCCGCCGGCAGCGTCCCGCCGATCACCACGCCCTCGCGATACTCGATCACCTGGAACTTCACCCCGATGACGCTGGTGTCCTCGCACAGATGCAGGCTCCGCGGCACGAACGGCAGCGCATCCGGCAGCCGCGACAGGATCGTATGCTCCCGCCCCATGTCGTGCGCCCCTTTCGGCAACGGACCCGGCGGCGGCCGCCGCAGCACCGCCGGCCCGCTCTCCAACTCGATCCGGTAGTTCCGATTGGCGAACCCACCCGGAAACCGCGCCCTTTCTCCCGGCAGCAGCACCAGCCCGGCCGTCGCCAAATGCGCCCCGACCGCCGCCCAATCCATGTCCGTCTCGCTCATGCGCGAAACTTTGGTTGTTCTAGACGCCGCCGTCCACCCGGCCTAACCAAAGGCAAAACGGGAGGCTACCAATGTCCGACGCTTTCATCTGCGATTTCGCCCGCACCCCGATCGGCCGCTACGCCGGCGCCCTCAAGGACGTCCGCACCGACGACCTCGCCGCCCACCCGATCTGCGTGCTCAAGGAGCGAAACGCCGGCGTCGACTGGGATCAGCTCGACGATTGCTACATGGGCTGCGCCAACCAGGCCGGCGAGGACAACCGCAACGTCGCCCGCATGGCCACCCTGCTCGCCGGGCTGCCCACCTCCGTCCCCGGCAGCACCGTCAATCGCCTGTGCGGCAGCGGCCTCGACGCCGTCGGCACCGCCGCCCGCGCCATCCGCGCCGGCGAGGCCGAGCTGATGCTCGCCGGCGGCGTCGAGAGCATGACCCGCGCCCCCTTCGTCCAGGGTAAGGCTACCGAAGCCTTCGCTCGCGCCGCCGAGATCTACGACACCACCATTGGCTGGCGCTTCGTCAACGGCCTGATGAAGTCCATGTACGGCACCGACTCCATGCCGGAGACCGGCGAGAACGTCGCCGAGCAATTCCAGGTCACCCGCGAAGCCCAGGACCGCTTCGCCCTCAACTCGCAGCAAAAGGCCGGCGCCGCCCAGGCCGCCGGCTTCTTCGCCCGCGAGATCGCTCCCATCACGATCAAGGGTCGCAAAGGCGACACCGTCGTCAGCCAGGACGAACACCCGCGTCCCGAGACCACGATGGAGATGCTCGCCAAGCTCAAGACCCCGTTCCGCAACCCCGGCACCGTCACCGCCGGCAACGCCTCCGGCGTCAATGACGGGTCTGCCGCTCTCCTGATCGCCAGCGCCGACGCCGCTAAGCGTCACGGCCTAACCCCGCGCGCCCGCATAGTTGCCATGACCACGGCCGGCGTCGAACCGCGCATCATGGGCATCGGCCCCGCCTCAGCTGTCCAAAAACTGCTCGAGCGCACCGGCCTGACCCTGCGCGACATCGACCTGATCGAGTTGAACGAAGCCTTCGCCTCCCAGGGCATCGCCGTCCTGCGTCAACTCGGCCTGCAGGAAGACGACCCCCGCGTGAACCCGCATGGCGGCGCCATCGCGCTCGGCCATCCGCTCGGCGCCTCCGGCGCCCGCCTCGCCATGACCGCCGTCAACGCGCTCGAAACCACCGGCGGCAAGCGCGCCATCGTTACCATGTGCATCGGCGTCGGCCAGGGCATCGCCGCCCTGATCGAGCGCGTCTAACTCCCTTGCAGCACTCGCCGGTCGCCGGCGAGTGCTGCAGCCTCTACCCCCGCGCCCGCGGTTCCGCCTTGAGGCACTGCGCGTAGTAATCGACCGACTTGTTGTAATCCCGCGCAAATGCGGCTGCCTCGTCGCTCGGATCCCGCTTCGCCTTCACCGACCCGGCCAGATCGCGCCCATGCCCGATCAGCGCGTCCAGCGCCTCGCTGTAATCCGCACAATACGAGTTGGCCTTCG
>JBPBQE010000014.1:0-12974 GCA_050954595.1 Janthinobacterium lividum | reverse complement strand
TCAAAGCCTACGTCAAACGCGGCAAGACTGACGCCGCCGACGCCGAAGCGATCTGCGAGGCAGTGACCCGGCCGACGATGCGGTTCGTGCCGATCAAGCCGCGCGAGCAACAGGCAGCTCTCTCGATGCATCGTGCCCGCAATCTCCTGGTCAAGCAGCGCACCCAGTCGGTCAACATGATGCGCGGGCTGCTGGCCGAGTTCGGCATCAACATCCCCGAAGGCCTCGAACGTGCGTTGACGATGGCGCGCCAGGTGCTCGAGGGCGAGGCGCCCGACGTGCCAGCAGCGGCGGTCAAGATCATCTTCGCGCTCTCGCAGCAAGCGCTCGACACGCATTCCCATGTGCGCGAGATCGATCGTGCGCTCGTGGCTCTACAACGGAGCGACGAAATGGCACGCCGCCTGGCAACGATCCCCGGCATTGGCCCGATCGGCGCGACGGCGCTGGCGGCCTCCGTCACCGACCCTGGTTAGTTCCGCTCGGGCCGACAGTTTGCGGCCTGGCTCGGTCTGACCCCGCTGCAGAACTCAAGCGGCGGCAAGGAGCGACTGGGGCGCATCAGCAAGATGGGTGACAAATACCTGCGCCGCCTGCTCGTGATTGGCGCCACCGCGCTGGTGCGGTATGCCAAGAGCAAGCCAGACACTGCTCATCCCCACCTGGTCAATCTGCTGGCCAGAAAGCCCGTACGGGTAGCGACGGTGGCAATGGCCAACAAGATGGCGCGGATCGTGTGGGCGGTCATGACGCGCGGCGAAGTTTACCAGCCAGACCACGTGCCGGCACTGTCGGTATAACGGGTCGATTAGAGTTTAGCTGAGGGATCAGCTTCAGGAGGTTGCGGGCGCGACGAGCAGTGATGGCGAAACCGGTCAGGCCGGGAACAGGGACAACCCAACGACTGTCGAAGGCGTTATTGCCTGAAAACCAGAATGGGACCCGGTTCGCGGAACCCGTCAGGGCCAGCAGTCCAAAGTCGACTGCATCAACAGGCCGAACAGAAGACTGCACCCGACCAACACGCCAGATCAGCAAATTGCGCTTGCATCAAGGGAGCCATCCACAGAGGACAGGCGGCATTGGAGCAGGGCAAGACAGAGAACGGACGTCATCGAGGGTCGTGCACAGCGGAAATGGCGACGTCACAGAATGTACTAAGTCGCACGTTGGACCTGGCGGACCCGGAATACATTCGGATCATGTAAGGTCAAAACTGGGAGAGAGTCGTGCGTTTGGCTCTCGAACATAGGTAATACAGTGCCGCGGGATTGGTGTTCGGCAACACGCGACGACCAGGATAGCGCGAGCCAGACGGCCCCGTGGGTGAGCGGCCAGGGGTCTAGCCTAGCCGCCGGCCCGGAACTGGACGGCACCACGGTTCGTATTGACTGAAGCGTAAGCGTCGTTAGCGCCATGCCATGTCGAACAGGAAAAAGCTTTCGTTCGTCGTCGGTGCAAATTGTAGGGGTGGGCGCGCCACATACATTGCAGCGTCCTGATAGAGAGGGACCGCCGGAATATCTTCGTGGATGATCGCCAGCGCATCACGATATGCGGCGGCTCGGACAGCCGAACCTAGGGTATTGCGGCCGATTTGCAGGGCAGCGTCGACGGCAGGATTCTTATACTTTGACCACTGGCTCGTGGAGTCAAAGAGGGGGAACAACGTGCCATCGGCATCTTGGCAGCCGCATGACCAGCGGAAGAATGACACGTCGCCAGCCTCGTCCGGTCGACCCTGGCGGGCGCGGAGATAAGTCGCCAAATCAACCGTCTTCAACTCCGCCGAAAGGCCGATATCGCCTAACATCTGCTGAATCGCTTGGACGACCCGCTGGTCGAAGACGGGCGAGGTCAAGAAGCTGACTTTGGTGCCGGGTGCGATCCCGGCTTGCGCGAGGAGAGCTTTCGACTGAGACGGGTCGAAGTCGTAGTTCGGGATGCTGGTGTCGAAACCGAAACTGGCCGGCGTCAACGGCTCGTTCACTGGTTTGGCATAGCCTTTCAGCAAAGCCTCGATGATGACGTCGCAGTCGATGGCATGAGCAATCGCTTCCCGCACGCGGCGGTCCCGTGTCGGGCCATCAAGCGTGTTCAACATCAATAAGGACACCCGCTCGGTCGGGGTCCAGAGCACCTTGACCGCCTTATCGGTCTTGAGGGTGTCAGCGTTATCGGTCGAGAGCAGGCGGGCGATGTCGGCCCGCCCGGTGCGGACATCGGCGATGCGGGTGCTTTCGTCGCCGACGGGGTGCAACTCGACGCGCGGGAACGGCGGTTTGCCACGCCAGTAGGTCTCGTTCGCGGTCATGACGATGCTCACGCCCTGGCGGCGGGAAACAAATTTGTAGGGGCCGCTGCCGATCGGCTGCTGGTTGAACTTCTCGCCCAGCGCCTCGACAGCCGCGCGGGGCACCACGGACAGCTTGGTCAATTGCGCCAGGAGCACCGGGTAGGCCGTGCGGGTGGTGAGGCGGATCTCGTGCGGACCGATGACCTCGGCGCCCGTAATCTGATCGAACTGGCTGAGCTGCGGGCTCTTGAACGTCGGGTCGGTGATGCGCTTGACGGAGAACACCACGTCCTCGGGCGTCAGCTTGGCGCCGTCGTGGAAGCTGATGTCGTCGCGGATGGTGAACACGACGTGGGTGTCGTCCTCGTAGCGCCACGCGGCCGCGACCTGCGGGACGATGGCGCCGCTCGCGTCGCGCGTGACAACGTTGTCGAACATGTTGCGGTAGGCGGCGTAGCTATCGGGATCCCACTGCAGATGCGGGTCAAGCGACGCCGGATCGGTGGGCAGATCGACGACGAAATTGGCCTGATCGGCGACGGCCGGCCTCAGGACGCTGCTGGCGAGCAGGGCGGCAACAAAGGCAGCGCGTAATGGGTGCAACGGTGGATCCGATCATGGCGGCCGAGGGGTGTGCCATGTTGCATCAAGTGCCGCCGCGGCGCACGATCAAGCGCGATTTTTGAAGGCCGCTTGATGCTCCATCGTCTGTTTGCCGCATTGCTCGCCTCCGCGCTCATTACCGGTCCAGCCCGGGCGCAGAAGTCCGAGCTGACGATCGATCTAGCCGCAGACGCCGCGACGCTCGATCCGCAGCTGCAATGGGACACCGACAGCTATTCGATCTATCGCAACATCTTCGACAACCTCGTCACCCGCGACGCCGCCGGTGCGATCGTGCCGCAGGTCGCCACCGCCTGGCGCTACACGGACAATACCACGCTGGTGTTCGATATTCGGGCGGGCATCACCTTCCATGACGGCTCGCCGTTGACCGCCGGCGACGTCGCCTTCTCCGTCAACCGCATTATCGACCCGGCGCTGAAGAGTTCGCAGCTCAGCCAGTTCGACCAGATCAGTTCAGCCGAGATCACTGGCCCGGCGCAGGTGACGCTGCACACCAAGACGCCGTATCCCGTTCTGCTGGCGCAATTGGTGAAGCTGTCGATCGTGCCAAAGGCGGTGGTCGAGAAGCTCGGTGACACCGAGTTCAACCAGCATCCGGTCGGCAGCGGCCCCTACAAGCTGCGCTCCTGGCAGCATGGCGTGGCGACCACGCTCGATGCGGTGCCGGGCTACTGGCGGGGGGGGCCGCCCTTCGCCAGCGTGGTGTTCCGCGCCGTGCCGGACGTCACGACGCGGGTGGCCGATCTGCGGGCGGGGCGCGCCGACCTGGTACGCGGCCTCTCGCCGGACGATGCCGAGGCGCTGAAATCCGAGCGTGGGGTGCAGCTGCTGACGTTGCCGACGGAGCGGGTGGCGTATTTGTCAATCAACGCGCTCGCCGGGCCGGGGAAGGACGTCCGGGTGCGGCGCGCCATCGCCATGGCGATAGACCGGGAGACGCTGATCTCGGCGCTGCAGCAGGGCTATGCACGGCCGGTAGCCGAAGTGCTGACGCCGGCCAATTTTGGCTACACGACAGACGTGCCGGCCTGGCCGTTCGATCCGGACGCCGCCCGCAAGCTGGTCAAGGAGGCCGGGGCGGCGGGCACGACCGTGCAGTTCATCACCTCGCCCGTCTACGACCGGCGGCTGAACGAGGCGGTGCAGCAGATGCTTGCCGATGTCGGGCTGAAGGTGGACATCGTCATGATGGACCAGCCGAGCTTCCTGCGCCGTCGCCAAGGTCCGGCGACCGAGGCCGGCACGCTGTCACAGGGCCGCTGGTCCTGCGCCTGCCAGGATGCCGACGGCGTCATCTTCCCGCTGTTCCGCACCGGCTCCGTCTGGTCGAAATACTCCAACCCGGCCTTTGACAAGCTGGTCGATGCCGCGCGCTCCACGCTGGACGAGGGCAAGCGCAAGCAGGCCTACCGCGATGCCTTCCAGATCCTGCACGACGAGGTGCCGGGTATCGGCCTGTTCCAGGACGTCGCCATCTACGGCGCCAACCCACACCTGAAATGGGCGCCCACGGCCAACGAGGCCATGTTCGTGTTCGACATGCGCTGGCAATAGAAGTTGCGACATCTGGCGTCCCGCCTGCTGCAGGCGGCGATCGCGACGTTCGGCGTCGTGACCCTGGTCTTCTTCGTCATGCACCTGTCCGGTGATCCGACCCTGCTGCTGGCGCCGGAGGGCGCCAGTGCGGAGCAGATTGCGCAGCTGCGGCACCTGCTCGGCTTCGACCAGCCGCTCTACCAGCAATATTTCGGCTATCTCGGCACGCTGGCGCAGGGCGATCTCGGCCATTCGCTCGTGCAGCGGCTGCCGGTGTCGCTGATCTTGTTCTCGCGCCTGCCCTATACGCTGGCGCTGGCGGCCGGGTCGCTGGTCGTCGCACTGGCGATCGGCATCCCGGCCGGGATCGCAATGGCGGTATGGCGCGGCGGCATGTTGGAAAAGCTGCTTTCTGCGTTCGTGCTGGCGGGGCAGAGCCTACCGACCTTCTGGTCCGGCGTGCTGCTGATCCTGCTGTTCGGGGTGACGCTGCGCTGGCTGCCGACCTCTGGCGCGGAAGGATTCGCCTCGCTCATCATGCCGTCGATCGCACTCGGCGCGGTGGCGATGTCCACCTTCGCGCGCATGACGCGGATCTCGGTGCTGGACGAGTTAGGGCGCGATTACGTCAACGCCGCCCGCGCGCGCGGCCTGTCGATGCGGAGCGCCGTCTTCCATCACGTACTCCGAAACGCCGCCATTCCGGTCATCACGATTACCGCGCTTGAAATCGGTAATCTGCTGGCAGGCGCCGTGATCGTGGAGACAGTGTTCGCTTGGCCAGGCATCGGCCAGCTCGCCATGCAGTCGATCCAGGCGCGAGACTTCCTCGTTGTGCAGGCGATCGTGCTGTTCGTCTCGCTCACCTACATCGGGCTCAACCTGCTGGCCGACCTGGCATACACCATAGTCGATCCGCGCATCCGCGGCGCCGCATGAGGCGCCTGCCTATCGGCGTGCTGGTGTTGCTCGGCGTGCTGCTCGCCTTCGGCATTGCGGCGCTGCTGGCGCCCTGGATCGTGCCGCACGATCCGCTGCGGCAATCCTTGCTGCTGCGGCTGAGGCCGCCGGGCACGATCGATCCGCGTCAGGGCCTGTTCGCGCTCGGCACCGACGATCTCGGGCGCGACCTGCTGTCCCGCATCCTGTATGGCGCCCGCGCCTCGTTCGCGGTCGCAATCCTGTCGGTCGCGGTATCAGTGGCGGTAGGTGTCAGCCTGGGCCTTGCGGCGGGTTGGTTCCGCAGCTGGACCGCGACGATTGCCATGCGGCTGGTCGATACCATGCTGTCGATCCCCGCGATCTTGCTGGCAGTGCTCACCGTCGCCGTCATCGGGCCGGGCTTCCTGGACCTGGTGCTGGTGCTCGGGCTCACGCGCTGGCCGCGCTACACGCGCGTCGCCTACGCCTCGACGCTGCAGGTCGCGTCCATGCCGTTCATCCAGGCCAGCGAGATGGCCGGCGCCGGCGCCGTGCGGCTGTTGAGCCGGCACGTGCTGCCGAACATCGCCGGGCCGCTTTTGGTGGTTGCGACCAGCGAGTTCGGGCTGATGATCCTGTTCGAGGCCGGGCTGTCGTTCCTGGGGCTCGGCATCCAGCCGCCGGCGCCGTCCTGGGGGTCGATCCTGAGTGCAGGCCGGCAATATGTCGAGCGTGCCTGGTGGCTGACCGTGTTCCCCGGGATCGGGCTGTTCGCGCTGGTTGTGTGCGTCAACCTGCTCGGCGATCTGCTGCGCGACCAGCTCGATCCGCGGTCGGCTCGCCGATGACCCGGCCCGCCTTAGAGGTCGAGGACCTCGTGCTCAGCATTGCCGGCGCGCCGGTGGTGGACGGCATCGGCTTCGCCGTGCAGCCCGGCGAGGTGCTGGCGCTCGTGGGCGAGTCTGGCTGCGGCAAGTCGCTGACAGCGCAAGCGACAATTCGGCTACTGCCCAGCGCGGTCGAGCGGCAGCGCGGGCGCATCCTGCTCGACGGCGACGACCTCTACGCGATGCGAGAGCGTGACGTCCGCCGCCTGCGCGGCCGACGTATCTCCATGATCTTCCAGGAGCCGCAAGCCGCGCTTGACCCGCTCTCGACCGTCGGCGCCCAAATCGCCGAAGCCACCGGCCTGCGCGGGCGGGCCGCGCGGGAGGCGGTGCTGGCCATGTTGACCGAAGTCGGCATCAGCGACCCGGCGCGCCGCATCGCGCAATACCCGTTCGAGCTCTCCGGTGGCATGGCTCAGCGTGTGATGATTGCCACGGCGTTGATCGCCCGCCCCGCGATCCTGATTGCCGACGAGCCGACCACCGCGCTGGACGTCACCATCCAGGCGCAGATCCTGCAGCTGCTCCGCCGACTGGCCGCCGAGCGCGGCACTGCGATCCTGCTGATCACGCACGACATGGGCGTGGTGGCCGACATCGCCGACCGGGTCGCGGTGATGTATGCCGGGCGGATCGCCGAGACCGGCCGGATCGGCCGGGTGTTTGCCAACCCCGCTCATCCATATACCGCGCTGTTGCTCGCCGCCTTGCCGCGCCTGACCGACGTGCCGAAATCCGAACTCGCGGTCATCGCCGGCCAGGTACCGCTGCCGAAGCATTTCAGCCCAGCCTGCCGCTTTGCCGATCGCTGCCCACTTGTCGGCGAGCGCTGCCGGGTCGAGCGACCACCGCTCGCCGACCGTGGCGACGGTCAGCTTTCGGCCTGTTGGCACGCCGACCGTGTCGCAATGGTCGCGGCATGACCGACGCCCTGACGGTGAGGGATCTCGCGGTGCATTACCCCGCCCGAAATGGGCCGCCGGTGCGGGCCGTCGATGGTGTTTGCCTGCACGTTCAAGCGGGTGAGACGTTGGGTCTCGTCGGCGAGTCCGGCTGCGGCAAATCGACCATCGCCAAGGCGGTGGTCGGCTTACAAGCCGCCACCCGGGGCTCTATCGCCGTCGACGGGACCGAGATCGTCGGCGCTGACCGGCAAACTCTCCATCGTGCTCGCGCCCGCATGCAGATGGTGTTCCAGGATCCAGCGACCTCGCTCAACCCTCGGATGACAGTCGGCGAGGCCGTGGGCGAACCGCTGCTCGTGCGTGGCCTAGCAAAGGGACGGGCGCTGCGCGAGCAAGTTGGCGCGTTGCTGGCCGAGGTCGGCCTGCCGCCGGAACACGCGGCGCGCTACCCGCACCAGTTCAGCGGCGGTCAACGGCAGCGCCTCGTCATCGCGCGCGCCCTCGCTTTGCGCCCGGCGCTGCTGGTCTGCGACGAACCCGTCAGTGCACTCGACGTCAGCGTGCGGGCGCAGATCCTCAATCTGCTTGTGACGTTGCAGCGCAGCCATGCCATGGCCAACCTATTCGTCTCGCACGACCTGGCCGTGGTGCGGCATGTGTGTGACCGGGTCGCGGTGATGTATCTGGGCCGGTTGGTCGAGTTGGCGCCGCGCGACGCGCTGTTCGCCGCGCCACGGCATCCCTACACCCGCGCGCTCCTGCTCGCCGTGCCGGAGCCGGACCCGGTTCGCCAGCGCGCCAAGCCGCGTGTGCCGCTGGTGGGCGAGATCCCGAACCCGGCCCATCCGCCGCTGGGCTGCCGTTTCCACACACGCTGCCCGATGGCACGCCCGGCTTGCGCCATCGAAGAACCGGCTTGGCGTCAGGTCGGCGAGTCCGGCGTCGCGTGCCATTTCGCCGAGGAGGTCTCGCCGCCTTTGCACTACTAATCGGACATGTTGAAGCCATGAGCGACTTCGCTACACGTCGCATCATCATCACCGGAATTGTTGAGATTTACGGCACCTGGATCGCCGACGCGTTTGCGCGCGCGGGCGCTAAACCGTGCCTGGCCGAAAGCGGCTGGTCCGGTCTGAAGCGGCAAGGTGGTAGCAGCGGAGGTAGAGGTTGATGCATCTCCGCCGCCAGAAGCGCCAGAGGGTCAATCGCGGATCATACGCCTGCAGCGGTCCAGAGACGTCGTAGCGCGTCATGGCCTGGCACCGGCTCACGATCCGGTATTGCCACCGCAGCAGCCCGGCTGGCCGCCGCTTGAAACGCGTCCGGGTCGCTGGGGAGCTTGTCGAAGCGTGCGCCACCGGGGTAGGCGCCGACCACCAACAAGGGGCCGTCCTCGCGGAGGTTGCAGTGCGCTACCCCGGCAGGGATGACGATGACGTCGCCGGCTGTCAGCTCGACCTCCTTGCCGGCCGGGCCACCGAGGCAGACTACCATGCGGCCGGCAGCAATTTCCAAGACCTCGTGCGCGATGCTATGGAAATGGTGGAACGGGTAGATGCCGTTCCGCCAAGCGTTGCTCCACCCACAGGCGGCAAACGCATGCTCGATGCCGCAGGCGTCGGCCGGTACGGCGGCGCGGTAAAGCAATACGGGCAGGCGCGAGTTCGGGAAAGGCGGCGCGGCCGGGATGGGGAGCGTGTCTGGCTCGGTCATCCGATGTCAACGCGCCAGCGCGGGCTTGGGCGCGCCACGTCGTCCTCCATATCCTTAATCTGACGGGAACGGAGCGGTCGATGCGGGTTGTGGTTCTCGGCGGCGGTGCCATCGGCGCCTCCGCCGCCTTTCGATTGGCAGAGCGCGGGGCGGAGGTCGTCGTTGTGGAGTGCCACGCGGTGGCGGGTGCTGCGTCAGGCAAGTCGGGAGGCTTCCTTGCGCTGGACTGGTGCGACGGCACGCCGGTCGAACACCTGGCACGTCGCAGCTTCGCGCTGCATGCCGAGTTCGCCGACATCTGGGGCGGCCGGGATTGGGGCTACCGGCGCATGACGACGTTCTCCGGCACGGTCGGAGGGTCCACACGCCACCGACCGCAGGCCACCACGCCCGATTGGGTCGGCACCGATGTTGCCATCGGGCAACGGATCGGCACGCCCAGCTCGACCGCGCAGGTCCACCCGGCCCGGTTTACCGCCGCCACCATGCGCGCGGCCGAGACGCATGGCGCCATTCTGCACATGGGTCGGGCAACCGGGCTGCTGCGCCGGGGCGAGCGGGTCTGCGGCGTTCAGCTCGAGGACGGGACGCTGTCAGCCGACGCCGTGGTGATCGCGATGGGACCGTGGTCCGCACTAGCCTCCGAGTGGCTCGAGCTGCCGCCGGTCTACGGTTTGAAGGGGCATAGTTTGGTGTTCGAGACGGGAACGCAGCTGCCGGCGGAAGCGCTTTTCCTGGACTACTCCGACCCCGCTGGCGGCACGCTCTCGCCTGAGATCTTCCCGCGCGCGGATGGCACGACCTATGTCTGTGGCATCTCCAGCGAGACGCCCGTCCCGGTCGACCCGGCCCTCATCGCGCCCGACCGGGGAGCGCTCGAACGGCTGGCCGCATTATGCGCCCGCGTGTCGCCCGTACTCGCCAGCGCACCCGTCGTCGCGTCCGGCGCATGCTACCGGCCGGTGACGGACGACGGCCTACCCCTGATCGGCCCTGTTGGCGGCGCTGACGGGGTGTTCGTGGCGACCGGGCACAGTGTGTGGGGCATCCTGAACGCGCCCGCGACCGGTGAGACGGTGGCCGAGCTGGTGCTAGATGGCACGGCATGCACCATCGACGTCTCGCCCTTCAACCCGGCGCGCTTCGGCAGGCTGTCGCGTGATCGCGTGGCGATCTCCCGTCGGGTAGGACGCTGATGGCCCGGCCGCAGGTCAGCATCACCTACTGTACGCAGTGCAAATGGCTGTTGCGGGCGGCTTGGATGGCGCAGGAGCTGCTGTCGACATTCGAGACGACGCTCGGGGCGGTCAGCTTGTGCCCAGGCACGGGTGGCGTGTTCCGGGTCGAAGTCGATGGCGTGCTGATCTGGGAGCGCGTCCGCGACGGCGGCTTTCCGGACAGCAAGACGCTTAAGCGCCTGGTCCGCGACCAAGTAGCCCCCGGCCAAGCGCTCGGCCACGTCGACCGCGTTTGAGCGTGGAGCGCCCGGCCGGCGTCACACCGTTCTGACACACTCGGGAGAGCGTGGCGACGCGGTGGTCCAAATTGCTTTGGTCCGCGCTGCTGTCGGGCAGCTTTGCGAGCCTCGGCTCGACGGCGACGCTGGCGCTTGCTGCTCGGGCTGAAGGCAAGGGGTCATGGCAGCCGATCAACACGACTAGTCACTCGCTTAACGGCGACGCAGCGGCAGCATGCCGAGAAGTCGATCAGCGGCATTCCGGATTTCCGATTGCCGCCGAGGGCGATCGGGAATTGCAGAGTGGACAGACCGGAGCCTCAGCGTTCACCCGTGCTGCACTCATGAAGTCAAGTGGCCGATAGCGGATGGTCGGCTTCAGAGTGGTAAGCCTAGAAAGCCGACGTCAGTTTCCTCTTCCTCTGCGGGTGCTGGCTAGATCCGTGGATCGGCATGCTTCAGCTGGACGGGTGCTGGGGCATACGCCGCACCCACTAGGTCACACCCCCGGCGCGCCTTGGCCGATCAGGGTCATGCGCGTTGTCTCGTCGGCCGGGTAGAAGCACTCTAGCGCCAGCTCCGACAGGGTCACGTCCACTGGCGTCCCGAACACCGTTGTGGTGCTGATGAACGAGAGCGGTTCGGGTAGGCCTGGAACGCAGAGGCGGAAAGGCACCGCGATCCCGGCGAAGTTGCCAGGCCGCGTCGGACTGGCGGTGAAAGGATAGGCCGCCAGTTCCGACCGCAGCGCGCGCAGGACGTTGTCGCCGGTGCCGTCGACCTGCCCCTGCACTCGCGCCAGGAGATGGGCGCGCCACTCACCCAGGTTGGCGATGCGCGGCGCCAGGCCCTCCGGGTGCAGGCTGAGACGCAGCACGTTGACGGGCGGCTCCAGGAGGTGCGCGGCAACACCTGCCAGCAACGGCGGCACGGCGGCGTTGGCCGTGACCAGCGTCCAGTGCCGGTCGATGGCGAGTGCCGGGAACGGGGCATGCGCGGCCAGCACGGTTTCCACCGTGCGGCGTGCCACAGTCATCTCGGGCGCCTGGAGCGGCCGCTCTGCGTAGATCGCAGCGAACCCGCCAGCTTGGAGCAGCTCGTTCCTGGCTCGCAGCGGGACGTCCAGCCGTTCGGCCAGCCGCAGCAGCATGTCACGGCTGGGAGCGGCGCGGCCGGTCTCGACAAAGCTGAGGTGCCGCGTGGAAACCTCCGCCTCGCTTGCCAGGTCAAGCTGGCTGAAGCGACGGCGCTGCCGCCATTCCCGCAAGAGGTCGCCGACTTTGGCGGGCGTGGTGACAAGGCTGGTCATGGCGGAAAGGATACCACCCGGCCCCGGCCGCGCCATGACCTCTGAGGTAACGGCCGCCGCGATGCCGTCAGCCCGCATGACGTCGGAGGTAATCGACCCCGCGCGGGCCGGCTGGAACCCTGGAGGCGTCATGTCACTGGAGCCCACCATGCCGAACGAGTTCACCCGCATTGTCCGCCGGGCCGATGTCGCCCTGCACTGCCAGGATGAGGGCGCAGGCCCGCCCGTCGTGTTCCTGGCCAGCTGGAGCCTGCCGGGCGCGTCCTGGCACCGGCAGGTTGCCGCCTTCCGGGCCGCCGGCCTGCGCTGCGTCACTTACGACCGGCGCGGCCACGGCCACACGCCCGACCCCGGGCATGGCTACGACCTCGACACCCTCGCCGACGATCTGGCGGCTGTGCTGGATGCCTTCGACCTGCACGGCGTCACCCTCGTCACCTTCTCGGCCGGCAGTGGCGAGGCGGTCCGCTACCTGACCCGGCACGGCACCGGCCGCATCGCCCGGCTCGCCATGATCGCGCCGACCACGCCGCTGCTGGTCCGGCGGGACGATAACCCGGACGGCATCGACCCGGCCCTGTTCGAGGCGTTCATCCAAACGGAGCTGCGCCCGGACTGGCCGGGCTGGCTCGACCGCAACGCCCGGCCGTTCGGCGGGCCGGACGTGGCGAAGGTCGAACTGGACGAAGTGGTGGCGCAGGCACTGCAGGCCTCGCCCGCCGCACTGGAATGCTTCTACCGGGCACTAACGTCCACGGACATGCGTGCGGAGCTAGCTCAGCTGCGCCTGCCAGCGCTGGTGATACAGGGCGAGGAGGATGCGTCCTCGCCGCCGCATCTGACCGGCCACCTGACTGCGTCCCTGGTGCCCGGGGCGCGCCTCGTGTTGTACGAGGGCGCCCCGCATGGCCTGCCGGTCAGCCATCCCGCCCGGCTCAACGCCGACCTGCTGTCGTTTATCCGGATGGGATGACCCGGCACGCCACCGGACCATCCCTGCCGATGCATCCGAGCGGTTAAACGGCAGGACCGGCATCTGCCTGAAGTCGCTCCACCGCTCGGCCGATCCGGGCTGCGAGCTGCTCACTCACTGGCAGCATGGGAAGCCGCACATCGGGGCTGTCGATCAGACCCGTCCGCCACAGCCAGTGCTTGATCGGCGCCGGGCTCGGCTCCGCGAACAGCAGCGACGGCAGATGGTGAACCGTCTCCCAGGCAGCCGCGGCGGCACCGTCAACTTGTTGGACGGACGTTGTGACAGGGCGCGATCAGGGCGGCGTGCTCTCGGTCACACCGCTGCGGCGACGCCGGTGACCTCGGCCCA
>JBPBQE010000569.1:0-12991 GCA_050954595.1 Janthinobacterium lividum | reverse complement strand
CTCCCGGTTACAGGGGCCGGCTCGTCCAGGTCGGCGCCCCACATCCGTTCCAGCCCATAGAGTTCACGGGCTTCCGCCTTGAACAGGTGGATGACGATATCGCCGGCATCGATCAGCACCCAGTCCGATCCGCCGGCGCCCTCGATCTGCACACGCTTGATGCCGATCTTGGCCAGCTCGTCTTCGAGATGCGTCGCCATGGCGCTGATCTGCCGATCGGCGAGGCCGGTCGCGATCACCATGCGGTCGGCGAAGGACGCACGGCCGGCGAGGTCGAGCGCCACCACGTCTTCCCCCTTATCGGACTCCAGGCTCTCGACGATGACGGCTTGAACCTGGTCCAGCCGCTCCTTGCTCGTGGGCGGCGGCGGGACCGGCTTGGCGCGCGACCGCGGCCCGGCGACGGCGGCTTTCTTGCGCGGCGTGCCCGGCGCCTTGACCGCTTCGGCCAGGTTGGCTGTGGTTTTGGCGGCGGTGGCGGGACGGCGGGACGGCGGCTTGACGACCGGGTCCTGCGGCGGCTTCCTGGCTATGACGGCATTCCTTCTAGCGCTGCGGGGATCAGAGCCGGCTCCGACCGGCGCAGCTCGGTAGCGGACAGCGAGTTTTGGCGCGCCGGCAGGAACGTCCAAGCCGGCGCCGAACTGCCGGCCAACGCGGGCGCCGTGTGCGGCGGACGGAAGGCATGGCGGAAGCGATGCGCTGCCTTACCAGCCAACGCGCGTCCGTTATAGCCCGGCCGTGGCATGACAGCGAACGGCATCATGCGGACGATGCCGGTCCAGTGCTGCCAGCGGGGCAGTTGCGCCAGATTATCCGCCCCCATCAGCCATACGAAGGCGACGCGCGGGAACAGCTGCCGCAACGCGCGCAAGGTGTCGAACGTGTAGCGATGGCCCAGTTTCGCCTCGATCGCGGTTGCCACGATCCGGCGCCCGTCCGCGATCCGCCGCGCGCTGGCCAGTCGGTCAGCCAGGCGACCCATGCCGGTGCGTGGCTTGAGCGGGTTGCCGGGCGAGACCAGCAACCAAACCTGATCGAGTCGCAGCCGACGCCGGGCGAGGGTGGCGACGTGCAGATGCCCGGCATGCGCCGGATTGAACGAGCCGCCGAGCAGCCCGATGCGCATCCGCCGCTTATCTCCCCAGCGTGGGATACGGTCGGCGACGAGAGGCGGACGCTCGAGCGGGCGATGTTTCAGGGGCGCACCTGGCCGGTGCCGCGGATGACGTAACGGAAGGTGGTAAGCTGTTCGACGCCGACAGGGCCGCGGGCGTGCATGCGACCGGTGGCGATGCCGATCTCGGCGCCGAAGCCGAACTCGCCGCCGTCGCAGAACTGAGTGGAGGCGTTCCACAACACCACGGCACTACCGACGCCGGCCAGAAAGCGTTCCGCGACGGCTTCGTCTTCGGTGACGATGGCCTCCGTGTGTTCGCTGCCGAAGCGGGCGATGTGGGCCAGGGCGGTATCGACCCCGTCGACCACCGCGATCGAGAGGGTCGGGCCAAGCCACTCGGTGGCGAAATCCGCATCAGTGGCGAGTGGCAGGCCGGGAACGATGGCCCCCGCGCGCGCATCGGCGCGGAACTCGCAGCCCAGCGCGGCCAGGTCGGCCACCAGTGCGGGCAGCAAGGCGGCGGCGCAGGCCGCATCGATGAGCAGGGTTTCGGTCGAGCCGCAGACGCCGGTGCGACGCATCTTGGCGTTGGCGAGGAGGCGGCGCGCCATGGCCGGGTCGGCGGCGGCGTGAATGTAGGTGTGGCAAAGCCCCTCGGCATGGGCCAGCACCGGAACCCGTGCGTCCGCCTGCACGCGCTCGACGAGGCTGCGGCCGCCGCGGGGAATAATGAGGTCGATCTGCCCGGCGCCGGCGAGCATGGCGGCGACGAAGCCTCGGTCGGGTCCAGGCGGCGACTGTACCGCATCCACCGGCAGCCCGGCCTCCTCCAGCCCGGCCCGCATCGCGATCTGGATGGCAGCGGCCGAGTGTTGGCAATCGGAGCCGCCGCGCAGGATCGCCGCATTGCCGGACTTGATGCACAGCCCGGCGGCATCGGCGCCGACGTTCGGGCGGCTTTCGTAGATCATGCCGATCACGCCCAGCGGCTGCGGGATGCGGCGGAAGCGCAGGCCGTTGGGCCGGGTCCATTCCGCCAGCGTGCGTCCCAGCGGGTCCGGTAGGGCGGCGATGGCCTCGAGCCCGGCCGCCATCGCTTCGACGCGGTCGGGCGTCAGCAGCAGGCGGTCGCGGAACGCCGACGTGCCCTGGAAGGCGGCGACGTCGGCCTCGTTGGCGGCGATGATGTCGGCCGCGGTGTCACGCAGGCCCTGTGCCGCGGCGGTCAGCGCGGCGTTGCGCTGCGCATCCGGCGCGACCGCGAGCCGAGCGGCGGCGGCCTTGGCGCGCGGACCGGCTTCCATCAGCCAGGCCGTGCAATGATCGGAGTGCCAGTTCATGACGTGTTTCCCTACCGGAAACGACTGTGCCGCTCCAGGCCGGTCAGCGCCAGCGCTTCCACAGCGATGCAGGGCGTCTATGGTTCGGGAACCATGACAGCATCTGCGCGGCGTTCAACTGGACTTGGTTATTTCTACGCCGGGTTGGTGGTCGCGCTGTGGGCTGGCTTTAGCCTATCCGGACGCTATGCGGCCTTGGCGCCGGGGGTTCGGCTGACGCCGTGGGACCTGGCTGCGCTGCGCTATGCGGTCGCCTTGCCGATCGCACTGGTGATGTATGCCGCGGGGCCTGGGCGCGGCTTGCCGTGGCGGCGGAGTGCCGTGGTCGCGGTCGTGGCCGGGCTGTGTTTCCCGCTGCGTCCTATGTGGGGTTCAGCTATGCCCCGGCGGCGCATGCGGCCGTCACCCTGTCTGGCACGCTGCCGTTCATGGTCGCCGTCGCGCTCACGCTGATCGGCGCCGAGCGGTGGACGCGCGCGCGGGTGCAGAGCCTGGCCGTTCTCCTGGTTGGCATCGCGCTGCTGGGCTACGCCGCCTTCGTCCAGGGCGCGCGACCCGGCGCCTGGCGCGGCGACCTACTCTTCATCGTCGCCGCCATGGCCTGGACCGCCTTCACCATCCTCATCCGCCGATGGGCGATCACGCCCTGGCAGGTCGTCTGCACCGTCGGGATCTGGGCCGGGACGATCTATCTGCCGATCTGGGCGATCGCGCTGCCGAGCCATCTGGCGCAGGTGCCGATCGGCATCGTGGTGCTTCAGGCGACGATGCAGGGATTCCTGGTCACGGTGGTGTCGGTGATCCTGTTCACCCGTGCGCTGATGCTGCTCGGCGCCGAGCGGGTGTCATTGGTCACGGCCTTGGTGCCCGGCGTCGCGGGGGTGTTGTCGATGCCGTTACTCGGGGAGGAACTCGGACTGCTCGACGTCGGCGGCCTAATCCTGGTCAGCACCGCGGTCGCGATGGGATTGCGCCGGAGTCCTTAGTCGCTGTAGCGCTGCTCGGCCCAGGGATCGCCCCGATCGTGGTAGCCGCGATCTTCCCAAAAGCCCCGCCGGTCCGCGGCGATGAACTCGATCCGGTGCAGCCACTTGGCGCTCTTCCACAGATAAAGATGCGGCACCAGCAGGCGAACGGGGCCACCATGCTCGCGGGTAAGCGGCTTGCCCTCCCACGCATGGACCAACATGGCGTCTGCCGCAGCGAAATCTTCGAGTGGCAGGTTGGTGGTGTAGCCATCATAGGAATGCAGCACGACGAATTGCGCCTCCGGCTTCGGTCCGACGGCGGCGAGCAAGTCGCGCGTGGTCACGCCGGACCAGCGATTGTCGTAGCGCGACCACGTCGTCACGCAATGCATGTCCGTTACCGTCTCGCGTTGCGGCAGGGCCATGAAACCGGCCCAATCCCAACGTGTCTGCTCGTCCAGCAAGCCAAACGCACGCAGTTCCCAGTTGTCGGTCGTGACCGAAGGCTGCACTCCCAGGTCGAGCACCGGCCAGTCGCGGACCAAGTGCTGACCCGGCGGCAACCGATCCGTGCCTTCCCTGGAGATTCGGCCAGTGAGGAACCGACCCTCGGACGCCCAACGCTCCTTGGTGCGGGTGAGCTTGCTGGAGTCCGAGGGTGTGGCGTCGCTCATGCGGCCTGGCGCTGTCCTGGCTGCACGCCCAATGCCCTGCCGATGGGAGCGAGTAGCTCGTAGGACCGGACGCGAGCCGCCTGATCGAAGATCGCCGAAGCGACCAACAACTCGTCCGCACCAGTCTCGGCAACGAAGCGCTCGAGACCACGCTCGACGGTAGCCGGGCTGCCGACGAAGGAGCAGGCGAGCATAGAGGAAGCCTGCGCCGCCTCGTTCGGCTGCCAATAATCGTCGATATCGTCGATCGGCGCCTGCAACTTGCCGCGGGTGTTGCGGAACATGTTGGTGAAGCTTTGCTGCTGCGAGGTGAACAGCCGGCGTGCTTCGGCATCGGTGTCGGCGACCACGACGTTACAGGCGACCATCGCGTACGGTGCCGCCAACTGCGCCGAGGGGCGGAACGTCTCGCGATAGGCGCGCAGAGCCGGCAACAGCGAGCCCGGCGCGAAGTGCGAGGCGAAGGCGTAGGGCAAGCCGATCGCCGCGGCGAGTTGCGCGCCGAAGGTGCTGGAGCCCAAAATCCACAGCGGGATGTTGCTGTCCATGCCGGGCACGGCCTTGACGTGCTGGCCGTCCTGAACCGGGCCAAGCAACGCCTGTAGCTCGAGCACATCCTGCGGGAAGCGATCGGAACTGCCGGGGTCCTTGCGCATGGCGCGCCAGGTGTAGCCGTCGGTGCCGGGGGCGCGGCCGAGACCAAGGTCGATCCGGCCGGGGAACAGGGCATCGAGCGTGCCGAACTGTTCGGCGATCACGAGCGGCGAATGGTTCGGCAACATGACGCCGCCGGCGCCGATGCGGATGCGCGACGTCCCTTCGGCGACGAAGCCGAGCGCAACCGCGGTGGCGGCGCTAGCGATGCCGGTCATGTTGTGGTGCTCGGCCATCCAGTAGCGGTTGTAGCCGAACCGTTCGGCGTTCTGCGCCAGGTCACGAGCGCGGCGAAGCGCGTCGCCGGGCGTGGCGCCGACTGGAACGGGAGCGAGGTCGAGAATCGAAAGAGCCGTCATGCACTGAAACTCCTATTGGAAAATATATCGGGCGTGGCGGGCTCGGGTTCAACCATGCCGAGCCGGTGGCGCTTCTGCCCTGCCTCGCTCCGACGCCAGCTTCGATCGCACCATCGACAGCGTCTCGACGCTGATCGAGAGCAAGAAAGCACCTGGAACGCCATCAGTCCGGCTGCTGGGGGCCTCGTTCGGTTGCAGAACCGCTTCCTGACAGGCATGGCCGACGATGCCCGGCTCGTCCGGGCATCGTCTACTTCCGAGACAGATTGGTGCCCTGCCACACCCATCGCAACCCGGCGAACGTCGCATACGTCATGCCCATGGCGGCGAGCATGGTGAGGAACTGCGACAGGAACGACATCCCGGCCGTCCCGGCGGGCGACAGGCCGCCGATTTGCGTCAGCCGGTAAAGCAGGACGGACGCTGCGAAATGCGCGGTGAAGAATACCGGCACGCAGACCACCGCCGCGGCCAGCAATGCGACGACGACGATTGGGCGGGGCCGGGTCACGCCGCGGTCCAGCCCCCGTCGGCCGCATAGGCCGCGCCGTGGACGAAGCTGGCGCGGTCCGAGCACAGCCAGACCACCAGTTCGGCGATCTCCGCCGAATTGCCGAGCCGGCCCAGCGGGGTCGAGTTCACCAGGTGGTCGCCGAAGATGCCGCGGCTCGTCGCCGTCATCCGCGTCTCGACGTAGCCGGGGCAGACCGCGTTGATGCGGATGTTCTCCGTCCCGTATTCGAGCGCCGCCGCCTTGGTCAGCCCGATCACCGCATGTTTGGCCGCCACGTAGGCCGACGACACCCGCAGCCCGACCAGCCCGGCGATCGACGCCGTGTTGACGATCGATCCGCCCCCCGCGGCCTGCATCGCCGGCAACTCGTGCTTCATGCACAGCCAGACGCTCTTGAGGTTGATCTCCATCATCCGGTCGAACGCCGGCTCCTCCCACTCCGCCGTCTTCCGCCCCTGCATCCCGAGCTGATACGGCGCGATGCCGGCATTGTTGAAGGCGCAGTCCAGCCTTCCATAGGCGGACAGCACCGAGGCGATCAGCGCCTCGACCTCGGCCGCCTGCGTCAGGTCGCCCGCCTTGGCGATCGCCTGGCCGCCAGCTTCGTTGATCGCCGCCACCGTCGCCTCGGCCGACTGCGGCTCGATGTCGGCCACCACCACGCGGGCGCCCTCGCGCGCCATGGCCAATGCCGTCGCCCGGCCGATGCCGTTGCCGCCGCCGGTGACGAGGGCGGCTTTTCCCTCGAGAAGCAGACTCATTTGGCGAGATACTGGTCGAAGAACGCCGCGATCTCGCGAAACGCCGTGCCGGTCTCGGGCGCCGTCGCGTCGAACAAGTACTGCGCGTGCGAGAAGCCCTCGAACACCTGCAGCGTGGCCGGCACGCCGGCGTCGCGCAGCTTGCGATGCGTGCGGACGGTGTTGCTTAGGAACAGGTCGCGGGTCCCGGACGTCAGGATCGTGGGCGGAAAGCCGTGGAAATCGCCGTAGATCGGCGAAAGCTGCGGGTCCTTCATGTCGTGACCGCCGGCGTAGAGCGCGGCGGCATGACCCAGATAGCCGCTGTAGCTGACCAGCACGTTGTCGAGCCATTCGTTGGTCTTGTAGGTGTCGCCGGTCTCGGTCAGGTCCGACCACGGCGTTCCGGGCGCGATCGCGGCCGGCAGCGGTAGGCCCTCGGTCTTGGCGCGCAAGATCATCGCCAGCGTCATGCCACCGCCGGTCGACGTGCCGACGATGCCGATCCGCGTCGGGTCCGTCGTCTTCAGCGTCTCTTTATAGACGGCCATGGCATCGTCCATCGCCGCCGGATAGGGCGCATCGGGCGGCATGCGATAGTCGATCTCGATCACCTTGTAGCCGCCGAGCGCCGCCATCAGAATCGCTTCCGCCGTTCCCGACACCCCGGGACCGTAGACGTAGCCGCCACCATGCGGGTTGAGGATCAGCTGGTTGCGGTGCCCTTCCGGCATGGATTTCGGCGTCATGACGTAGCAGTTCACGCCGCCGATCGTGGTCTGCTCCATGCCGACGCCGAGGCTCTCGCGCATCTTGGCCAGCCCCGGCAGCGACGCATCGGCCAGCTTCTTGACCAGGGCGCGCCAGGCATCGGCGTCGGGCGGATTGGCGTTCCAGGCCGGCACGCGGTATGGCGCTGCGACCAAGGCCTGAGCAGCCGGCGACAGATCAGGCTCGCTCGGCACCGGAATGGCGCGGCCCGGCACCGTGCGCGGGCCGGGGCTCGTGTTGGCGGCACTCTGCGGAGCTTCGAGCGTCGAGAATGCCGCATTATCGGCCAGCGCCGGCGCCGACACGGTCATCACGGCTGCCGCGATGAGGACGCGCAAATCCATTCGGTTTTCTCCCGGAAGTTTTTTCCGCACTATTGGCGCGGCTCAATAGCCTGGATGCAAGCCTTGAAGCAGATTCGTCTCAACGCCTTCGACATGAACTGTGTTGGTCACATCCAGCAGGGGCTCTGGCGACACCCGCGAGATCGGTCGATGGACTACACCGACCTCGAACACTGGACGCAGCTGGCGCAACTGCTCGAGCGCGGGCTGTTCGACGGCTTGTTCCTCGCCGACATCCTCGGCGTCTACGACGTCCATGGCGGCAGCCCGGCGGCGGCGATCGAACACGCCGTCCAGGTCCCGGTCGGCGATCCGCTGCTGCTGGTCCCGGCGATGGCGGCGGTCACCCGCCATCTCGGCTTCGGCGTCACGGTCAATCTCAGCTACGAGGCGCCGTTCGCCTTTGCGCGCCGGATGTCGACGCTCGACCATCTCACCAAGGGGCGAATCGGCTGGAACGTCGTCACCGGCTATCTCGACAGCGCGGCCCGCGCGATGGGTCAGGATGCGCAGCGCGCCCATGACGACCGCTACGACGTCGCCGACGATTTCATGCAGGCGGTCTATGCGCTGTGGGAAGGCAGTTGGGCCGACGGCGCCGTCCTGCGCGATCGGGAAAGCGGGCGCTTCGCCGACCCGGCGCTGGTGCGCGCCGTCCGGCACGACGGGCCGTATCACCGGATGGAGGCGGTGCATCTATGCGAGCCGTCGCTGCAGCGTGTGCCGGTGCTGTATCAGGCCGGGTCGTCGGGGCGGGGGCGGGCGTTCGCCGGGTCGCATGCGGAATGTGTGTTTCTCAACGGCCAAGGCCACGCGGCGGTGCGGACGCATGTGGACGCCATCCGCGACGCGACGGTCGCAGCCGGGCGGCGGCGGCAGGACGTCCTGGCATTCGTGGGCGCTACGGTGATCGTGGCGGAGACGCCGGCGCTGGCGGCGGCCAAGCTGGCCGACTACCGGCGCTATGCCTCGCCGGAAGCTGCGCTGGTGCATGCGTCGGCCTCCATGGGGATTGACCTCGACCGGTTCGGCATGGACGAGCCGATCGGCGGCGACAGCAACGCCATCACCTCAAACCTGCAGGCGATGGCGCAGCAGGGCATTACCAAGCGCAAGCTGCTCGACCGGGTGGTACTCGGCAGCCGCCAACCCCCGATCGTCGGCGACCCGGCGCAGGTGGCCGACGCGCTGATCGAGTGGGTCGAGCAGGCCGACGTCGACGGCTTCATCCTGTCCCGCACCGTGACGCCGGAGTGTTTCGAGGACTTCGTCGAGCTCGTGGTGCCGGAGTTGCAGCGTCGGGGCGCTTACAAGGAGGCGTATGCGACGGGGACGTTGCGGGAGAAACTATTCGGCGCTGGGCGCATGTTGCCGGCCGGGCATCCGGCGGCGCAATTCAGGTGACCTCGTGGTCAGTGCTGGAATGTGCTCTATATGCACGTAATGGAACAGACGGCTCCCTTGCCTTCAAGTCGCGGTCGGGGCCGCGGCCGGGCGCCAGACCCGCAACGAGTGGCGCAGACGCGGGACACGATCCTGCAATCTGCGCTGACGATCTTTCTCGAGCGCGGCTTCGAGGGCGCCCGCATGGTCGACGTGGCGGCACATGCCGGGCTGGCGAAGGGTACGCTGTATCTGCATTTCTCGGACAAGGAAGCGTTGTTCGAGTTCGTGCTGCAGCGCTTGATCTCCGAGCCGTTGGCGCAGATGCGGCTGGAGGTGCCACCACCGGGCCAGAGCCTGCGGGCGCGGCTGGATCGGCTGTTCGTGCCGTTATTGGAAGATTTCGAGGAGACCGGCCGTGCCAGCGTCCTGCGGCTGATCATCGCCGAAGGGGCGCGCTTCCCGGCGCTGGCGGCGATCCATCAGCGCCTGGTGATCGATCCGATGATGGAGGCGATCCACCAAGCGTTGGACAGCGTGCCGGGTAATTGCAAGGTGCAGGTCTTGCGCCAGTTTCCGTTCATCATCGGCGCGCCGGTCATCATGGCCACGGTCTGGAACGAGCTCTGGAGCCGCGGCCAGAAGGCCGATACGCGAGCGGTGATGTCCGCCTTCCTCGACCTCGTATTCGGCCCTATCTGAGCGGCGCCGGCGGCTCGACCAGTCCCTCCGGCGGCATTCGGAACTGGATCGGCGCGCCGCGGAGGTTGCGCAGCGCCATGGCATGATCTCGCGTCGCAAACACGTAGCCGATCGCTAGCCGGACTGGGACTGGCAGTAGCGGCACCGGATAGGGTGCGCCAGGCACGACGGGCGTCGTGCTGGTATAGTCATATAGATACTCGTGCAGCTCACCGGTCTCGACGCCGAACTCCCTTTGCAGCAGGCGGTCCCATTCGTGAGTCCAGGGCAGCCGCATCGGATTGAGGCGCAACAGCTCGGTCTTGATGAAGGGCATGCCCAGCGCGAGCATGTTATGCGCCCAATCGAGATGCATCATGTTCAGTGAGTGATGCCGCGCCGACCTAGTGCCATCGCGGTACTTCACCAGCGCGTCACAGCGCAGCCCGGCCTCACGCAAGGCGTCGCCCAGCGCGAGTTCGCCGCGTTCGATGATGGCGTCCTTGTTCATGCGCTCGAATGGCTGCGCGAACAGCTTTTGAATGGGGCCGTGCCGAAATGCCGTGCCGGTGAACTGCAGGAACCAAGATTGTAGATGCCAGGTGCGCTGGCGGCTTTCGATGAGACCCCAGACGTCGCTGCCCCCGGCCTCCATCCGATCGATCACCGCGCCGAGCGGGTGGAACGGCCCGAACACGCTGTCATTGGCGAGCAGCACCCGGTCGGCCCCATCTGCGCACCCTTGGCGCAGAAGATACTGCCAGGCGCCGAAGTCGAGCCCGGCATTCTGGCGGTGGAACATGACGGCGCCAGTCGCTTCGAGTGCGAGTCGATCCGCTTCGGGTGGCGGTGCCGGACCGGAGCACGCGACGAAGACCTGGTAGCCGCAGGATCGGAGCGCGGCGAGATAGTGCAGCAGCGGCGGGCGGAGTCGCTGGCGCGGGTGGTATTGCGCGAACAAGCAGACGCGGCGCTGGTTCGCGAGCATGAACGCCTTTTGCCTCGGCGGTGCGATAGTTGGCAAGCGCGAGGGCCGGGTTTAGCCTCGCTATTCCTGGAGGACGAAATATGCAAAACGCCGCGGAAATCTGGACCCGTGTCGATGGCAAGGCTCCTGCCTACATCGAGTTGGCCGATCGGGTTTGGCACACGCCAGAGCTTGCTTATAGCGAGCACAAATCCGCAGCCGAGCACCTGGAGATGCTCAACCGCGAAGGGTTTCGGGTGACCGAGCATGTCGCTGGTATCCCGACCGCGCTGATGGCGGAAGCCGGTGAGGGCGGGCCAGTCATCGCTATCCTGGGCGAATACGACGCATTACCTGGTCTGTCGCAGGTGGCAGGCATTGCCGAGCCGAAGCCGATCGAGGGACAAGGCGGCGTCGGACACGGGTGTGGTCACAATCTACTCGGGTCCGCGGCGATGCTCGCGGCGGCCGCGGTCAAGGACTGGTTGGCCGAGCGTGGCATGCCGGGTCGGGTCAGATATTACGGATGCCCGGCCGAAGAGGGCGGAGCGGCCAAAGGCTTCATGGTGCGTGATGGCGCGTTCAAGGACGTCGATATCGCGATCTCGTGGCACCCCGCGTCGTTTTCGGGCGTCAACGAGCCCGTGAGCTTGGCCAACACGCGGATCGACTTCACCTTCGTCGGCAGGTCGTCGCATGCGGCTGCGGCGCCGCATCTGGGCCGAAGTGCGCTCGACGCTGTGGAGTTGATGAATGTCGGCGTCAACTACATGCGGGAGCACATGCCGTCCTCGGCGCGGGTGCATTACGCGTATCTCGACGCCGGCGGCATCGCGCCCAACGTCGTTCAGGCGCGGGCGAAAGTGCGTTACCTGATCCGGGCAGCTGATCTGACCGAGTTGACCAAGCTGGTCGCCCGCGTTCGTAAGATCGCCGATGGCGCGGCTCTGATGACGGAGACGTCGGTCTCGACCCAGGTCGTCAGCGCCGTTTCCAACCTGATGGGCAATGGACCGCTCGAACAAGCGATGCATGAAAACTTCCAGCGGCTCGGCCCGCCGGAGTTCGACGACGCCGACCGCGCCTATGCCGAGCAGATCCGCGCCACGTTGAGCCCCGACGACATCGCAGCAGCCTTTGACCGCGCCGGTGTTCCAGTGCAGCCGGATCTCCCGATGTGCGACTTCGTGGTTCCGCTGGAAGCGCGCGGCAAAGGCGGCAACGGTTCAACCGACGTGGGCGACGTGTCCTGGGTAGTGCCAACGGTCCAAGCACGAGGGGCGACTTGCGCCGTGGGAACACCATTCCACTCATGGCAGTTGACAGCGCAGGGCATCAGCAGCGCGGCTCACAAGGGATTGGTCCACGTCGCCAAGGTCATGGCAGGTACTGCCATCGATGCTCTAGAAAGCCCGGCCTTGATCGAACGAGCCAAAGCGGACCATGCCGCGCGAACCTCGCGAACCCCGTACATCTGCCCGCTCCCCGATGACGTGGAACCGCCTGTTCAGGCAATGAGCAAGGGTATCTGACGCAGTCGTCAGGCAGCGTCGCGGAACGGCGTCGGCGAGAGCAGGGGGATCAGACTGATCTTGACCTGCTCCGCTTGGGCGTTCGACACCTGGCAAGTTCCCGCTGCCTCGTGACCGCCGCCGCCGTGGCGAAGACAGATTTCCCCGATATTGACAGGTGAAGTACGATTAATGATCGACTTTCCGATCGCAAAAACGGTGTTTTCCTTCCGGACGCCCCACAAAACGTGGACCGAGATGTCGCACTCAGGAAATAGAGCGTAAATCATGAAACGATTGCCGGCGTAGATCGTCTCTTCGTTACGAAGATCAAGTACCGCGGTTTGACCACTGACCACAGTGCAGCGGCGGATTTGTTCCTCGAACTGATCGCGATGAGCGCGGAACAACGCGACACGCTCTTCCACATCCGGCAGCTGCAAAATCTGCTTGATGGTATGGTCGCGACAATGCTCAATGAGCTGCATCATCAAATCGTAGTTCGAGATGCGGAAGTCACGGAACCGGCCAAGGCCAGTGCGCGAATCCATCAAGAAGTTGAGCAGAACCCAATCCTGCGGCTGGAGGATGTCCTCGAGCGAGAATTGCGCCGAATCTGCCTGATCGACGGCGGTCAGCAAATCCAACTGCACACGCGGGAATGCCGCTTGACCGCCAAAATGATTGTAGACCACGCGGGCGGCAGACGGGGCTGCCGCATCGATGATGTGGTTCAGTGGACGGTGCTCGCCCATGCGAAGCGTCTCACTGGCATGATGATCGAATGCCAGATGGCAGCCCGCAACATACGGCAGGTTAGTGACGATATCCCGCGCCGTGATCGGCACGATTCCGTCCTGCATGTCTTTCGGATGCACGAACTTGATCTCGTCGATCATGTTCAATTCACGCAGCAACATTCCACAGACCAGACCATCGAAGTCGCTGCGAGTGACGAGACGGAA
>JBPBQE010000136.1:0-13041 GCA_050954595.1 Janthinobacterium lividum | reverse complement strand
GGCGGTTTTCTTGGAGGCAGGGTTCGATTATCGCGGCGTTGGTCGTGGGCTTCAGGCATTTCGCGAGCAGACTAAGAAGGCCGAAGGGTAAACTTTACCCGTCGCTATGGGGCAGCAGGGCGGCCCGGGATGCCGATCGGTAGGACGACTATTTAGGGTTGGCTGTTAGCTCGGTTGCTCAGCCGGTCCACAACAGAGTCGAGACTGTGGGTGTGCAGGAGCGGCGATGTTCGCTGCACACCTCAGTGCGACGTTCACCATGTGCTGCTGACACCAATATCGAACATTCTGGTCGGATATGGACCTGCTTGTGTCGGAACGACGGGCGTCACCTCATTACAGCCGAAGGTGACGGTCCAGGAGAATCACACCTGGACCGTCATGCCGACAGAAGGAAGCTCGCGATGGCTGCGAACTCTACGGCCTCGCTTACGCGATCAGAGCGGCCTGTTCTCGCTCCCCTGTGTGATCGCCGGGCCGTGCTCGGGATGACGGCTGGCCGGGTTACGGCGTGAAGCCGGGGGCGACGGATAGGCCTTTGACATCGTGCTTGGCGATGAGACGTGCGACCAGGCCGGAGGCGATTGCCTCAGCGGCAAACTCGCGGAGGAAGCGGGCACCGGCCGTGTTCTCGCGCAGGGTGCCGATGGCTTGTTGGACGGCAGCGAACTGGCCGTCGAGGATGCGGGCGCCGGGCAGACGGGCCAGGTCCGACATGAGCCGGGGCCGCAAGCCGGACAGGGCATCGAGGCCATCGCGTTGAAACAGTTCAAGCGTGGCGTCCATGTTTTCCGAGTGAACGATCTCGGCATGCTTGATATTGCGATCGAGCCAGAGGCCGTAGGCGGTTCGCGCCGTCGAAGCGATGCGGATACCGGGGCGATCGACGTCGGCGATCGTGCGGAGGGGTGAGTTTGCCGGGACCAGGTATGTGGACTGGATCTCGACATAGGCCGGAGTGAACTCGATCTTTTCGGCGCGGGCAGGCTCGGCGCCGATCAGGCCGATGTCCCAGCTATCGGTGCCGGCGGCGTCGGCGAGTAGGCCGGGGGCAGGATACGGCACGTAGCGGACGGGAACGCCGAGACGCTCGGCAATGGCAGTGGCCATATCGGGAGCGACGCCGACCGGGCCGCCATCGACGTCGCGCGCTGAGATCAGAAGGAAATTACTGAGGTTCAGGCCGGCACGCAGGACGCCCGTAGGCGCGAGTTCGGCAATGATAGCGGGGGAAATCGTCATTTGAGGTTCTCGTCCAAGCGGGCATCGTGGAGTGCGCGGGTAGCCTGGACCTCGATTTCGATACCGGCAAGTTCGGAGCGGACACCTTGGCGACCTGGTCCCATTCAACGCACGACGGCGTGCGGGCGGGGAACTCCCTTCACAGGGCGAGGGAGATGGACAAGGATCACCATGGGCCGGACTGGTGAAATCGCAATTTGGAGCGGGTGGAGGGAATCGAACCCTCGTATGCAGCTTGGGAAGCTGCCGTTCTACCATTGAACTACACCCGCACCGGGCACGGGGTGCCTGTATAGGGAAATGCGGTTGACCACGCAAATGCCCGGGCATAGATTTACGCCGGATCGACGATCGTCCCCTCGTGATTTGTACGGCCGGATTGCGGCGAGGTTAAAGAAACGCGCTAAAGAGGCCTGGGCACCGATGGTGTTCCCAGGGTCGACGGCTGGTTTTGCGAGGCTAGCCAATGTCCACATCTTCCTATCGTCCCGCTACGCTCCTGGTGCATGGAGGTGTCGAGCGCTCGCCTTATGGTGAGACCGCGGAGGCGCTCTATCTGACCAGCGGCTTCGTTTATGAGAGTGCGGAGCAAGCTGAGGCGACGTTCACCGGCGCTGTGTCGCATTATCAGTATTCAAGGTTCGGCAACCCGACGGTCAATATGTTCGAAGCACGCCTGGCGCAGCTGGAAGGTGCCGAGGCTTGTCGGGCGACGGCGACGGGCATGGCGGCTGTGCATGCGGCGATGCTGTCGCATCTGAAGACGGGCGACCGGGTCGTGGCATCACGGGCGCTGTTCGGGTCGTGCTACTGGATCGTGTCGACGTTGCTGCCGCGCTACGGCATCACCAGCGAATTCGTGGATGGGACCGATCTGGATGCCTGGGCGGCGGCGCTGTCCACGCCGGCGACGATGGTGCTGGTGGAGAGCCCGTCCAACCCGATGCTGGAAGTTCTCGACCTGCAGGCGATCAGCGATCTGGCGCATAAAGCGGGGGCGCTGGTGGTGGTCGACAACGTGTTCGCGACGCCACTGCTGCAGAAGCCATTCGAGTTGGGCGCCGATATTGTGGTGTATTCCTGCACCAAGCATATCGATGGGCAGGGTCGGGTGCTGGGCGGGGCGGTGCTGGGGCGGAAAGCCTGGGTGGAGGAGACGCTGCAGCCGTTCATCCGCAATACCGGGCCGAGCATGTCGCCGTTCACGGCCTGGGTGTTGTTGAAGGGGCTGGAGACGCTGTCGTTGCGAGTGACTGCGGCGAGCAGCAGTGCGCGCCGGGTTGCGGATGCGCTGGCTGCGAACCCGGCCGTCAAGCGGGTGCTGTATCCGGAGCGGGCGGACCATCCGCAGCATGCGCTGGCGATGCGACAGATGGCCTCCGGCGGGACGATGGTTGCGTTCGAGATGCACAGCAAGGAAGCGGCCTTTGCGGCGCTGAACGGGTTCAAGCTGATCGCAGTGTCGAACAATCTCGGGGATTCGAAGTCGCTGGCGACGCATCCGGCGACGACGACGCACATGAAGGTCGGGGCGGAAGAGCGTGCGCGGCTAGGGATTTCGGACGGTGCGATCCGGCTGTCGGTCGGATTGGAGGATGCCGATGATCTCATCGAGGACATCGAGCGTGCCTTGGCCGGATTGACGGTTGAGACGCGGCAGGCTGCAGAATAGCGGATGAGCGCGGATTATCGGTCGGTCACGGAGGGGATCGAGGTCACCGTCCGGACCTATTTCCTGGAGGACCAATCGGACCTCGAGAACGGGCCTTGGGTGTGGGCGTATCAGGTGCGGATCAGCAACCAGGGCCGGGAGACGGTGCAGTTGCTGCGACGCACGTGGCAAATTACGGACGCGAATGGGCGCATGCAGGTGGTGCAAGGCGCCGGCGTGGTGGGTGAGCAGCCCGTGCTCGCGCCGGGAGAGTCGTTCGAATACACGTCCGGGACGCCACTGGAGACGAGTTCCGGCATCATGATCGGGACTTACCATATGGTGGCGACGTTATCCGGTCAGGCGTTCGACGTGACGGTTCCGGCGTTCAGCCTGGACAGCCCTGGGCAGCGAGCGCAGCTGCATTGACTTGATGAGCGTCCACGATTGGTTACATGGGGTAATCTACGAGGACGCTCGATTGAACGAAATTTCCCCTCCCCTCCCCGAAACGGGCTTACGCAGCGAAGTACGGCCGACCCAGGCGGAGGCTGAAGCGGCCGTGCGGACGCTGATACAGTGGGCAAACGACGATCCGACGCGGGAAGGCCTACGGGATACACCAGCGCGGGTGGCCCGTTCGTATAAGGAGATGTTCTCCGGCTACGCGATCGATCCAGTGGCTTTGCTGGAGCGGACGTTCGAGGACGTGGACGGGTATGACGAGATCGTGCTGTTGCGCGATATTCGGATCGAGAGCCATTGCGAGCACCACATGGTGCCGATCATCGGCAAGTGTCACATCGGATATATGCCGCTCAAGCGGGTGGTCGGGATCAGCAAGCTGGCGCGGGTGGCGGATGCATTCGCTCGGCGGTTGCAGATCCAGGAACGGCTGACGGTGCAGATCGCCACAGCAATCGAGCAGGTTCTGCAACCGCGCGGAGTCGCGGTGGTGATCGAGGCGGGACACCAGTGCATGAGCACGCGGGGCGTGCATAAAGTCGGGGTCAGCATGGTGACGAGCCGGATGACGGGGTGTTTCCGTGACGACCCCGCGACACGGAGAGAGTTGCTGGCGATGATCGGCAACCGGTCGCCCGGCGGGATGGAAAGCTAGTGCGGGCGTAGGCTGCGGTTGAGGAGTGCGGCCAGTCGGGTGCCGGCCTTGGCAAGCTGGAGCGTGGTGTCGCGTGTGGCGAGCTCGACGTAGCGTGGGGTGAGACGGTAGGAGCCGGACGGGGTCGGTTCCGGGAGCTGGCCGTAAGCGTCACGGTTGGCCAATTGAAAACTTTCCAGAGCCCAGGTCGCTGGCGTGCCGGCGGACCAGCGGCGGCGATCGGTGGCACTGATGGTGGGGATGAGCGCCTGGGCGACCTGGACTGGGTCGCGACCCAGCATCTGGACGAACTCGGTGTCCCAGTAGTGATGTAGGTTTCCGGCACGAATGCCCTGGGCGGAAGCGCGCTTGTCGTTGCCCCCACGGTCGAAATCATCGGAGGCATGAAGAGGCTGGTGCAGGTCGCCGACGAAATGCAGCAGGAACTTCAGGTCCAGGAGGCGCTCGTCTGCGGTGGTGTCGGGCGCGGCAAGTTCGGCGGCGAACTGATCGATCTTGTCGACGAGACAGGCTTGTGCCGGGCCGCGGGACGCGAGGGCGGCGGGTGGGAGCTTGGGCTGGCCGAAGCAGGCGTCGGAGAGCGAGGGGTCCTGCCGCTCGATGTTGGCGAAGTGCCATTGCCGGGTTCTGGCGCGGGCATCGTCGGCATTGGAGTCGCGCAAGTGGTCGGCCCAGGTAGCTGCGGACGCGATGTCATGATCGCTGAGAGGATCCTCGTCGAGAGCGAGCAAGGCGTCGACCTGGGTGCGCGCGGACGGGGTGAGCATCGCGTCGGCGACGAGGGCGATGATCTGGTGCCCCTCGTCGCCCCAGGCTCGAGCGGGTTGGGGCTGGATCAGGGCGATGGCGAGAAAGAGCCACCATTTAGGCATTGGCGGCCCGCATCGCCTCGTGGACGTAAGGGTTGTTCTTGCGCTCGATGCCGATGGTGGAGCCGGGACCGTGGCCGCAGAGGAAAGCAGTTTCGTCAGATAACGGCATGAGCTTGTCACGGATGGACCGCAGGAGAGCGCCGGTGTCGCCATACGGGAAGTCGGTGCGGCCGACAGAGCCTTGAAAGAGGACGTCGCCAACGATGGCAAGGCCGCCGGCGCGATCGACGAAGACGAGGTGACCCGGCGTGTGACCCGGGCAATGCAGCACGTCGAAGTGGTGGCCACCGAGTTCGAGCGTGTCGCCCTCGGCGAGGAAACGGTCCGGGCGGACGTTGCGGGCATCGGCGACGCCGAAGCGGCGCCCCTGACCCTCAAGGTCATCGAGGAGAAAGGCGTCACGCTGGTCGGGGCCCTCGAGTGGGACGCCGGGTAGTGCGTCACGCAACAGGGCAGCGCCACCGGCGTGATCGATGTGGCCATGGGTCAGGAGGATACGTTCGACGACGAGGCCCAGCTCCTCGATGGCGTCACGGATGCGCTGGACATCGCCGCCGGGATCGATGACCCAGGCTCGCTTCGTTTCGTCGTCCCACAACAGGGTGCAGTTCTGTTGAAGCGGGGTGACGGGGATGATCGCACCACGTAAGGCGTTCACCGCTGTGGCGATCGGCCGGGGATGGCGGAGAAGCTGGTCGGCGTAAGCAGTTGGGTGATGATGTTGGCGACGATCTGACCGTCTTTCTCGGTCTCGGCGCGCTTGGCGATCCATTCCGAATCGGTTTGAAACGCGGTCCATTTGGTTTCCCGCTCAGCGAGGCTTTCCCACTCGAGCAGATAGGTGAGTTCCTGATTGGAGTGGCCGATGAGGGTCGTCCAGAAGCCGGCCTGGCGGATGCCGTGGCGCTGCCAGATGCCTAGGGTGATGGTTTCGAAGCGGTTTAGCAAAGCCGGGAGACGGCCAGGGAGGCACTGGTAGATACGGAGTTCATGGATCATCTGAGGTTTCCTCGTTTGCCCGAGAGAGTGCGGGGCGGATGCGGAGGCGGCAAGCGGAACCTCGGCGGGTCGTGTTCCGTTCACTAGAAATGACCGAAACCATCCGCCGTCGCCGCTGGCCCTATGTGATCGGCGCATTCGTTGCTGCCATCGTCATTTTTGCCGTGGTGTTCCGATGGGATTGGCTCATTCCGCTGATCGAACCTCGGGCGAGCGCGGCGCTGGGGCGACCGGTGACGATAGGGCATCTGCACGTGAAGCTGGGCCGTGTGGTGCGCGTGGTGGCGGACGATGTAACGATCGGCAATCCGGCGGGCTTCGAGAGCGACGGGCCGTTCGCAACGGCGGAACATCTCACGGCGGATGTCGAGGCTCTGACGTTCATCAAGGAGCGGAAGGTCGTCTTGCCGCTGATCCAATTGGACAAGCCGGTCGTCGATGCTCAGCAAGTGGCGGGCGGGAAAGCCAATTGGGGCTTTGGCGGTGGCGGATCAGGTGGGGGAAGCAGTCCGACGCTGGGACGGCTGGTCATCAATGACGGCGCGGTCCATGTGCGCTCGGTTCCGCTGGGGGCGGATTTCCAAGTCGTCGTCGAAACCAAAGCGGGCGAGACGGCCGGGAAAGACCAGATCATCGCCAAGGCAAAGGGCAGCTACGCCAAGCAGCCGATCACGGCGGAGTTCGTGGGTGGCGCGCTGTTGTCGCTGCGCGATAGCGGAGACCCCTACCCTGTCGACCTGAAGCTGCAGAACGGGCCGACATCGGCTTCGGCCAAGGGGACGATTGATAATCCACTGGCGTTCGCCGGGGCAAACGTAAGGCTGGTCTTCGCCGGGCCGGACATGTCGTTGTTGCTGCCGCTCACCGGGATCGCGATTCCCAAGACGCCGGCATATCGAGTGGCCGGAAAGCTCGATTACGAAGCTGGAGTGGTGAAGTTCGATGATTTGGATGGAAAGGTCGGGAGCAGCGACCTGCAAGGCTCGCTGATGGTCGACACCAAGCCGGAGCGGCCAGTGCTGACGGCGAATCTGCAGTCGAAGATGGTCGATCTGGCGGACTTGGCCGGGTTCATCGGGGGGGAGCCGGGCGATTCCAGCAAGGGGACGAAAAAAGCGGAACGTTCGAACGGCAAAGTGTTGCCCGACGACCCCATCAGCCTACCGCGCCTGAACGTGGCAGACGTGCATCTGACCTATGCGGCGCATCGAATTAAGGGACAGCGTCAGCCGCTGGACGACATGCGGGTCAAAATGGACATCGTCAACGGGGAGATCTCGTTGCATCCGTTGAGCTTCGGGGTCGGCAAGGGACAAATCGCGTCGACGATCACTCTTTCGGAGAAGTCGCAGGCGTTGGCGATGAAAGCGGATATCGATTTCAAGAGTGTCGACGTCAGCAAGTTGCTGAATGCGACCGGGGTGGCACAAGGTGCCGGGATTCTCGGGGGACGGGCGATCATCGAGGGAACGGGCAAATCGTTGGCCGATATCCTCGGTGGCGGGAATGGCGAGATCAAGCTGTATATGGGATCGGGCGGCAATCTGAGTGCGTTGCTGGTGGATCTGTCGGGGCTGCAGTTCGGGAACGCGTTGTTGTCGGCGTTGGGCGTGCCGTCGCGGGAGCGGATCGAGTGTCTGATCACGGACTTCGTGTTGACGAACGGCAATGCGCAGTCCCGTTTGACGATGCTGGACACCAATGATTCCCGGGTCGGGATCACGGGTGCGGTCAATCTGAAGACGGAGCGGATGGGCCTGACACTGCGGACACAGGCTAAGCATTTCAGCGTGGGGTCATTGCCGACGCCGATCGGGATTGGCGGGACGTTGGGCAATCCGAGCATTCAGCCGGATCTGGCCGAAGGCGGCGTGCGCGCCGCGGCAGCGGTTGGGCTCGGCGTATTGCTGACGCCGGTCGCCGGGCTGTTGCCGACGATACAGTTCGGGACAGGGGAGGATAATGCGTGTGCCGGGCTGCTGCAGGAGATCAAGACGCCTCCGCGCGCGACGGGGCATGCGGCACCGGCACGGCCCACCAGGCGGCGGCGGTAGTGGGCCACGCTCGACACTGGGGTGACGGAGTCCTCTAGCCTGGCCTAGGGTGGCCAAAATGCTGCGTTACAGACGAACGGGAGGATGAGCCATGCAGAATGCCGCGCAAGAACGGTTTCAAACATTGCACGAGGTCATTGCGGCAGCGCGGCTCAATCTCAACCAGAATCTCTGGGATTATGTGATCGGGGGAACAGCTACAGAAACGACGGTGCGGCAGAACCGGTCGGCGCTGGATCGGATTGGTTTCAGGCCGCGGGTGCTCGAGGACGTCTCGTATGTGGATGCCTCGACGACGTTCCTGGGGCATCGGATCAGATTGCCGATCGCCCTCGCGCCGGTCGGTGGGCTGGACCAACTTGGGGGCGGAGGCGGGGTTACGGTTGCGGCAGGGGCGGGATTGGCCGACGTGCCGTTTATCATCAGCTCGGTCAGCGAAGCCGGGATCGAAGCAACTGCGGCGGCGGCAACGGGCTGCAAGATATTCCAGCTGTATGTGCGGGGAGATGCGGCGTTCGTCGACGATCATGCGACACGAGCGACGGCAGCCGGATACGACGCGTTCTGCATCACGGTCGACAGCGCGATCTATAGCCGGCGGGAGCGGGACATCGCGAACCGGTTTGCGAAACCCTGGCGGGCTCGGTCGGCTGGAATGGAGTTCCAGGCGGCGCTGAACTGGGCCGACATCGAGCGCTTCAAGCGACAGCACAAAATCAAGCTGTTCCTTAAAGGAATCGCTACGGCCGAAGATGCCGCTCGGGCGTGTGACCTTGGGGTGGATGGGATCTACGTCTCGAACCACGGTGGACGGCAGCTGGACCACGGTGCAGGGGCGGCCGAGGTGTTGCCCGAGGTGGTCTATGCGGTCGCTGGACGGGCGGTGGTGATTATGGATGGGGGGATTTCGCGGGGGAGCGACGTGGTCAAAGCCATGGCGCTGGGAGCGGATCTCGTGGGGATCGGCCGCTTGTATGTCTACGGCTTCGCGGCTGCCGGCGCCGAGGGGATCGCGCGGGTGGTCGAGTTGCTCGAAGAGGAAGTGGTGGAATGCCTCGGACTGCTGGGGCTCAGCAGCTTCGAGAAGCTCGACCGTAGCTATCTACGCAGCATACAGGCCGTCACGGAGCCACATGTGCATAGTGCGTTCCCGTTGTTGACGCTGCCAACATATCGTTACTAGAGCAACATCCGATCGAACCGAGTTGGTTCGATCGGATCAATTTACTCACTGATTGATTTCTAGAGCACTACTTCCAAGCCGATGGGTTTGAAGAGCGCTCTAGCGAATTTGACCCTGTAGGTTGGCGATCTTCGCATCCTTGCGGACGCTGCCGATGCTGCTGCCGACCCAGTAAGAGACGACGCTGGTCGCCATGGTGGTCAGGCTTCCTAGCAAAACGTTGACGACGGGGGCTGCACTTTCAGGGATGGTTCGCAGCAAGCTCATGATCATGACGCCGGCGAACGTGGTAAGGACGACGACGCTGACGATTGCGGCGCCCCACGACAATGGCGAGTGGGACTGAGCCAGCTGTACCGTCGTGGCGCGGGCATTCGCGACGTCGGCCAGTCGGGCCATGAGTTGGTCCTGAGCGGATTTCGACGCGGCCACCGATCGTGCGGCGGCAATGCCGGCGAGTTGAACGCGCAGAGTCCGCGCCAGGTCGGGATCGGTCAATGCCTGCAGCTGAACACCGGCGTCATCCGAGCCGGTGACGGCTTGGACGGCCGTCTGGACGGCTGCGACGGTGGTTCCGGCGCCGGGTCCGAACAGCCATTGACCAAGCTCCGGAGCGAGATCGAGCGCGACGCCGCCGGCGGCGCCGAGCGCGGTGCCGATGCCGGGGACGACGCTGCCTGCAGCCGCGCCCTTAGCCGCATCGACGCCCATTTGTGCCCAGTCCATCAGACGTCCTGCGATACGGTTAAAGCGGCGAACTGGACGGTGCAGACGCGCCGGGTCCAGCCGAGGCCGAAAATCCGCCATGTCGGCAGACCGGTCAGGAACAGAAGACGCTGGGCCTGGTATTCAGCCAGGATCATGGCACCCTTGCCCGCCGAGAGATTGGCGGCGGCGATGGTGATCGGGCCGACGACGCCGTCGGCTGTCACGTTCAGCGCGGTCTGCAGCCATTTGACCGCGCGATCGGGGCCGGAGTTCACGGCGGCATCGAAGACGAGGACGGCGAGCGCCGGCGGCAGTTGGTCGCAGGCGGTCTTGTTCCAGTAATCACGACGATAGATGTCCTGAGCCTCGGACAGGGTGAGGCGAGCGATGTCCAATGTGGGATATGCGGCGGCGGAGATGCCGAAATTGGTGCCGGCGCAGGTTCCGACGCGGCACTTGCCGCCCGTCCAATTACCGGGATCGAGCGGATTGGCGGTATAGCCACCCTCGACGCCGACGACGGTGTTAAACGCGTTTTCGAAGACACTCATTTCGGGTCCTCCAATCCAGGAACTTCCATATCGGGCCAAAGAGGAGGGTCGACCCCTTCCCTCGCGCAGAACCCGGCGACGATCTGTTGCGCGTTGACGCTCGCGTGGCGAAGTTCGTGGGCACGCTGGTTCCACCACCGAGCGAGATCCCATCCGCGATCCCGATCATGCTCCACGTCGAGCAGGCGGTGCTGGACGCGTGCGAGCTCATTGCGAAGCCGATCAAACAACTCGGCCTGATCGCGTGAGAGCGCTAGGCGTTGGGCCTCGAGATCGCGCAGGACAGTCTGCTCGCGGTTCGCAACGGTTTCATGCAGTCGATCGCCACGTTCGATCCACCATCGCCAGAATACCCAAGCGCCGCTGGCGAGACTGGGTGCGGATGCGACCGTGATGACCCACCAGGGGCCAGTCGGGACATTGATCATGCACCAGCCTCGTCAAAGGCCAGCGCGCGCCCGGCGGAATGCCAGGACGTAGCCCATGACCGCGATGATGGCGTAGGTGCCGGACCAGACGCTGGCGCCGGCGAGGATGAGGCAACCCGCGAAGATCCCGTGAGCGGTGGCGATGATGAGGACGCTAGCCAAGCGGATGACGACGCGGTGGGTGAACAAGCCGACGATGCCGATGTTTGCCGCGGCCAAGAAAAAGACGGCCCAAAGACGTTGGGAGGCAAACAGCTCCATGTATTTGAAGGTGGCGTCGGACAACAGCAAACCGCCGTGGAGTTCGAAGTATAGGGCCAGCCAGACAAGGATCGCCGTCAGGCCGGCATGGAGCATGTCGCGCGCGTCAGGCATGGAACTTCCTCCACCAGGTCAGATTGCCATGTCGAATGCGGAATAATAGAGCGCGGTGCTGCCGTCCATCGGTGCGGTGAACGCGAGCGCTCCGTCGCGAACGGCTTGTGTCGCGGCGGCATTGCCGGCCTGGCGGGCCATCATGATGGCCGAGATGTGGATGGGGACGTAGTTGCCCCAATCCGGGATGTAGGGGAATGAGAGATAGTCGGCGCCAGCGGTGGCAACCGCGTAGGTCGACAAAGCCTGTGGCAAGTAGGTTAGGTTCACACTGGCGGTGTCGGTCGACCAGGTGATAGGCGCGCCGCCGGGGGCGTTGGCGAGTTGGAATTTCGGCGGGGTGGTCGGTGCGTTGCGGCCGGTGATCTGACTGCCGGGCTGCAGATTGACGATGTAGGCGACCTGTCCCTCGCTGGCGCCGGCCGGGATCACCCCGTTCGAGTTGCCGTCGGTCTCGCTGGTGAAGCCAACCTGGTCGCCATTGGTGAGCGGCGGCGGGCAGACGCCGGTCGAGCTCCAGACGGAGCTTTGATTGGCGGTGAAGATGCTCGTGCTGGCCGTCAGGTCGACGATCAGCTCGAGCACGCCCTGTTGCTGGACCGGCAGTTCAGGATTGGTGGTGGCGTTCCATGGCGCCCGCTGGCGGCGATGTGCGGTGCGATAGATGTCCAGAGCATACCAGCGGCCGAGCGAGGCTTGCTTGATGGGCCAAGCGGCGGTGAAGTCGCCGAGGCGTTTCCAGCGTACGTCTTCGTTCAGCAGGTAGTGCATGTAAGCGCCACACGGGATGAAGGCGTTCATCCAGGGCGAGTAGAGCGAATTCAGGCCAAGCTGGCTTTCGGGCGAGTAGAAGGCGGAGGCGGCGAAGTCGGCCGGCAGATTGTCGAGGTTGGCCGCGATGTAGTCGCCGTTATGCGCCATGTTTGCCTGCGCGAAGCCATAGGCGGGATGATCGGTCGGTAGCAGACCGAAGCCGTGTCCCTGGATGAGCTGCGACCAGCCGAGCGCACGGATCGCATCAGCCTGGAACTGGCCGAGCAGCCCGGTCCAGTAGGCTGTCGGCGCGGCACTGTTCCATGTGCCGGCGAAGGCCTGGACGTTGTTGTGGTAGCCGTAGATACCCTGGTGGGCGAGGTTCATCGCCAAGTCCAACTGCGCCTCGAGCAGCCATTCATCGCCGCTGATCAGGGCCATGAAATAGCAGTACGAGACGGCGTGGCTGGTATCCTGGCTCGGCTGCCATGGGCCGAAGGTGCCGGCGGGTTCGGCATTGGTGCGGTAGAAGGGATAGCCGTTACTTGTCGCCGTCGTCACGCCAGTCTGCCAGACAAAGCCATCGTGCCCGGCGTTGTTCGAGGTGCTGGCGTTATAGGCGTCCACCGCGATCGGCAGGCCTTGAGCGGTGAAGTCGCTGTAGCTGGTTGCCTTGGGCGCCATCAGGAGCGGGATGATGGTGTTGGCGGTGTCGGCGGTGGACTCGCCTGGTCGGGTGCGGGTGCGGTTGCTGCGGTAGTGGTAGGGCACGCCGAGGCCGGAGAGCGCGTTGAGACGAGCGACGGCGTAGGACTGCGGCGTGCCTGCCATGAAGGCGTCGGCATCGAAGCGGGTGATGACGCCACGGCCGTTGTAACCGCCCGTGGCATCGATGGCGGTGCGGTGGCTGGCGAGATGGTCGTTGCCGCTGGGGTCGGCGACCACACCGCAGGGGACATAAGCATACTGCACGGCGGGTGTGGGTCGCTTGGCGGTATCGAGTGGCGGCACGACGCCGGCGGCAACCGCATAGTCACGGTCGAATGAGCAATGCAGGGTCGGTTGGGACGCGCCGATCCAGGGAGCAGTGCCGGCGTTCAGGCTG
>JBPBQE010000048.1:0-13114 GCA_050954595.1 Janthinobacterium lividum | reverse complement strand
ACGATCTGGGAACTGCGCCTCGTCTAACCAACTCAGCTGACAACAATGGTGGGCACTGAGGTGGGGATACGATGCGGCACTGTTGGATTATCTGCGCCACGCCGCTGTGGTCCGTTGCGGCAGAGGCACGGGATCTTAGCTGGGCGATAAGTGAAGCATCGGGCGCCGTCACTGTGCAGAGGGCCGGGCTTTCACGCGTGGCGCTACGCGGAAATACCCTCACGCCTGGCGATGTGGTTCGGACTGGCGCAGGCGGCCGCGCAGTGCTCGTGCGTGGCCAGGAATATATGATGATCGCGCCGGGATCACAGGTCCGCCTGCCCAGCGACGCGCCAAAAGGGCAAATTACGCAGTTGGTCGAAGACGCAGGCAACGTCGTCTTCATGATAAAGAAGATGACGATGCCGCATTTCGGCGTGCAGACGCCCTACCTTGCTGCCGTCGTGAAGGGCACGACTTTCAGCGTTGGTGTTGGTGAAACCGGCGCCACCGTCAAGGTTCTCGAGGGTGCTGTCGACGTCGCTACCATCGACGGTGGCGCACACCAGATGGTGTTACCGGGCGGCTCGGCGTCCGTCGGCGCCGGCGACCTAGCGTCTATGAACCTCACCGCAGATGGACGTCAGCGGGTACTTCGCTCGACAGGCAAAATCGCAGGTATCAGTGCGGCACATGCGCCGGCGGCTGTCGCCAGACCCACGGCGATAGCACCAAACACAATCTCCGCATCAATCGAAGAGCCATTGGTGTCGCTCGCCACCGTCACGGACGGGCTTGTCACTGGCTCTCCCGCGACCATGGTTGCAGCGCCGACGAGCGTGCAGACCGCAAGTTCGAACGTTGGGGTCTTCGCGTCCACGACGCCGCAAGGAACGCAGGAAGCCGCAAGCCAAGCGGGCGTAACCGTCAAGCAGGCCCAGGTCCAAGTTGCCGATGCGCGCCTCGCTGCGAACGTCGCGGCCGCAGCTGTGGCTGCTGCCCAGCAGGCAAGTCAGGCCGCTGCCGCGCAGGCCGCCGCTACGGCTGCCGCCGCCGCCGATGCCGTGGCCCAACAGCAGAAAGCCACTCAACAAGCGGATCAGGCCGCCGCTGCTCAGGCGGCCGCAACCGCACAAGCTGCAGCTGCAGCCTCAGCTCAACAGCAGGCGGCGGCGCTGCAAGCAGCTCAAGCAGCCGCTCAAGCTAACGCGCAGCAGGCAGCCGAAACTGCTGCACAGGCGGCCGCGGCTCAAGTTGCGGCCCAAAACGCTACCGCGCTACCTGCTGCTCAGCAAGCAGCAGCTGCTCAAGCTGCCCAGCAGGCTCCTTCAGCGCCGACCGCAGCGGCTCAGCAAATGGCAGCGCAATTAGCTGCTCAACAGGCCACACAGGCCGCTGCATCTCAGACGGCTGCCCAGCAGGCCGCGTCTTCTCAAGCGGCCCAGCAGACCGCGGCTGCACAGACCGCCCAACAAACTTCTGCAGCTCAGACTGCTGCGCAGGCCGCGGCGCCAACAGCGGCTCAACAGTCCGCGCAGACCGTAGCGGAGGCGGCCGCTGCTCAGGCCGCGGCGGCACAGGCAAAGGCGACCGCGGACTTGCTTGCTCAACAGCTGGTCGCCGCTCAGGCGGCGGCACAGGCAGCCGCCAAACAGGCCGCTCAAACGGCGGCTTCACAGGCTGCCGCTCAGGCAGCGGCGCAGGCCGCTACGGCTCAAGCAGCTGCGGCCGCAAAAGCAACCGTTGACGGCGCGGCGCACGCATCTGCGCAGGCAGTAGCCAACGCCTCGGCAAAAAGCGCTGTACAGGCTGCACAGGCGGCGGCGGCGGCGGCACTAGCCACTGCAGCGCAGGCGGCGGCGAATATCACCGCCGGCGTTGCGTCTCTCCTCGCCGGCCACTGATCAACGCGAACCATTCGATCTGCTGTCAGCGCCTCGGCATGTCTATTGCCACTATCGCGGTGGTCCGAGATGGCGGGGATGGCAATGTCTGGCCGCTAATTGCCGGTCAGTTATTCGCAACGCGCATCGATATTAAATATGGCACGGCGGCGGCAAGCCGCGCGTTGCTTACCCAATGGAAAACCCAACACGCGACCCATGGGAAGAATCCGCCCGCATTGTCGAATCATTCGGAGTTGGCGGAAGTGATTTACTAACCGAGCTTCTTGCCCGGATCGCAGCCACGATCCGCGAGCGGAGGGGGCACGACTGACCGCTGAGGTCGGCGAAACTGTCCCGCACAATGATCAGCGCCTGACCTGCCGGACAGTCCCTCCGCAGCGGTCGCCGCCGCGTGGCGAAATTGCGCTCCTCCGGACACTATTAGCGAGGCCGATACCCGCGACGTGGAGCACCGCGCACGGCCGCGCGGACGGCAGCATAGACGTGCTCAATCCCGGCAATGCGATCCTTCGAAGCGCGGTGTCCGCGCTGGCTTCCGCGACGTCGAACGCTACCGCGTGGAGATCGGCTACGAAATGTTCAAGTTTGCGCTCGTTCGCGAGATGAGGAGCAAGCGACCACGTCCTCCCGTCACTTTCTGAGCAGATGGATACCAGTACGCCGCACGGGACCGATGCTGGCTCCGAATTCGCAGTTTACGGGGACCACTATGAAACATAAAGGTTTGGCAAGGGGAGACAGCCATCCGGCATTGGCAGCACGAGCTGGGAAAACTGATTGATCCGGCTATCTTGCTTGAACTAGCGCCTCGTAGCCAACGACCACTTCCCACCATTTCAAGCACCACAGGCGGGTTTTGCCGCAGCGGGATCGATGCTACGGGGGATGCACATACATCGGCGAAGATTGCGCGGGGATCGCGGCGTGAGGCGGCATACCTTCTTAAGGTACTGATGATACTCTTTGGCTGATGAACCAACGAGTGCAGAAGCCAGACACGATCTCTAGGCGTAGTCCAATAGAACGCGCCCTGAGCCGGACGGCAGATATGAGCGCGCCTTCAGCGGCGGCAGTTCTTGCATTGGCATGGGGCACTGTCGTGCTTTTGGATGCCGCAACCGGTCGTTTGGTATCGCTCAATACCCTCTACATGATCCCGCTATGCTTCACGACGTGGCGCTTTGGACGAGCGGTTGGATTGATGACAGGTGCAGCGGCAGCAATGGCGACCGTGCTTATCAACGGTTTCGGTGACGGGCTCTCGGCGCAGGTCACTGCCATCCCTCCGTTGATCGCCGCCTGGAACAGCGCCATGCGCCTTATGGCGGTAGGTCTGATAGTTCTGTTCGTTAGCGCCTTTCGACGCGCCTTTGATCGTGAGCGGACCGACGCCCGTATCGATCCACTGACTGGCATTAGCAACCGGCGTGGTTTTAACATCGACAGCGCACGGTTGGCGCTCGCTGCCGATCGAGACAACCGCCGTCTACTCTACGGCGTAATCGATATCGACGACTTCAAGCGGATTAACGACAATCACGGACATGAAGCAGGCGACCGGGTCTTGCGGACGTTAGCAACGGCGCTTGCCACAGTAACGCGGCCTTACGATGCCGTCGGTCGACTAGGTGGCGATGAGTTCGCTTTCTGCCTCGCGGTACGAGACGCTAGCGCCGGGGAACGCAAATGTCGCAACATCCATCAGCGCATTACCGAGGCGCTGGCCAACGTGAATCCACCCGCGACCTGTACCCTCGGAGCAACGGCAGGGTCTGATAGGGAGACATGCATCGCCGATGCGGATCGCGCGCTTTACGACGCCAAGCGCCTCGGGAAAAAGTCTTGGCTGTGTTACCCAAACGATGCAGAAGCTTCTGCCAGCCTTAGCGGCAGCTCACTTAAGCGTACAAGGGCAGGCTTCGTTCTTCCTAGTCCATGAAGTTCGTCAGACCCCTCTGAAGGACGAGAACCGCGCTTCGATAAGCGTGCCCCTTGGCTCGGACATGGGCGGCCAGTTCTGGGCGATTCCCGACCGTCCGCAATTCCGATCCCCTTGCAGCTCGGGAACAGCGAGCATTGGCGAAAGCGGATAGCATCAAAAAAAGGGCCGGCACGAATGCCAGCCCAAAGTTTAGGAGAGGATGCCTGAAAGGCCTCATAATGCTGCACCTGCGAACGGATGAGCGCAAGCGGAAACGATAACGAACAACACCTCAGACCGTCCGAAAACGGTCCGCACGAGGTGCGACGGCGGTTGAACGGCTTGATCAACATGGATCGGGCGGTCTTTCGGTCCGATACGCGCCACCAGACCCCAAAGTCGGCATATCGGCTGCTAGAAACCGTGATGTGTGGGGGGTAGCGCGGTCAGATGCGTTCTTTCAGGCGTGGATGGCCCGGAGGATGGCGGGGATACCGAGGATGTTGATAGTCCGCCTGAGATTGTGGGCGAGCGCGGTGAGGCTGAACTCGGCATTCACGCTCGCGAGCCCCCGCATCAGGAACGCGCCCTGGTTCATCCACTGCTTGATCGAGCCGAAGGGATGCTCGACCGTCTCGCGCCGAGGGTCGAGGATGTCCGGGCGGGCGGCAAGCCGTTCGGCCATGCGGTCTAGTACCGCCTCGCCTTCCCAACGCTCGATGGTCCGCGCACCACTGGACGTGCATTGTGGCTTGAGCGCGCAGTCTCGGCAAGCTGGCCGGTTGCCGTAGCGGATGGTGCGATGCCCGTTCTTGTCCGAGCGGTTGAAGGGATCGAGACGCTGTCTGGCAGGGCAGGTATAGCAGTTCTGTTCCGCGTCGTAGCGGAAGGCGCTTTTGGCGAAGTAGCCCTCGTCGATGGCGGGGCCGCGCTCAGGACGGGCAACATAGGGGATCACGCCCACCGTCTCGCAGGCGGCGATATCCTCGCCCTTGTAGTAGCCCTTGTCGGCAACCGCGGCGATCCGTTCGACGCCCAGCAGCTCGCGTGCGGCGTCGGCGGTCTGCGCCAGCAATCCAAGGTCGCTGCCGGCGTTGGTGACGTGCTGTTCCACGATCAGCTTGTGCCGGGCATCGACGGCGACCTGCGCATTGTAGCCGACGCCGACCTTGGGGTGCATCGCTATGCCGCGCGCATCGGGGTCGGTCAGCGACTTCTGGCTCTCGCCGCTGGCGACCAGCATCGCGGTATGCCGCCGCCGGCGCTCGCGCATCCGTGCGATCTTGGCTGTCAGCACGGCCGCGCTCGCCGCAGCGCCCTCGGCTTCGGTCTCGGCCTGATCTGCGCGATCGAGGCGCGCCAGATACTCCTCGATCCGCTCGTCCGCGAGCTTGATCCACCCGGCCAGCTTCTGCTGAGTGAAGTTGCGCCGACGGCTGTTCACCGCCCTGAGGCGCGTGCCGTCCACCGCCACCAGCTCCCGCCCGAACAAGCCGGCAGCGGCATCTGATCGCGCCAATGCCCTTCGATGTACCCCATGCCGGATCATATCGATCAGACTGTCGCGCTGGAATCCCTTGCGGGGTTTTCGGACGGTCTGACCTGTTTGTCGACACACTCGCGGGATTATAAGCAGCTTTACCCTCAGACTGTGTCGTTGATGCGATCTCCGACGAGCCGGATGTGTAAGTTCGTTTAGGGCCACCTCTCCTCGTAAGCAGCACTGAGGCCAAAAATTAACGTCGGGGATGGACCGATCAGACGCGGGCGTCCGCTGCGCACACGCTCCAGGTCGCGAACACCCCTCCGCTGTTCGATCAGCTCGACTAACCGACTAACCGACTAACCGACTAAGCAAATAAGCGGCCGGTCCGATGCGGCTTTGCATGGCGTCAGGCGAGCACTTCCAGCCCGTGCTTCTGGACCACCGTGAGCAGCTTCAGCGCCAGGCCGCTGGGCTTCTTGGTGCCTGCCTCCCATTTTTCGACCGTGCTTTCGCTGGTGTTGAGGTAGCGCGCGAACACCGGCTGGCTGACATGGTGGCGCTCGCGAAGCTGCTTGATTTCGGCCGGCGCGAACGCGGCCGGGACGCTTAGGCACGTTTCATCGAAGTGCCGCATTGTCGCCTTGCTGATCGTGCCCGCCCGCAACATGCCGGACGCGCTGCTGTGGATCGCCTCGAAGGCGTCGCTCTTGAACTTAGGCTTCGTCGACATGGCAAATCTCCGTTAGTTCCTTGGCCTTCAGTTCCAGCGCGATCTCCGCATAAGTCTTTTGATCGTAGAGATCGGCCAGATCACGAAAGCCGCTCAGCTCGGCATCGGTGATATGTCGCGATCCTTCTTGGCGAACAGGTAGGTATAGACCAACAGCGTTTGCCCTTGGCGAGGATGATGCTGCGTTGGCGGTTCTTGTCGAGCCGCTTCTTGAATACCCCACCCCCAAGATCGTCGCACTGTCCTTTCCGCACTTGTTCGATCGCGTCGCATAGCGCCTTGTCGGCGATAAGCGCCTTGCGCGCTGCCTTGGAGAACCAGGCCGTCTTGAAGGTTCTAGGTTGTGCTTGGTCCGGCATGGCCAATGTGTAGCACCTAGTCCGACCCCTTTCAATTGGCTCTTGGTGACGGCCGCGCCCGTGCGGGCCGCGCTCTGTTTCCGCTGCGCTCCGATCGAGCCGCCCTGCCGGCGTCTCGCCCCTTTAGGTGACGATCGCTCGCGCGGGCGTTCATCCGTCCGGACCTGGTGCATGCCTCTGATCCTTGCGGCAGCGGGCCCCTGCCCCATGCCCGGCTTGATACCGATGGCAAGACCACCCGACCCACGAAGCAAGCGACGCAGATGCTCAAATGCGAGTGCGAGGCATGCGGCTATACCGTCCGGACCGCGCGCAAGTGGCTGGAGACCGGAGGCGAACCCGTCTGTCCGATCGAGGGGCATGGGCTGATGCAACATGATCCGCTGAACGGTGGCGACGCAGGCGACGACTAAGCGACTTATGTTCTTTACGACTAAGCGGCTAAGCGGCATAAGTCGCTTAGCCGCTTAGTAGGAGTATGAGCTATGCAGGTATGGGCCGTCATCGCGCAGAAGGGGGGGCAGTCCAAGACCACCCTTTCCACCGGATTCGCCGTTGAGGCTGTACGAGAGGGGGCGTCGGTCGTCATCCTCGATGCCGACGATCGGCAGGGGTCGGCGCTCTACTGGTCGGAGCGCCGCGACGACGACGACGTGACGGTGAAGGACAGCAGCGTCGCCGGCCTGCCCCTCCACGTCTCACGCGGGCGGAACAGCGGTAAGATCGACCTGATCATCATCGACACGCCGGCAAACTCCAAGGATATCGCCATGCTTGCGGCCGAGCAGGCGGATTTCGTGATCATCCCGGTCGCGCCGCGCGGGCTGGACGTTCATTCGGTGTTGCAGACCGTCAAACAGGTACAGCAGGCCGGCACGCCGTTTGCCGTCATGCTGACCCAAGTTCCGCACCAGGGCGGGGAGGGGCAGGAGGCCCATGCCGGCTTTGTGGCCAAGGGCGTGACGATGTTCGACAGCCGTCTTCACTTCCGTAAGGACTTCTACAAGGCGACGCCGCTTGGACGGACTGCGGTCGAGATGGAGCCCGACAGCAAGGCCGCGGCCGAGCTGCGCGCCGCCTATGCCGAGGCTAAGCGACTAAGCGGTTATACGACTAAGCCCGTAAGCGAGGCGGCATAATGGCGAAGAAGCCTTCCGCGCTCGCCGGCATCTTCGATGACGAGCCCGAAGCACCGGCACCGGCACCGGCACCGGCGCCGGTCGCCCAGCCCGTTGCGGAGCCGCAGCCGGCTGTTGTGCCGCGCCGATCGCCGCGCTCGGCCGACACAGCGACACAGGCTCTGGCACCGATGGCGCGCCGCAGCAGTCATCCGGGGAAGAAACCGGTGCTGATTCATATCCCCGAGGACATGCACCGCGCGCTTCGACAGCTCAGCGTGGAGGAGGGCGGGGAGCCGCTCACCGTCGTCACCGAACGCTTGCTCCGCCAGTATCTCGTCACGCGAGGTCATACCAGGTTCGCGCCATGAACAAGCGGCGCGATCCGAGCCCCGAGTTCGACCTGTTCATCCCGGCGCTGGGCGACCTTCCGCTCCGCGACCAGCGGGAGGTCATGGAGCGGCCGTTTTTCTCGCTCCAGAAACGCAAGCGGCTCAAACCGATCGAGTATCGCAGCCCGGACGGCGAGGCGTGGGTGCGCGTGCAGGCGATCCCCGACTACGGCATGGCGACGATATGGGACGCCGATATCCTGATATGGGCGGCTTCCACGCTCAACCGGATGAAGCAGCAGGGCCTGAACGATCTGCCGCGTACGCTGACGACGACGCCCTACGATCTCCTGCGCGCGATCAAGCGCAGCACCGGGGGCAGGGACTATCAGGAGCTGCAAGCCGCGCTGCTCCGGCTCCAGACCACGTCCATTACGACCTCGATCCGGGCGACGAAGCGCCGGCAGAAGGCCGGCTTCAACTGGCTCGATAGCTGGACCTTCGACACCGATGCGGAGACCGAGCAACCGCGCGGCATGACGCTGACCCTGTCGGATTGGGTGTATGAAGGGATCGTCAACGAGAAGGCGTTGCTTACCATGCACCCGGACTATTTCCTGCTGTCCGGCGGGCTGGAGCGGGCGTTGTACCGGATTGCCCGCAAGCATGTCGGATCGCAGCGCGGTGGGTGGCTATGTCGCGTCGAGGTGCTCCGCGACAAGACGGGCAGTGACGCCCAGCCCAAGGAGTTCAACCGGATGCTCCGGCGGGTGATCGAGGCCGATCATCTTCCCGACTATGCGATGGAAACGGCCGAGACGACCGACAAAAGCCCCGCTGTGCTGTTCAGACTGCGCGGCGAGGCCGAGGCGCTGGCCCTGTCCGAGGCGACGCAAGCCGAGGAGGAGCGTCGCGCCCGGCTCGATGTCGATCGCCGCCATGCCGATGAGGTGGACGCCCGCATGGACCGGCTCGCGGGCCGGCGCTGACTATCGGGGTTTCACCCACCAGAACCCCAATTTATCGGGATTTCACCCACCGGGCGGTTGATCGCGTGGACTTGGCTGCGATCCGGACAGGGCTACGAAGGCGCCCAGCCTGTGGATAACTTGCTCGTACAGATCCTTTGCGGCCTCTGGGAGTCGGGGTTTCACCCACTTTCGGTTCGGGGTTTCACCCACCCTACTATCGGGGTATCACCCACCGAATCACGGGGTATCACCCACCGGGCCTTTCGCTAGACCCCTGATTTTGCGGCAGGAATCATCGCGTTTTTCGAGCTTAACCTTCTTAAAGATTCCTATTTAACAGAATCACTTAATCCGACGACACACCTAGCGGATAGGTGAGAAGGGTATGCGGAATCGGCCTTCGGCCGATACGCTTAGGTTTCGTGCCGGCTAACGCCGTCACAAAGGCGGCCTGCCGGCCGCAGGCTCGGCGAGTAAGGAGTCGGGGCGATGTTGGCGCCCAAAGGCCTCGTAGCGCCCACAGGAGCCTTCCCAGGCGTCCAGACGGCCAGTGTGCGCCCCTTCGCTGCGCTTCCGCGTCAGGTTGCCTGTAGCGCTGTTCCTGGCCGGTCGGCATGTGCTGCTCGTTTCCCCAGTTTCCAGTTCTGGATTGACGCTGCACCATATATAGTACGGGTCCGGCCGTGATGAGCCAGAGGTGCCGCAAGCGTCGGAAGGAGATCGACAATGGCTGACACCAAGCATCGCGGCGACACGCTCGACAGTTTTCTGGGAGGGCAGGGCGACCTCGCCGAGTTTCAGGCTCGGGCGATCAAGGAGGTCATCGCCTGGCAGCTCGCCGAGGCGATGAAGGAACGCAAGCTCAGCAAGAGCCGGCTCGCGACGATGATGCACACCAGCCGGACGCAAGTCGACCGCGTGCTCGACCCGAACGACGGCAATGTGACGATCGAGACGCTGCAACGCGCCGCGGCCGTAGTCGGCCGGCGTGTGCAGCTCGGGCTGGTTTAACGATCCGGCAGAAGCCCAAGCAGAGGGAGCGCGTAGGATGCACCAGGCTGACAGCAGCGAGCGGATGGAAGGTCCGGGAAGCCGCATCGAAGATCCGTGGGCGGGCTTTCGCCGGCAGCTTCGTGTCCGCAACATCCTGCTCAGCATCGTCGCGATCGAGGCGCTCACCTTCGATGCGCTCAGGTGGTGAAACGTTTTTTAGCTTCACGTCAAATCGGAAGCGCCGAGCGCTACGGTCGATCGCTGCGGGAAACGAGCCCAGGGCGTGGCCTGAGACCAAGATCGAGAGGACACAGCAGATGGGTGCGGAAGAGTATCACGAAATGGCGATTGCCGCGCGGGCAGCGGCAGCGAGTGAGTCATTGCCGAGGCGGCGCAGCCAGCATGAGCAATCGGCAGAACGGTGGGAAGAGATGGCACGCCAAGCGCAGGACACTGCCGTTCGCAAAACCATCAACGAAGCCGCGCGACGGGCCAACCCTTATGGCCAGTCATGATCGGTAGCTCCGCCGCTAGATCTCGTCGTTTGGTAAAACCATTTCCGCGTCGAAGGCACGTTTGCCCCGTCGCTTCCAGAGCGCGAGCCTGTCACCGACATCGTCGGTTCGTGCCCGCGTGACCAGCTCCAGCAGCGCGCCGTAGATGGTTGCACGATCATCGTCGGCGAGGTCGACCAGGCCGGCTTTTTGAACAAGCCCTCCTAGTTCGATCAGGTGGCGGGTGCGCTCGCGGCGTTGCACGAGCCAGCTCCTGCTATCCGTTCGCCGAACCGCTGCTTCCGCCCGCAGCGTCGCTGCCCGGTTCAGCCTGAGCGCCCGATCCACCTGTTGCAGCAGTCCCGCCACCTTTACGCCCGCGCCGCTGAAAGAAGGCAGCGCCCTTCGCACGCAATGCCTCCTTCGCGCTCGCGTCCTTCGAGCCGATCGCATCGAGCAGAACACCGGCGAGGGTTTCCGCATCGAGTGCATCGGCGCCGGTCGCGGTGACAAGAAGACCGAGCTGTTCAACTCGCTTAACCTTCAGAGCGCGAGCCTTGTCGTTCAAGGCTCTCAGCTCAGCGTCATAATCTCGTACCTTCCGCATCATCGTCTCCCGGCACCATCGGAGCAGGATGCCACGCGGAATTGCGTTGGGCAAAGCAACTTATCGGGAAAACCGCACGGTCAGTCACGACGAACGGCAGAGAGTGTGAGTGCGCGCTTATACGTCGTTGCCGACGTGCGCTAAGGATGGCATATTCGTGGTGCGATGGCGATCTACCACTTCTCCGCCAAGGTCATCAGCCGAGCCAGAGGCTCCAGCGCCATCGCGTCTGCCGCCTACCGGTCGGCAAGCGAGCTGTTCGACGAGCGGCTGGAGCGACACCATAATTTCTCGAACAAGGCGGATGTGATCCACTCGGAGATCATGTTGCCCGAGGGCGCACCGGGGCGTTTAAACGATCGCGCTACGCTCTGGAACGAAGTCGAGGCGGGCGAGAAGCGCAAGGATGCGCAGCTTGCCCGTGAGGTCGAGTTCTCGATCCCGCGTGAGATGAACCGCGAACAGGGCGTGTCGCTAGCCCGCGATTTCGTGAAGCGCGAGTTCGTCGATCGCGGAATGGTCGCGGACCTCAATGTGCATTGGGACCGCGCGGAGGATGGCAGTCCGAAGCCGCACGCGCATGTCATGCTGGCAATGCGCGAGGTGGGACCGGACGGGTTCGGCAAGAAGCAGCGTGACTGGAATCGTACCGAACAGTTGCAGGACTGGCGGGAAGCGTGGAGCGCGCATGTCAACGAGCGACTGGCGGAGCTTGGGATCGACGCGCGGATCGACCATCGCTCCTATGCCGAGCAGGGCATCGAACTAGAGCCGCAGCACAAGATCGGACCAGCGGCATCGCGGCGTCCGGAGCAGGGGCTGGAAGCCGAGCGGATCGAGGATCACGACCGGATCGCGCGTGAGAATGGCGCGCGCATCATCGCCGATCCGAAAGTAGCGCTGGACGCGATCACGCGCACCCAGGCGACGTTCACCAACCGCGACCTCGCCGTGTTCGCCTTTCGGCATTCGGACGGCAAGGATCAGTACGAGCAGGTGATGGCGGCAGCGAAGGCGTCGCCCGAGTTGATCGCGTTGGGACAGGACGGGAAGGGGCAGAAGCGCTTCACGTCGCGCGAGATGATCGCGGTCGAGCAGCGGCTTGAAAGGGCAGGGGACCAGCTCGGCAATCGGTGGGATCATGGTCTCCTGGCGGCGAACGGCCGGGATGTTGGGAGGCATACCGCCGCCGCCAGGAGTAACGGTCTGGTGCTCGGTAAGGACCAGCAGGCTGCGTTAGACCATGTAGTGCACGGCTGCGATCTGTCGCTAGTTGTGGGTTACGCTGGCACCGGAAAATCCGCCATGTTGGGCGTTGCGCGCGACGAGTGGGAGCGGTCAGGTTTTACCGTGCGCGGTGCCGCGCTGTCGGGGATCGCGGCCGAGAGCCTGGAAGGGGGGTCGGGGATCACGTCGCGGACGATCGCGAGCCTCGAATATCAGTGGGGAAAGGGGCGCGAGCTGCTGACCTCCGGCGATGTGCTGGTGATCGACGAGGCCGGCATGATCGGCACGCGCCAGATGGAGCGGGTGCTGTCGGCCGCGTCCGATGCGGGCGCCAAGGTGGTGCTGGTCGGCGACCCTGAGCAGCTGCAGGCGATCGAGGCGGGCGCCGCCTTCCGGTCGCTTGCCGAGCAGCACGGTGTCGTCGAGATCACCGAGATCCGCCGGCAGCGCGAGGCGTGGCAGCAGGATGCCACTAAGGCGCTGGCGACGGGCCGGACGGACGAGGCCGTGCAGGCCTATGCCCGGAGCGACATGGTCCACGTGGATGAGACGCGCGAGGCGGCGCGGGCCGGTCTCGTCGACCGTTGGGATGCGCAGCGCCTAGCCGAACCGACCAAGAGCCGGATTATCCTCACGCACACCAACGCCGAGGTCCGCGCGCTGAACGAGGAGGCGAGAGAGCGGCTGCGTGCGACTGGTGATCTCGGTGAGGATGTGGGTGTCCAGGCGGAGCGGGGCGCGCGACAGTTTGCGACCGGCGATCGGCTGATGTTCCTGCGCAACGAGCGCGGCCTAGGGGTCAAGAACGGGTCGCTGGGCACGATCGAGCAGGTTGCGCCCGAGCGTATCGGCGTACGGCTGGATGATGGGCGCCAGGTCGCGTTCGAGACCAGGGACTATGCGCATATCGACCACGGCTATGCGGCGACGATCCATAAGTCGCAGGGCGTGACGGTCGATGCCACGCATGTGCTGGCGACGCCGGGGATG
>JBPBQE010000488.1:0-13258 GCA_050954595.1 Janthinobacterium lividum | reverse complement strand
GCTCGAGCTTGCCGATGGCATCCTGCAGCGTTGCGTCGTTGGGAAAGTTCGCCTGGATTTCCTGGACCTCGTCGCTGAGGGCAGGCTGTTGGTTGTTCTCGACGTTATCGCTCATCGCTTGATTCCTTCGACACGGGCGGCGTTCAACAACGCTTGTTCAGGCTTTCGGTTCGGTCGCCGGCCGCATCCGCTGATGGCGGGCGCGGGCGGCGCGTTCGATGGCGGCGGAGACGAGCGGGTCGAGCCGAAGCTCGCTGTTGACCAGTTCGAGCATGCGCAGCACCGGCTGATTGGCGCCCTTATCGGCGGCGACGATGTCGCAGGCCAGCGCATAGGCCGTTTCGCGCAAGCGGGGTTCGAGGGCATCGCGGATCAGTTGACCGGCATGCGACAGGCCTTCGTCTTCGCCCAGCAGTGTGACGGCGGCCTCGGTGGCCGTGTCGAGGTCTTCGGAGCTGAACTCGAAAAAGGCCGGCATGGTTTGCACGATACCGGACATCACGCCGATCTCGCGGTCGGTGATGGCGCCGTCGGCCGCCGCGACCAGAACCATGGTGCAGACGAGCGCCTCTTCGGCGGTGAGCGAGCTGCGGGTGGCGGCGGAGGGCGGCTTCGGCTTGGTCTTCGATTGGGGCATGCGGGCTTATTAGCCGGGTTCGGGGTGGTTAAGGAAGGCGCGGGTCTCGGCGACCGCATCGGCCAGGCCGACCCGGCGAACCTCGACGCCCGGCGGGAACGCGGAAAGTAGGCGGCCGGGAGTGCGACGGTCGAGCAGAACGAACACGCCGCGGTCGGTTTCGGTGCGGACTAGGCGGCCAAAGGCTTGGCGCAGGCGGAGGCGAGCCTTGCCGTCATCGTAATCCTTCGGTCGTCCGCCAGAGAGATGGATGCGGCGCTCGCGGTGCAGGATGTCGGGGCGCGGCCAAGGCACCCGCTCGAACACGACCAGGCGCAGCGCCCGGCCGGGCACGTCGACGCCGTCGCGCATCGCATCGGTGCCAAGCAGGCAGGAATCCATCTCGGCGCGGAAGACGTCGACAAGGGTGGCGTTGTCCATCGCGTCCACGTGTTGGGCGAGCAGGGAGATGCCGGCGGCCTCGAGCGGCTCGGCGATGCGGGAGTGGACGGCCTTGAGGCGGGAGATGGCCGTGAACAGGCCGAGCCCGCCGCCGCCGGACGCGGTGAACAACGCGCGGTAGGCGCCGGCGAGGGCTTCCATCTCGGCGCCGACATCGGTGACCACGAAAGCGCGAGTCTGGGCGGCGTAGTCGAACGGACTGGCGACGGAGACGCGAAGCGCGGGCGAGGGCAGGTGCGCGGCGCCGACGCGGGCCTCGGCTTCCGCCCAGGAAGCCTCGGCGTCCTCGGCCCCGGTGTCACGCAAGGTGGCGGAGGTGATGAGCAGGCCATGTGCCGGCGCGGCGAGAGCGGCGGCGAACGGGATGCTGGGGTCGAGCCAGTGCCGGTGCAGCCCGGCGTCGCGGTCGGCACCGCCGCGCCGCTCTAGTTCAAGCGTATGGACGTATTGCGGACGGGTGCCGGGCTCGGGAGCCGGGTCTCGCATGGTCTGCAGCATGGCTTCCCATGACACCAGGCGGATCTGGGCGCGGCGTTGTACGGAGCGGATGGCAGATTCAATCCGCTGACGCTGCGCGGCATCGAGCGAGTCGGCTTCGGTTTCGAGCAGGTCGCGCAGGTGTTGAATGAGGTTGGTCAACGGCTCCGCGATGCGATGCAGGGCGCGTTGCAGCGTTTCGGCAGCCTCCGGAAGGTCCGGCGCGAGCGGATACAGGTCGCATTCCAGGTCGCCGATCGCGCTGCCGGAATCGTCGGCGCAGCGGGCGAGGGCCTGGGTGCGGATCAGGCGAAGCATGGTCTCGAACGGGCCAACCTCCTCCGTATCGAGCAGGCGGGAGGCCCAGCCGATGCCGGGAAGCATACGGGCGGCCTGCAGGGCAGCGTCGAGGGATGGCTGGATGACGGGGTAGAGGGCGAGCAGATCGTCGAGGCGACGGCGCAGGCCGCGGGCGCGCGAGCGGCCGCCTTCCGCACCGAGCAGCCAGCGGCGCAGCTCGGCGCCCTCCATCCCGGTGAGCGAGGCGGCGAACGCGCCGTCGGCGGCATCGAAGACGTGATGCCCTTCGTCGAACACGTAGCGGCTGGGGACGAGGTTGTCGTCGATGCCGCCCCAGGCGGCCTGGGCCATGACAAGGGCATGATTGGCGACGACAAGGTCCGCGGTGCGGGCGCGGCGGATCGTGTGTTCGACGAAGCAGGTCCGGTAATGCTGGCAGGCGCCGTGGATGCACTCGCCGCGGCGGTCGGCGATGGCGGGCAGGAGGCCGGCGCCGAAGAGTTCGGTGAACCAGCCGGGCAGGTCGCCGCCGGCGACGTCACCGTCGACGGTAGCGAGGGCCCAGCGGGCGATCAGGCCGAGAGGAACCGTGGTGTCGGTGCCGGGCGAAGAAAGCTGTTCCTGGTAGTTGAGCAGGCACAGGTAGTTCTCCCGCCCCTTACGTACCACGACCCGGCGGCGGCGCTCGGACAGCGTCGGGAACAGACGGGCAAGCTCGGCGTCGATCTGGCGTTGCAGGTGCCGCGTGTAGGTGCTCAGCCAGACGCTGCCGCCGTTGCGCTCGGCCCACAGGCTGGCGGGGGCGATGTAGCCGAGGGTCTTGCCGGTACCGGTGCCGGCTTCGGCCAGGACGACGGCCGGGTCGCCGGGCACTTCGCGGGGGGCGAAGGCTTCGGCGACGGCGCTGGCGTAGTCGGCTTGGCCAGGTCGCTGTTCGGCGCCAGGGCCGAGGATGCGAGCCAGGCGGGCACGCGCTTCGGCAGGCAGGACGGGGTGGCTGGCGGGCGGCGGCGGCGGCGGCTCCTCCTCCCACTCGGGCAGACGGGTCCAGACGCGGAAGGAGTCGAGCGCGGGTTTTGCGGCCGGAGTGCCGAGGGCGGTGAGAACGTAAGGCGCCCAGGCCCAGCCGGCTTTGCCCATGGAGGCGGCCAGTGCCGGCGCATCCTTGTTGAGCGGGACGTCCGCAGCGGCTTCGAGGCGGCGGAGGAGAGCTTCCGCAATGTCGGGCAGCAGGGCAGCGGCGTCTTCGACGGACCGAGGGATGCGTAGGTCGAGCGCGGCGGCCAGGCCGGCGGGTGTCGGCGGCGCGGTGCGGGCGGGCATGACGAAGGCGAAGAGTTGCAGCAGGTCCAGGCATGGCATGGGCGAGGCGCCGAGCCGCCGCAGCGTGGCGGGGGCATGGACGACGAGCGGCGGGTCGTTGGCGTCGAGCTGCCGGGCGGCGGCGGGGTTGGACAGGGTGAGCAATTCACCGTCGGCGCTGAGCAAAGCGGCTCGGCCGTGTCCCGCGACGATGGCGGGCGCCTGCGGAAGCAGACTCGAAGCGGGCGGCGGCATTTTGATGCTGTATCATGCAAGGGTCGAGTGGGCTAAGTGGGGAACACGTGGTCTGGACGATTGACCGGGACGGCTTGAGACCTAAGCTTGGGAATGATGTCTGACACTAAATTGACGCTAGGCGGCTTGCCGCTGCCGAAGGCTTGGCCGTTCGACGAGGCAGCGCGCATCGCAGCGCACGTAGCCGCCAGCGGCAAGGAACTGGCCCTGTTCGAAACCGGCTATGGCCCGTCCGGGCTGCCGCACATCGGAACCTTCGGCGAAGTCGCGCGGACCAACTGGGTTCGTCATGCCTATACGACGTTGACGGGCAAACCCACACGCTTGCTGGCGTTCAGCGACGATATGGACGGTTTGCGCAAGGTTCCGGACAACGTGCCGAACCGGGAGATGCTGGCCGGGTTCCTGAACCAGCCGCTATCCAAGGTGCCGGACCCGTTCGGGACGCACGCAAGCTTTGGGGCGCACAACAATGCGCGGCTGCGCACCTTCCTCGACGGCTTCGGCTTCGATTACGAGTTCGCGTCGAGCACGGAATATTACCGCAGCGGGCGCTTTGATGACGCTCTGATGCGGGCGGCCGAAGTGCATGACGAGATCGTGGCGATCGTCGCTCCCACGCTGGGCGCGGAGCGGCGGGCGACATATTCACCGTTCCTGCCGCTGCATCCGCGCAGCGGCGAGGTCATGCAGGTCAAGATCGACCGCGTCGATATCGCGGCCGGCACCCTGATGTGGACCGACCCGGCGAGCGGAGAGCGGTTCGAGACGGCGATCCGCGGCGGCGCCTGCAAGCTGCAATGGAAAGCCGACTGGGCGATGCGCTGGTTCGCGCTCGGCGTCGATTACGAGATGTCCGGCAAGGATCTGATCGACAGCGTCAAGCTGTCGGGCAAGGTATGCCGGGCGCTCGGGGCGCCGCCGCCGGTCGGCTACACCTATGAGCTGTTCCTGGACGAGAACAGCCAGAAGATCAGCAAGAGCAAGGGCAACGGGCTGTCGGTCGAGCAATGGCTCGAATATGCGCCGGCGGAAAGCCTGTCCCAGTACATGTACAACTCACCGCAGCGGGCGAAGCGACTGTTCTTCGACGTCATCCCGCGCGCGGTCGACGAGTTCATCGCCAATGCCGCCAAGCTCGACGGGCAGCTGGACGAGGCCAAATACGTCAATCCGGCCTGGCACATCATCGGCGGGCGCAACCAGGACTTCCGCAGTCCGGTGCCGTTCTCCATGCTGCTGAACCTGGCCAGCGTGGTGAACGCCGAGACGCCGGACATGCTGTGGGGCTTCCTGCGGCGCTACAGCCCGGAAGCGGCGCCTGGGAACAGCGCGTTCGTGGACGGCATGGTCGACCGTGCCATCGCCTACTACCGCGACGTGGTGCGGCCGCAGAAGCAGTTTCGGCCGCCGAGCGACATGGAGCGCGAGGCGCTGGCGGACCTGGCCGGGGTGCTGGCTGCGTTGCCGCCCGGGTCGGACGCGGAAGCAATCCAGAATGCCGTGTACGAGGTCGGGAAGCGATACCCGTTCCCGGACCTGAAGGCCTGGTTCGGATGCCTGTATCAGGTGTTGCTCGGGCAGGCGGAGGGGCCGCGATTCGGCGGCTTCGTCGCGCTGTATGGGATCGAGGAAACCGTGGCGCTGATCAAGACGACACTCGCCGCCAGCCATTCTTCGACGGACGCTGCCTAGTGTTGCCGTTGCTGAAGAAGCTCGCGCGGACGTTGCCGGCGCTGTTGGGCATACTGCTGCTCGGTGGCGCGATCTATGTGGTCTGGAACGAATTTCACCATCTTAAGATCGCCGATATCCGGGCGGCGCTGGCGGAAATCCCGCCGCGCGCGCTCGTGGTGTCGTTCATCTGGACGGTGCTGTCGTATGGGGTGCTGACGTTCTACGACCGGCTGGGGACGATGTTCGCCGGTAATAAGGTGAGTTACCGCCGGGTCGCGTTTGCGTCGTTCTGTGCGTATGCGCTGTCGCACAATCTCGGCTTTGCGGCGGTATCGGGCGCGGCGGTGCGTTACCGATTATATGCGCATTGGGGGCTGTCGCCGGTCCAGATCGCCAAGGTCATCGCGTTCTGCAGCCTGACGTTCGGGTTGGGCGGGATGGTGCTCGGCGGGTGCATCCTGTTCCTCGAGCCGGAGGCGGTGCCGTTCCTGGGAACGCTGATCCCGCATTGGGGCATGTACGCCATCGGCGCGACCATGTGGGCCATCGTGGTGGGCTACATCAGCCTGTCGCGGTTTGTCGGCAAGTTCACGGTGTTCGGGGTCGAGATCGAGCTGCCGCACTGGAAGATGGCATTCGTGCAGGTCGCGCTGGCGACTGTCGACGTCGCGGTGACGGCGGCGATCATGTACCAGCTGCTGCCGGACGCCCCGAACCTGACGTTTCTGCGGTTCCTCGGCGTGTATCTCAGCTCGTATTCGGCGGGGCTGGCGGCCAACGTGCCAGGCGGACTCGGCGTGTTCGATGCGGCGATGCTGCTCGGCCTCAAGCCGTACATGTCGGAGCCGCGGATCCTGGGCGGGATCGTGGTGTTCCGGCTGTATTACTACATCATCCCGCTGTTCATCGCCGGCACCCTGTTCTCCGGCAACGAAATCCTGCTCCGGGGCGGGGCGATGTTCCGGCGCAAGGGGCCGCGCGGCAAGGCGGCGGGAACGACGCCGGCCAAATCGGTGTTTAGCGAACGCAGCTTCGCGGTGGTGGCGTCGACCGGATCGGTGGCGCTGTGCGGGGCGATGCTGCTGGCGATCGGCGTGCTGGACGACCGGCCGCAATTTCCTTGGTTCGACGCGGATTTTGCCGAGGTTGCCGCCAGTGCGGGGCAGTTCATCCCGTCGCTGATCGGGGCGGCGTTGATGGTGCTGGCCATCGGGCTGACGCGGCGCGTGACGCTGGCCTGGTTCATGACGATCGTTATGCTGCTCGCCGGCGCGTTCTACACCATGATCCAAGGTTCCTCGAGCTGGGTTCCGGCGGTGCTGTTGCTGACGGCCTTGCTGATCGCGCCTTTCCGCGGCGCGTACTACCGTCATGCGCGGTTGGTGGCTCGACCGCTACAACCTGGGACGTTAGTGCCCTTGCTGGTGTTGGCCGTGTGCGCCCTTAACCTTGCGATGCTCGAGCCGAAGGTGCGGGGGCTATACGAGAACAGCCTGTTCGACCTGGTGATGTCGTCCGACTTCTCCAACGGGTCGCGCGTGACGCTCGCGTTGGTCGTAGTGTTGGGTCTGTATGCCCTGTGGCGGTTGATCCGCCCGGTTCGGGTCGGATGGTTGGCCTGGGCGGGCGAAGGGCGGTTGCGCTATGCGGCACTCGGGACGGCGCCGCCGGCAACGGCGGACGGGGTGGTGTTCGGCGAGAGCGAGCGGGCGGCGATCCCGTTCCGGCGGGTCGGCCGCGTTCTGCTTGGGCTCGGCGACCCAGCAGGAGCGGAATCGGACCGGGTGTCCGCAATCTGGAACTTGCGCGACCTCGCCTTGCAGGAGCGCCGCGACCCGGCGGTGTATCGCGGCGGCTCCGAGTTGGCGAAAGTGTACGAGGACCTCGGGCTGACGCCGGTGGCACTCGGCCAGGATGGATTGCTGTCGACCGAAGCCTCGACCGGCTCGAGCGAGTTTCTCTATTGCCTGGCCGAACGGGATCTCGGCGTCCTGGTGCCGATGTTGCCGGAAGTCGCGACGGTTGGGATGCGGAAAGCGGCCGAGTAGGCCGGGACGCTACCTCTTGCGGAGGTTGATCGCGCTCGGAGGAGCGAGTTGCGTGCCCAAACCGAGCATCGGAACACCGCCAAACATGTTGGAGGTGGATTTGGCCGGGGCGAATGCGCCGAAGCTAAAGCTAGCTGGAGGCATGGCGCCGAAGCGGACGCCGCTGGGCGGCCAGATACCATAGGGACCAGCAGCCTTGGCCCCACCAGACGCCGCTGTCGGTCCGGCGCCCATCGGGGTCATGACACGGCCGAAGACGAGCCGTTGATACTGCTCGCCGAATTCGGGGGTGCTCGAATGATACCAGGCCGTGGCGAGAGGCCAGTCACGGGTCTGCTGGTAAAGCGTGGTGAGGAATTTGACCGCGTAGCGCGCGTTGGTTCCCGGGTCGAAAGCGGCATCCAGATCGGCGAACGCCTTCGGATGATGCATGAGGTTCACCTGCATGCAACCGACGTCGATGCTGCGCTTGCCCTTGGCCTGTAAGGCCTGCACCGCGGCGATCACCTCGGGCTTGGTGTCGAAGAAGTAGCCGACGCCATCGACGTTGATGGTCCACGGCCAGGCGCGGACGCGCCCGGTGGACGCATCCAGCCGGCCGCTTTCCACGCGGGCGATTGACGGAAGCAGCTTGTCGGGTGCTTTGCCCAGCAGCTTGGCCGCCGCGACGATAGCGGTGTCGCACTCGGCATAAGGCGAAACGGCGACAGGCGCCGCCACCACCGGATCGATGACAGGGTCAGCCAGGGCTGGCGACGATACCAGCCCGGCGAGAAGCAGAAGTTTGCGCATGATCAGGCGTGTATAAGTCCGCCAAGGCGGGCAAGCGCCGCCAGGTGCGTGTCGGTATCACCGACGGCACGCTCGATCATCGTCATCCGCTTGAAGAAATGTCCCACTGCGTACTCCATAGTGACGCCGATGCCGCCGTGTAGCTGCACCGCTTCCTGACCGATGTGCCGGCCACTGCGTCCGATCTGGACTTTTGCCGCATGCATGGCCCGTTGACGTTCGATCGCGGTCTCATCTGCTGCCATCATTGTGGCAAAAATGGACATGCTACGGGCCTGTTCGAGGGCTACATACATGTCGACGGTGCGATGCTGCAACGCTTGATTGTCGCCGATCGCTTTTCCGAACTGTTTGCGGGTTTTGAGATAGTCGGTCGTCATGTCCAGCATCGCCTGCATCACGCCGACGGCTTCGGCAGCGAGCGCGGCCAGGAGTTCGTCCTGTGCCCATTCCAGGCCCGGCAGGGCTTCGGCCGGGTCGCCGAGCGCTTCGGCGGCGACGGCCTCGAACTCAATCTCGGCGGCGCGCATCCCGTCCTGCGTCGGGTAACCCCGGCGGGAGACGCCGGCAGCGGCGGCGTCGACCAGAAACAGGCCCACACCGTGACGCGCGCGCTCGTCGCCATCCGTCCGCGCTGTGACGAGCAGCGTGTCGGCGGTGTCGCCGGCGAGCACGAGGCTCTTGGCGCCGGTGATGCTCCAGCCATCGCCGGTGCGGGTGGCCTTGGTCTTGACGTCGTTGAGGCTGTAGCGGGATTGCCGCTCGACCTGGGCGTAGGCGAGGACGCGCTCGCCAGCGGCGATCTCGGGCACCAGGCGGGCGCGTTGCTCAGCCGTGGCGCAGTGGCGCAGGAGGGATGCGCCCATGATGGCGGTGGGGATGTAGGGCTCGACCACGAGGCCGCGGCCGAAGGCTTCCATGACGATGGCGATCTCGGTGGCGCCGCCGCCGAAGCCGCCATCCTCTTCGGAAAAGGGCAGGCCGAGCAGGCCAAGTTCGGCCATCTGGGCCCAGGCGTTGCGGCTCCATCCATCCGGTTCGGCGCGGTAGCCACGGCGGGCTTCGAACCCGTAACGGTCGGCGACGAAGCGGTCGACGCTGTCTTTTAGGAGGCGCTGTTCGTCGGAAAAGTCGAAATCCATGTCGTTCCCCGCGTATGGCTGTTGGTGCCCGTTGGCACAGCCATTAACCCATCCGGGGCGGGGGACAAAGATGACCCCAACGCCCTCACCCGCCGTGCGGCGGGCGAGGGAGTGTGGTTTTAGAGGCCGCGCTTGACGTCGGTGGCGCTACGGCTGACGGCAGCGCCGCCGGCACTGACGTCTTGACCGGCGCCGGCAACGGTATTGCAGGCGGAGAGCAGCGGCAGGGCAGCCGCCAGGATGAGCGCGGCGAGTAGCGTGCGAGACAGCATTTGTATTCCTCGACAAGTGTGACACCAGCAGGTTTCCACGGGTGAAGCCGGGGTTCAAGCGCGCGTATTGGACGCGCCCGCGGCACCATGGTAGGGCGCGCGACGCGGCGGCGCGGCGTCACGCGTGCCAAAGGCGCGCAGGCTGAGGAAAAGCGATGAGTTCGATCCAGTTCGATCCCGAGGCCATTCGGAGCCTCGCCAATATCCTGCGCGACGCGGGGCTGACGGAGATCGAGATCGTCGAAGCCGACCGGCGCATCCGGGTGACGCGCGCGGCCGTGGTGACGGCACCGGCCGCGGTGGTTGCGGCACCCGTGACCGTCGCCGCAGCGCCAATCGCCGCAGCCGCAGCGGCGGTCGCCGAAGACGTGGCGCCGCCTGGAGCGGTGACGAGCCCCATGGTGGGGGTGGCGTTCCTGTCGCCCGATCCGGGAAGCCCGCCCTTCGTGACGCAAGGTCAAGCGGTCACGGCCGGGCAGACGATCATGCTGATCGAGGCGATGAAGACGTTCAACCAGATCAAAGCGGCCAAGGCGGGAACGGTTGGCAAGATCCTGGTGACCAACGGTCAGCCGGTGGAATACGGACAGCCGCTGCTGGTCATCGAGTAGCTACCGCTGATGTTCGGCAAGATACTGATCGCCAACCGCGGCGAGATCGCCCTGCGGATCCAGCGCGCCTGTCGCGAACTGGGCATTCCTACGGTGGCGGTGCATTCGACGGCGGACAGCAATGCGATGCATGTGCGGCTGGCCGATGAAAGCGTCTGCATCGGGCCGCCGGCGGCCCGGGACAGCTATCTGCACATTCCCGCGATCCTCTCGGCCGCGGCGGTGACCGGGGCGGATGCGATCCATCCCGGTTACGGGTTCTTGTCGGAGAATGCCGGGTTCGCGGAGATGGTCGAGGCGCACGGGCTGACGTTCATCGGGCCGTCGCCGGCGCACATGCGGATGATGGGCGACAAGATCGCGGCCAAGGCGGCAATGGCCTCGATCGGAGTGCCGTTGGTGGCCGGGTCGGACGGGGCGCTCGAGGACGTGGATGCCGCGCGTCTGGTGGCGAACCGGATTGGGTATCCGGTGCTGATCAAGGCTGCCGCGGGCGGCGGCGGGCGCGGGATGAAGGTGGCGCACTCGGCCGACGAGCTGGAGGAAGCCTGGACGGTGGCGCGGACCGAGGCGCGGACGGCGTTCGGCGACGATGCCGTCTATATGGAAAAGTACCTGGACCGGCCGCGGCACATCGAGCTGCAGGTGATGGCAGATAATTACGGCAACGTGGTGCATTTCGGCGAGCGCGACTGCAGCCTACAGCGGCGGCACCAGAAGCTGGTGGAAGAAGCCGGCTCCCCGGCCTTGGACGCGGCGGCGCGGGATGCGATCGGCGAGGTCGTCACCAGCGGGCTGAAGAAGCTCGGGTACCGCAATGCGGGAACGTTGGAGTTCCTGTATCAGGATGGGCAGTTCGCGTTCATCGAGATGAACACCCGCTTGCAGGTCGAGCATCCCGTGACCGAGATGGTCTGCAACGTCGACCTGGTGCGCGAGCAGATCCGCATCGCCGCGGGGCAGCCTTTGGGATACGCCCAAAAGGACGTGACGTTCTCCGGACATGCGATCGAATGCCGGGTCACCGCCGAGGACCCGGTGACGTTCATGCCGACACCGGGCCGGGTCGAGCTGTATCAGCCGCCGGGCGGGCTGGGAGTGCGGGTCGATAGCGCGCTGTATGCCGGCTACGTGGTGCCGCCCTATTACGACAGCATGGTGGCCAAGCTGATCGTTCACGCGCCGACGCGGGACGAGGCGATCGCGCGCATGCGGCGCAGCCTGATGGAGTTCGCCATCCAGGGCATCAAGACCACGATCCCGCTGCATCGGCGGATCATGGAAGCGCCGGACTTCAAGGCAGGGGACTACACCATCCATTGGTTGGAAAAGTTCGTCGGCGCGGAGTGACGCGAGTTCACGACAACTCGGAATGACGCACTTTTGAGATTGGCTTTGCCGGCTGGCAACCGCAGGATGCAGCCATGTCACGCCGAGCCATTGAGGTCACGCCGGAGCTGACGCTCAGGGCATACCGCGTCGGGTTGTTTCCCATGGCGGAAACACGCCGGGGGTCGCGGCTGTATTGGCTCGACCCGGAGCAGCGGGGAATCCTGCCGCTGGACGGGTTTCACTTGCCGAAGCGGCTGCGGCGGACGGTGCTGTCGGGCGAGTATCGGGTGACGTCCAACCGCGCCTTTGGGGCGGTGATCGCCGGGTGCGCGGCATCCGGGCCGGGGCGGGAGGATACATGGATCAACCCGGATATCGAACGGCTGTTCCAGGACCTGCATCGGCAGGGCTATGCGCACTCGGTCGAGTGTTGGCAGGGGGAAACGCTGGTCGGAGGCTTGTATGGGGTCTCCCTCGGCGGCGTGTTCTTCGGCGAAAGCATGTTCAGCCGGGCACGGGATGCCTCCAAGGTCGCGCTGGTGCATCTGGTCGCGCGCATGCGGATCGGCGGTTACGTGTTGCTCGACACGCAGTTCGTGACGAGCCATCTGGCGCAGTTCGGCGCGGTCGAGGTTCCGCGTGACACCTACAAGGCGATGCTGGCGACGGCGGTGCAGGTGCAGGCGACGTGGTTGGCCGAGCCGGATCCCGAGCAATTCGACGCCGAGCTGAAGGCGATGTATCGACCGGGCACGTTGGACGCGGAGCCGGATCTATCTTGAAGCGAGTACTTCTATTAGTCGTTGCGGTTCTCGGAGCCGCGCCGATGTCGGCCCGCGCTGCACCGCCGACCCTGCCGACGCGCGATGTGTCGGTGACCTACCGGTTGCAGGGTGCGGTGCGCGACGCAGTGCCGGGCGGATTACCAGAGACCGTCCGGCTAGCCTGGGATGCCGGCGGGCGGCGGCTGCGCATCGAACCCGAGGGGCGGCAGCAGGTGTTGCTGGTGGATTTGAACGCGCCGCGGGCGGAGCTGATCGACAACGGCATGCACGGGGTGCTGACATTGCCGATGCGGGCAAAGGACATCGAGCCGCTGACGCTGCAGGACGTGACGCTGACGCCGCGCGGGCACGCCGTCGTGGCCGGGGTGGGCTGCACGGAATACGACGTCACCGCTAAGCGGGGCCGTGGGATCGTGTGCCTGACGGCCGACGGCGTGGCCTTGCGCGGGAATGGGACGGTGGACGGCAAGCAGGGCGGGTTCACCGCGATGTCGGTGGTGCCGGGAAAAGTGCCGCCAGCGAGTTTCGAGGCGCCGCCGGGCTACATGCATCTGGCGTTCCCGGGATTCGGCAAATCGGGATGAAACTCGTCATCGCCACCACACTTCTAATTGCTATGCCCGCCTTCGCCGACGAGCGACCCCTGACCCGGCCCACCCGCGACGTCGACGTTACCTACGTGGCCACGGTCGGTGGGCAGCAGGTCAAGCAGCGGACGCGGACGCTGGCCGGGGCAGCCGAAATCCGCGTCGATACGCCGACACCGGGCTTTTACATGATCCTCAATCGCGGCGCCCACACGATGGATATGGTCAGCGACCCCGATCGTGGCGTGGTTCAGATGCCGTACGATCCCGGGGCCGGGTCGCCTGGTTCGGCGGGCACCGACGCTGCAGCCTATCAGCGACTGGGCACGGCGACGGTGGCCGGGCTCGGATGCACCGAATGGGCCACCACGGATACGGCGGGCAACCGGGTTGCCGCCTGCTTCACCAATGATGGGGTGCTGCTACGGGCGCGCGCCGGCGATCGGGTGCTGGTGCAGGCGGCGGATGTGACGTTCGGGCGGCTCGACCCCAGTATCTTTGCCATCCCGGCAGGGTATCAGCGGGCCAGTCCGCCGCAGAAGCGATAGAAGGGGGCAATGTCGATGGGCGAGGTTGATGTCACGTTGCCCATCCGCACGA
>JBPBQE010000557.1:0-13343 GCA_050954595.1 Janthinobacterium lividum | reverse complement strand
CCGCAGCAGGCCGGGTTCGACATCTTCGAGAATAACTTCTCGAACGTGCTGACCGGGGAGGGCGAGCGCATCCGCATCGAAGGCCGCGTGCTGGACGGACTCGGGGCACCGTGCCGCGACGTGCTGATCGAGCTGTGGCAGGCCAATGCGGCCGGCAAGTACGCGCATCCGGCGGACCGGCAGGACAAGAAGCTGGACAAAGGCTTCCGCGGCTGGGGCCGGGCAGGGACGGATTTCGAGACCGGGCTGTGGTGGTTCGAGACGATCAAGCCCGGCGCCGTGCTCGGGCGGCACGGCCACAAGCCGATGGCGCCGCATGCCAATCTCTGGCTGGTGTCGCGCGGGATCAACATCGGCCTGTCCACGCGCCTCTATTTCGGCGACGAGACGGCGCTGAATGCCGAGGACCCCGTGCTGCGCATGATCGAACCCGCGATACGGCGGGACACGCTGATCGCCACGCGCGGGGAGCGGGACGGGATGTCCGTCTACAGCTTCGACATCCGGCTGCAGGGCGAGAACGAGACCGTCTTCTTCGATATCTAGGGATCCCACCATGACCCCCATCGCCATCGCCTGCGCGATCAACGGCTCGGTGCCGTGCAAGAATAATCCGGCCGCCCCGACCATGGTGGTCTCCGGGCTATGATCACCGGGCGCGGCAAGGTCATCGCCCATGTCGGCTACCCGACGGAGTCGTTCAAGGCGCCGATGATCTATAACCCTTGGTTCGAGGCCAAGGGCATCGACGCCATCGTGGTGCCGATTGGCCTGCCAGCGGCTGAATTCGCGGCCGTGATGCCGGCGCTGCTGCGGGTGACGACGCTGCACGGGGCGTTGCTGACCATGCCGCACAAGGTGTCGATCCTGGCACTTGCCGACGAGGTGACGCCGACGGCGCAGATCGCGGGTGCAGCCAATGCGTTGCTGAAGCGGCCCGACGGCTCGATCCTGGTGGACATGTTCGACGGCACCGGCTTCGTGCGCGGCGTCGAGCGCAAGAGCAAGGCGATCGCGGGCGTGCGGGCGATCGTGTCGGGCAGCGGCGGCGTGGGCTCGGCTATTGCGGCGTCGCTGGCGGCGGCAGGGGCAGCACGGCTGATGCTATTCGACCGCGACCCGGCCGTGGCCGATGCGTTGGCCGGGCGGCTGCGGCGCCACTACCCAACGCTGGAAGTGCAGACCGGGTCGAACGATCCGGCCGGGTTCGATCTGGTGGTCAATGCGACGCCGCTGGGAATGAAGCTGTCGGACCCGATCCCGTTCGATATCGAACGGATCGGGTCCGACAGCTTCGTCGGCGAGGTCGTCATGAAGGAGGAGCACACGCCGTTGCTGCGGGCGGCGTTGGAGAAGGGCTGCTCCGTTCAAGTTGGGACCGACATGCTATTCGAAATGATCCCGGCCTATCTCGAGTTTTTCGGCTTCGGTACGACAACGGCAGAAGAATTGCGCTCGCTCGCACGCATCGAATACTAATCGATAAAATAAACGGGAGGATCACATGAGCGAGCATGCCGCAGGGCAGACCAAGAAGGCCACCGCAAGCGGTTGGATCGGATCGGCGTTGGAATACTACGACTTCTTCATCTACGCGACGGCGGCAGCGCTCGTGTTTCCGCAGCTGTTCTTTCCGTCCACCGATCCGACGGTGGCCATCGTGGCGTCTTTGGCCACGTATGGCGTGGGCTACGTCGCGCGTCCGATCGGCGCCTTCGTGCTCGGGCATATCGGCGACACGCATGGGCGCAAGAACGTCCTGCTGATCTGCATGTTCATGATGGGCATTTCCACCATGCTGGTGGGCCTGCTGCCGACCTACGCGACCGTCGGGATCTGGGCGCCGGTTCTGTTGGTCGCGCTGCGGTTGTTGCAGGGTTTCGCCGTCGCGGGCGAGATCGCCGGGTCGAGCTGCATGATCCTCGAACACGCGCCGTTCGGGCGCCGCGGCTTCTTCGCCAGCTTCACGCTGCAGGGCGTGCAGGCTGGCCAGATCATGGCGGCCGCCGTGTTCCTGCCCTTGGCAGCCTACATGCCGACCGAGGCGTTCAACTCCTATGGCTGGCGCATCCCGTTCCTGCTCAGCGTCTTGGTGGTCATCGCCGGTTACGTCATCCGCAAGGAAGTCGACGAGACCCCGGCCTTTGCCAACGAGGAGCAGGCGGGCGCGGTAGCGCGGGCACCGATCCCGGAGGCGTTCCGTACGTCGGGCGCCGACATGCTCCGGGTGGTCTGCATGGCGCTGATGAACACCATTCCGGTCGTCGCCACGGTATTCGGCGCGGCCTATGCGGTGCAGCCGGCCTATGGGGTTGGGTTCGAGAAGTCGGTCTATCTGTGGATTCCCGTGCTGGGAAACATCCTGGCCGTCATCGTCATCCCGTTCGTGGGCAATCTGTCCGACAGGATCGGCCGTCGTCCGCCGATCATCCTGGGTGCGCTCGGTTCAGGGGTGCTGGCCTACTTCTATCTTTACGCGATCAGCATCCACAGCGTGCCGTTGGCGATCGCCATGTCCCTGTTGATGTGGGGCGTCGTCTACCAGGGCTACAACGCGGTGTTCCCCAGCTTCTTTCCGGAACTGTTCGCCACCCGCGTTCGCGTGACCGCCATGGCGATCGCTCAAAACGTCGGCACGACCATCACGGCGTTGCTGCCGGCCCTGTTCGCCTACGTGGCGCCGCCCGGCTCGGTCGGCATTCCGTTCACGGTCGGCAGCATCGCCTTCGGGGTCACGGTTATTGCGGCACTCGCGGCAATGACGGCGCGCGAGACGTTCCGCGTGCGGGTCGAGGATCTCGGGCACCAGGATGCGTCCGCCATGAACAAGCGCGACTACGAACAGGCCCGCGCCCAGTCGATGTGAACGCTACGGGGCGCGGGGGAACAACGACCTCTCGCGCCCTCGTTCCGTAGGGTGATGTACTCGTAGGCGGTCCATGTTCGTTACCGGGTTCTCTTGCTGGTAGCGCCGCTGATGGCCAAATCTCAGTTATGACTCAGACCGTGTCGCCGCCTCTTTCGCCCGTCGAAGGCTTCAAATCCGTCAGCCGCGGATTGCGTGGCACCATCTCTGCGGAGCTGGCCGACAACACGACCATCACGGTCGGCGATGCGTCGCACAGCCTGCTCAAGTTTCACGGCACCTACGAGCAGTATGATCGCGATACGGCGACTCAGTTGAAGCAGGCCGGGCTGGAGAAGGAGTGGAACTTCATGGTCCGCGCCCGTATTCCAGCGGGCCGGGTCACGCCGTCGCAATATCTGGCGCTCGACGATCTTGCCGGCCGTTACGGCAACGGCACCATGCGGATCACGACACGGCAGACCTTCCAGTTCCACGCCATCGCCAAGCGCAACCTGCGCGAGACGATCGCCGAGATCGACCGCATGCTGCTCACCACCATGGCGAGTTGCGGTGACGTGGTGCGCAATGTTGTCACCACGGCGGCACCGATCCAGGACGCGGTACACGACACGCTGCGCAACACGGCCGAGTACCTGTCCTCGGTCCTGTTGCCGCGGTCGAACGCGCATCACCAGATTTTCGTGCTCGGCGAGGATAACGGTGAGGAGGCCGAGGTCGAGCCGATGTATGGCCCGACCTATCTGCCGCGGAAGTTCAAAATCGGCTTGATCCACCCGGACGACAACACGATCGACGTGTTGTCCAACGATCTCGGGCTGATCGCCGAAGTGACCGACGGCCAGGTGACCGGCTGGGTCGCCTGCGTCGGCGGCGGGCAGGGCATGACGCACAACAAGCCGATGACCTACCCGCGCGTAGCGACCGCGCTGTGCCGGGTCAATCATGCCAACCTGCTGCGGCTGGTCGAGGCGATCGTGAAGACGCAGCGCGATCATGGCGACCGGACCAACCGCAAGCGTGCGCGGCTGAAGTATGTCGTGGACGATCATGGCCTGGACTGGGTGAAGGCACGGGTCGAGGAACATTACGGTGCGTCGCTGGATGCGCCAGGGCCGATGCCGAAGCTGACCGTGCCCGATCATCTCGGCTGGCATGAGCAGGGTGATGGCAAGTGGTGGCTCGGCCTGCCGTTGCCGGCCGGACGAATCGCCGATGTCGGCACGTCTCGGTTGCGGACCGGGTTGCGGGAAGCGGTGATCCAGTTTGGCGTCGCGCCGGTGATGACGACGTTGCAGGATATTTTGCTCACCAATGTCGAGCCGGATCAGCGCGACGGGCTGGAAGCGTTGCTGAAGGCGCACGGGGCGTTGTTCCGCGACGACCTGACGCCGATCGCACGCTGGTCGATGGCTTGCGTGGCGCTGCCGACCTGCGGCCTGGCTCTATCGGAGGCAGAGCGGTCGCGTGAGCCGATCGTGGCCGGCATCGAGGGATTGCTGCGTCAGCATGGGCTGGAGCAGGAGCGCATCAGCGTGCGGATCACGGGATGCCCAAACGGATGTGCGCGGCCGTATGACGGCGATCTCGGCATCGTTGGCCGTGCGCCGGGAGCCTATGCGATCTTCGTGGGCGGCGACTTTGAAGGAACGCGACTGAACTTCCTGTTGTTCGAGCGCATCAAGGAAGCCGAGATCACCAGCAAGCTGGCGCCAATCGTCACCGCCTGGGCTGTGGGTCGTACGCAAGGCGAGGGCTTCGGCGATTTCTGCCATCGCATGGGCCGCGAAAGGCTGCTCACGCTGACGGCGCCGGAGATGCTCGCCGCGGAGTAATCAGCTCCAGCGGCAGAGTGTGCAGGGGCAGGCGTCGCCGCAGAAGCACTTGGGCAAGCCGGGCACGACTTCAGTCTTGATATCCGCCAGTGCGGCGACGAGGTGTCCGGCGTCCATGCCTGTGCCGAGGCGGATCACCCGCTTGCCTTCGGCGGCAAGGCGTTGGAGTTGAGCGACTTCGTCCGGCTCGACCATGACACGGTCAGCATCGCGGCGGGCCAAGTCGATGATCTCGGGCGATACCGAGGCATCGTGAACGATGACGTCGGCTTCGCCCAACAGCCGTTGGGTCCGCATGGTCACCAGGTCGGCCGGGCCCGGGCCGGGGTGGACGATGTAGATCAGCCCTGGCGGAGTACTGCTTCCCGCCTCGATCTCACGATGCATCTCGGCTAACCCGGCAACTTCATCGCCTGCCAGAACGAGATCGGCGGCTCGCCCGGTCAACATCCGCTCGATGACTCGGCGTCGTGGACCCGGCGTGGGAAACTTCTCGCGTAAGGCACCGCTCAAGCTTCCCAGCATGGCGGCTAGCCTCGCCAGCGACGGCGGCAGCATCGCCTCGATCCGCGCGCGGATGAGGCGGGCCAGCACCGGCGCCTCCCCGGCGGATCCGATGGCGACGACCAGCGGATTGCGATCCACCACGGCCGGCGTGATGTAGCTGCATAGCCAGGGCTTATCGACGACGTTGACCGGCAGGGCGCGAGCTTTAGCGTCGGCACTGAGTTGTTCGAACTCGGCGTCCGTCGCCTCCGCTCCGATGGCCAGCACGACGTCGTCCAGCAGCGCGGGAGAATAGCGCTCGGCGAAGACCACCTCCGCCCCGGCACGGCGAAGGGCTTCGGCCTTCCGCTCGCCGACTTCACCGCGGCCGAGGACGAGCGTGCGCTTGCCGCGAACGTCGAGGAAGATGGGCAGGTAGCGCATCAGGCGGCTTCGTGCAGGCGTAGACGATCGGCCCAAACGCTGTCGGCCGCCCAATCGGCCGATTCCGGATCGGAGGCACGTCCGAGCGCCAGCAACGCCAGCGCAACGGTGGCGCGAGCCGTGGCGGCGCCAGCGCCAACGCCTGTGTGCCAGGCTTCGGACAAAGTGCCGGCTTCACCCGGAAGCGGGGCAGGGGGGAGCAGGAGTTCGGCACGACCGGCCGCGGCATCCCAGACGTGGACGGCGATGGGTTTAGCCGGGTTGCGTTCGGCTTCGCCGCCTCCGCCCTTGACCACGGCGAGACGTTGCCGCGCTAGGCGCTCGGCCGCCCCGAGATGGACTTCGATATAAGCCGGATGGAACACGCCGCCGACGGCAAAGGGCGCGTCGAACGGGTTGATCAGGCGAACGACAGTGTTGATGGGCGAGCGTAGGCCGAGCAGGCCGCGCAAGGTCAGCAGCCGGTCGAGCGCCGGGCTGAGAGCGGCGAGCGGGAGATAGGCGAATCGGGTTCGCGCCAGTTCGGCCCCGGCTTCCTCGCGGGAGCGGGCGATCGGCAGGCCGAGTTCGGTCAAGCCAGCCTCGACGGCGGTGCCCTTGGAAAACTCGTTGCTACCGTGCATCAGCGTGGTGACCCCGGCGGCGGCCAGCGCAAGCGCCGCCAGCAGAAACCAGGGCTCGCCACGGGTTCGGCCGGCGCCGTAGCTGGGCCAGTCCAATTGCACCGGCGGGCAGCCCGGCGGCGCACCCGCCTGGAAAACGTCGCGGGCGGCTTCGACCAGCCCGGCAATTTCATCGGCGGCCTCGCCGCGGTAGCGTAGCAGCATCAGAAAGGCGCCGACCTGTTCCGGCGCCGCCTCGCCGCGCAACACCATCGCCAGCGCCTCGCGCGCCTCCTCCCGCGTCAGCGCGCGGGAGCGGCCGGGGCCACGCCCGAGCGTGCGGACATAAGCGGCAAATGCATGTTCGGGCTCGGGATCGGACATGGGGTCAACATGCTCAGTTTGCCGTGCGGTGCAAGCCGGTCAGGAGTCGATCGCGTAGACCTCGTGGGCGCCCAGCGTGCGGCGCTCCTCCATGGTCGTGATCGCACGCTCGAGTTGGGCGAGCGGGTCGGCGGTCCCGTCCGGCGGCGGCGGACGCGGGGCGACATCCGCTCCTGAGGCGAGGGCGTCGAAGCGTTGCGCCGCCTCCACCAAGCGATCGATCGGAGCGGCATCGGCGAGCGTATGAGCCTCGGCAGCGACGACCCGCGCCCAGTTGACGCAGTCGAGCAGGGCGGAGAGCGGCCGCTCGATCGTGGGGCGGCGCATGATTATGCGCGTGGCCGTCAGCGGCGCCAGAGCCAGTTTGAGGTCCGCGACGCTACGGTCGACCTGACGCATTGCGATCGTCGGTGCAGCGCTTTGATCGCCTTGGAGCGTTTGAGCGCTGGCGCGCATCGCCGCGGCCAGGGCGGCGAGCACCGACTGGCCGGATCGCCGAATTTGCACCCGCGTCGGATCCGGCAACACGAAGGCGGCAACGAAGATGGCTGCTGCTGCCCCGATTGCCGTCTCTTCCAACCGCAGGACGAGCACGGCTTCCAAGGGGGCGCCCAGCATGCCGTACAGCAGGCCCAGCATCACCGTGACGAAGAAGATGCCCACCGTGTAGGACGATAGGAACGTGTAGTACATCCCGAAGATCGAGAGCAGCAACGTGATGGTTTCCAACGTGCCATCGCCGCTGAACGCGGTCGCGATGACTAGGCCGCTGGCGATGCCGAAGATCGTGCCGATGAGGCGCTGCACCCCTTTGTAGATCGTCTCGCCACGGGAACGCACATTGAGGAATACCACGTAGACGGTGATGACGGCCCAGAACCAGCGCTGCGGTGACAGCGCCATGCCGCCGGCCATCGCCAGGGCGGCGGCGATGGTGACGCGGGTGGCCAGTCGCCAGGCGAGCGGGCCGCGGACGGGTGCTTGCGGCGCAGCCGGCGGGGCCATGCGCTGATCGTCTACGGCCCGGCCGAGCGCGTAGACCGCTTGGCCCAGCCCTACCAACACGGATAATAGCGTGCCGGTCTCGTATTGCCCGGGTGCCGTGCTGTAGCGGCCGCCGCGTTCGATGCGGCGGGCATGGAGCCGGAGGCGGGCGGCCAGGCGCCGGGTCGGTGGCGTGATCTGGATCTGGTTGGTCAGGCGCGACGCCCATAATTCGACGTCAACCAAGCGGGAGCGGACGATTCCGGCCGCGCCGGGCTCGAAGAAGGCAAGCTGGTCGTCGGCGGCAAGTGCGCTTTCGTTCAGCCGCATCACGGCCCGCCGCAGCCGACGCGCCGCCGCGTGGTCTGTGGCATCCAGCATCCTGGCCTGGCGGATGACCTGCGCGGCACGCGCCTGCACCGCGGCGATGCTGCGGCGGAGCGTAGCGGCGGCATCCATCGGCACGATCACAAAGCAGGCTAGCGCGATGATCGGCACGGCGACGATCTGCGACGCCAGCTGTAGCGGCAAGGTGCTGCGCGGCAATTCGAGGTAGAGGCCGACATAGGTCGTGATGACGGCGATCAGCCCCATACCGATACCGCGCGGACTCCGTGGACCCAGCAGGAAGCAGAAAAACACCAGCACCAGGAACAGACTGTCGCCGAGGATGCCGTAGCCGTGCAGCAATGTGGTCGCGACGGTGGCGCCCATCGCGGGAAGCAGCAGGAAAAACAGCGTCGACTGCCGCTGGCGCCGGGTCGGCTCGCGCATGAGGAATGGCACCATCATGCTGAAGGTGATGCCGCTGGCGCACTCGACCGGGGTGAACTGACCGACATGGGACGCGGCCACGGCGGCGAGCGTGGTGAGAAAGACCGACAGCGTGCCGCGTAGCGAGAGCTGAAGCCGCAGCAGGCCCTGATCGTTGGTCGCGATGACATCTCGCAACGAGGGCCACGTCATTGAGTGGCGGAGCAGGCGACTTCGCACACGCAGCATTTCACGACGATACGTCAAACGTCCCGACGCGCCTATTACTTCCAGCGAGTGGGCCCGTTGACTTCAGCGCGACGAGCGGATGCCGGGGTCGTGATACACCACACGATCCCTCGCATGAGCATTGGCCATCCCCTCGACGATCGCAGTGACGTCCTCGAGCACGTGATCGACATAATCGGGCGGGTCGCGCAGGACGGAATACGTGGTCGGAGTGCAGCCGGTGAACAGGATCAGGATGCCAAGGAGCAAACGTGACCTGAGCAAGCGCGTCGACCTAAGTTCCGCACGGAGCGATCGGGCATACCAGGCCCGGCCGCTGAGAAGGATCGCCTTACAGGATCGTCTCGGTCGTTGCGGTGTGTCAAAGGTCATGATCTTAGTATGCTCACATCCGGAACCGCGGCCACCACTCTGGCACGACACCCGTTCTTCGCCGGGGCACCGGCCGAGGTGCTCGCGCGCTTAGCCGGCGATGCGCGATGGTTCGAGGCCGATCCGGACCGCGTGATCCTAGATTTCGAAGACCCGACGACGGACGTGTATTTCATCGTCCAGGGCCATGTTCGCGTCCTGGCACAAACCGCCAGTGGCGAGCGGACGCAGATATTGGGCGATTTCGTGGCCGGCGAGATCGTCGGCGAGATGGCCGCCATCGACGGGGTGCCTCGATCCGCACGGATCGAGGCACTGGTAAGGACGCAGATGTGCTCGCTATCCGCACGGGGCTTCAACGAGGCGGTGTTCGCTTCTCGTGACCTCGGTCTGCGGCTGATGCAGTTGCTGACCGCGCGCATCCGCCAGCAGAACCGTCGATTGCTGGAGATGACGGCGCTGCCGATCCGGCTGCGGCTGATCGCCGAGCTGCTCCGGCTCAGTCGGCCGAAGCCGGACGGCACCCGATCGCTCAGCCCGTTGCCGACACAGGAGGAACTGGCGTCCCGCATCGGAGCGCGGCGGGAGACGATTTCTCGCGAGATCACGGCGCTGACCGACGCTGGGCTGCTGCAGCGGACACGGGTGTCGATCGTGCTGCTCGATCCCGATGGATTGCAGCAGGTGGTGAATGCCAGGTTGGACCGGCCGCGACCATGATGCCGGGTCAGGCGGCGTCGAGCCGTTTGCGGCCGAACAGCGACCCGGCGCGCTGACCGAGCCGGGTCAGCATCGGCAATACCACGGTGATGATCTGCCGCTCCGGCCCGTTCGGGCGCCCGGCAAGCGACCAGAGCCCGAGCAGCACCCCCGCATAGACGCCAAAGCCGACCAGCCCGAGCGCGGTGCCGCGCAGCAGACAGGCGATGACGGGCAGGGTGACATCGCCATCCCAGGCGATGCCGGTCAGCTTCAGGGCCAGCGCGGCGAGAGCAAGGCTGCACAGGATCCGGCACAGCGGTGCGACCATCCCCGACATCCGGCTGCCATTACGGCGAAGCATCACGATGAACAGCGACGACTCGACGGACGTGATGGTGAGCGCCGCAGTGGCGATGACGTAAAGGCTGCCCGTGCGTCCCGCGAGATAGAGGACACCGAGCTTCACCACAGAAGCACAGATTACGACGACCAAGTTCGACCGCACCTTGCCGGTCGCCGTCAGTACCTGGGCGGCCGTATTGCTGAACGGTGATAGCAGAACGGAGAGGGTGAGGATGGCGACGATCGGTGCCGCCGCACTCCATTTGGCGCCAAGTAGAACGCCGACGACGTCGCTTGATGCCGCCGACAGCACAATCGCGATGGGCGCCATCACCGCCATCAACGAAACCGCCAGGCTGAACGCGCTCGCCCGCGGGTCCCGCCCGGCATTCCGCTCGGCCGCGAACCCGGCGAACAACACCGCCCCGATCGGCTCCATGATTTCGGTCGCCGGCAGCAGCGCGATGTCGAGCGCGACCACGAACACCCCCAGATCGGCCTTGCTGACCAGCGCACCGACCACGAGCGGATCGGCGCGGAACCACACGATGTAAACCAGGCTCGACAGCCACATCCACATCGAGAAGCCAGCAAGCTCCTTCCATGCCGCCAACCCGACCCGGGGCCGATACGGGTGCATGACGTAGCTGGCGACCAAGCGGGCGATCTTCGCAACGAGGGTGCCGATCACCAACGCCCAATAGCTGTGCAGCAGCAGCGCTGCCACCAGCGTGGTCAGGAAGGTCAATACACGTTCGATGGCCGAGAGTTGGAACTCGCGGTCGAACCGCATGTCACGGCGAAAGTGGATAATGCCGATATTCTCGAGGCCGCTGAGGGCGAAGGCGAAGGCCAGCACGTAGATGACGTTCTCGAGCCGAGGTTCGGAGAACCATGCCGCGGCCAGCGGCGCAGCGGCCAGCAACAGAAGCCCGGTAATCGCGCCCTTGATGAGCTGGATGGTGAACCCGGTGTCGAGTTCGGCGCGCCCGACCGTATGATGCCGGACCAGATTCTCGGTGACGCCGACGTTAGAGATCGAGTTGAAGGCGGCCGAAACGGTGAATGCGATGGCCACGATGCCGAAATCGGCCGTGTCCAGAATGCGCGCCAGCACCAGCGTGCTGGCAATACCGAGAACCCGCGAGAACATGCGGAATGCGACCATCCAGGCCGCGCCGGTGACCGCTCGACTGGCGATGCTCTTGGGCTCAGACACGCAGAGTTCCGCCACCGTTCTCAGCACCTCCATGCCCCATCGGGTCAGAAGATACCAGGCAAACCCTAAGAGATGCTTACCGGCCGGCCCAGGATCCAACCTTCCCACGCGGAGATCGCCGGGTCGGGACGATGGTCCAGAGCAGGGTTGCGGACGATCTGCAGCATGCGGACGAGGCCGATGAGGCTGTCGAACTGGTCCTCGCCGTCGGCAGCCGTGCCGAAACCGTTATCCAGTTTGGCGGCCAGCATGTCGTCGGGCTCGGCATCGAGCGCATGGAGGTGCGCGCAAAGGGCGGCGGCAACCGTGCGGCGATCGGATTGGCGGCGTTTGCTGCCCCGGAAGCCGAGGTCCAGCTGGCGCATGGCGTTGGCGGGATAGGTCTCGGCAACGGCGACACGGTCGGCCTGCATCAGATCGGCGAGGGCACCGTCGAACGGCCACAGCGCCGGCGGATCGGCCCCATGCAGCGCCGGCAGGAGCAGGTCGCGCCAAAGGCAGATCGCGCCTTTGCCGACCTGGTTGGCACCAAGGGTCCAGAACATGGGGGAGGCGGCCGGCTGCAGACCGAGCTTGCGTTCGCATTGGCGGAGCAGCTGTCCACCAGACTCGATGCCGAGACGGTCCAGCAGCTCGTGACGGCGCACGCCGGCGCGGGATCGCCGTGGATAAAATGGTCGAGCCAGCGAGATGTCGGCCGGGTCGTCACAAACGTCGAAGAACGGATCGCCGGAGGCAAGGGAGCGCAGGAAACTCGGGAAATCTTCATACGGCGGCGGACGATAGGCGGCGGGCAATCCGATCGGTGCGTCAACGCCCAAGGCCACCGGGGCTCGGTCGGCACGGTGGCGAAGCCGGGCCAACAGCGTGTCCAGCGGCCCGACCTTCTCGATCTCCACCGTCCAGCCGACTCGGTGCGGGGTGGCGACACACATCCAGCGTTTGGCGGGCGCCACGCTCCAATCGGCGTGGGCCACCAGCGGGGTCAAAGCGGTTTGTGCCCCCGCTCGATCAGGCGGCGGATCAGCCCCAGCTTCTTGGGCGGCGGTGGCGGCGCGGCCTGCTTGGCGACCTCCTCCTGCTGCTTGCGCTTCTGGTCGAGCCAGCCGTCGAGCGACTTGCCAGCCTTGGTAGCGCGCTTCTGTTCATAGGCGCGTTGGCCGTCAGTCATGCGCTTGTTGTCAGCCATACGTTCCTCAGAGCTTTCCCGATCTCTCTGACAGGGCGCCTGCCGTGCATCAAGGGCTCTGCGGTAACGCCGCAGCACCACCACGATCGGGCCAGGAGAAACATCGGCGGCTGACCGTGCGGCTGGTTTACCTGCACGCCGCACTGGCGGATGCTGAGCCGGAGCCCAGGTCCGGCGTAGATGCTGGCCGCGAGCGCTCGATGATGGCCGCCGCACTCGGCTTCGGCCTTCCCACCCAACCCGAACGCGCCCTCGTGGGCCGCGCGCGCCGACCCGGCGAACAGGAGCAGTATGGCCAACAATCGCAGCATCGATCCCACTTCTCCACCAGGCTTCTGCAGTTGCATCAAGACGGCAAAACTCTGATGGAGCAGCCCCGGATCAAGGTCGGCCTGTGGGTGCAGGCGGCGCTGCGAATGGGCGACATCGATGGCCGGCCCGGGATGGTAGTGCGGCGTGGCGACCCGGATGCCGGCGGTATTCTGCTGGTATTGCGGCGGCGGAACGAGGTCAGCGTGCTGTCCCAGGTGCGGACGAGTGCCGAGAGCGCGTGGATGCGGGCCACCGGGCCGGACGCCGTCGACGAGGCCACCGCCGACGCCTACGTCGCGCGCCAGGTCAACCGTGACCCGGATTTGTGGGTGGTGGAATTCACCGCGCCGGACCTGCTGCCGCCGTTCGAGGCCAAGTTGATCGAGTGACCATGCTGGCCGTCCGACGACGTTCACGGACCTGTGTGTCAAATCTGCTCAAGGGCTTGTTGCTCATCGGCCACAGGGGCATCCAAACTGGCTAATCCATCTCGCACTTGCGGCCAATGGTGGTATTGTATGTTTACCGAGAGGCGGGGGAGCGAATGATAAGCTGCCGAGCCCCCGGCTGCGTCGAACCGCAGAATTGAAATTTGAGGAGAGAA
>JBPBQE010000497.1:0-13427 GCA_050954595.1 Janthinobacterium lividum | reverse complement strand
GTTGATCGAGCCGTTCACGCTCGGCTTCATGCGGCGCGCGCTGGCGGGGTGCCTGGCGTTGTCGGTGGCGGGGCCGCCGCTCGGGGTTTTCCTGGTGCTGCGGCGGATGAGCCTGATGAGCGACGTGCTGCAGCACGGGATTTTGCCGGGGCTGGCGCTGGGCGCGGCGGTGGCCGGGTTGTCGTTGCCGGTGATGGGGATCGGCGGGTTCGTGGCCGGGCTGCTGGTGGCGATGCTGGCCGGGGTGCTGGCGCGGGCGACGGGAGGGCGGGAGGATGCGCAGCTCGCCGCGACGTATCTGGTGGCGTTGGCGCTCGGGGTGGCGATCATCTCGCACACGCGGACCATCGATCTGACGCATCTGCTGTTCGGCAGCGTGCTCGCGGTCGATGACGAGGCGCTCTATCTGATGGCAGGCGTGGCGACGGTGGCGTTGTTCGGCCTAGCGATGATCTGGCGGCCATTGATCCTGGAAAGCTTCGACTCAGAAGCGTTGCGTGTCGCCGGCGGGCGCGGGGCGGGGTGGCACCTGGCGTTCCTGGCGCTGGTGGTGTTGTGCGTAGTGGGCGGCTTCGCGGCGCTGGGCACGTTGATGTCGGTCGGGCTCGTCATGCTGCCGGCCATCGCGGCGCGGCATTGGTCGCAGCATCTATCGGGGCAAATTCGAGCATCGGTGCTGCTGGCGGTGCTGTCATCGACGGCCGGGCTGGTGCTGTCGTTCGACATGGACGTGCCGACGGGGCCAGCGATCGTGTTGACGGCCGGGGCGGCGTGGGTACTGAGCCTGGCATTCGGGCCCCATGCCAGCCTTTCCCGGCGGTGGCTTCGCAGGCCGCACCTGGCGGGCTAGGGTTTCCCCCATGATGGGGGAAGCGATGATCGAACGGCTGAACGAAGAAACGCGGCTATCAGGTGCTGTGGTCCATGGTGGCACCGTGTATCTGGCCGGGCAGGTGGCCGACGATGCGACCGGCGATGCCGAGGCGCAGACCGCCGATATCCTGCGACAGATCGACGCGCTGCTCGACAAGGCCGGAACGGACAAGACGCATCTGCTTTCGGTGCAGATTTTTCTGGCCGACCTTGCGGACTTTCCCGGTTTGAACCGCGCCTGGGATGCCTGGCTCGACCCGGCGCACAAGCCGGCCCGCGCGACTGTGCAGGCCAAGCTCGCCGATCCCGCGTGGCGCGTCGAGATCACCGGGATCGCAGCGATGCCGGCCATCTCGCTGCGGCCGCGCGCCGAAACATTCGACATTTGACCGAAAGGGATCACCCGTGTTGCTCCGTGCTCTCCTTGTCGCGTCCGTGACGCTTGCCGCAACGCCGAGCTTCGCGCAGCGCTGGGTCACCAGTTGGGCGGGATCGGCGCAGGGACCTTATCCGTCCGGCAACCCGACGGCACAGCCCGAGCTGAAATTCGCCTTCCCGGACAAGATCGTCCACGACCAGACCTTTCGGCTGATCGTGCGCCCGTCGGCCTGGGGTAAGCGCGCCCGGTTCCGCTTCTCCAACGTGTTCGGCACCGAGCCGATGACGATCGATGGGGCATTCGCCGGGCTGCAGATGAGCGGCGCGGCGGTGATGCCGGGCAGCAACCGGCCGGTGACGTTCAAGGGCAAGAAGACGGTCACTATTCCGGCGGGGGCCGATCTGTGGTCCGATGCGGTGACGTTGCCGTTCGTGGGCGGGACCGACGCGCCGGAGCTGCAGGGCCGCAAGCTGGCGGTCAGTTTCCATGTCGCCGGCGACGTCAAGAACGCGACCTGGCACGCCAAGGCGCTGCAGACGAGCTACGTGACCGCACCCGGGGCAGGCGCGCTGGGTGAGCTCGAGGATGAGAGTGCATATCCGAACAGCACCACGAGCTGGTATTTCCTCGATGCCGTCGATATCCAGACCGGGCCGGAGACGAGCGCGGTCATCTGCTTCGGCGATAGCATCACCGATGGAACGGACTCGACGCTGAACGGCGACGATCGCTGGCCCGACGTGTTGGGCCGCCGGCTACTCGGTGCCGGCACGCCGATGGCGGTGGTCAATGCCGGTATTGGCGGCAACCAGGTCGTTGGGCCGGCCGAGTATGCACCCGACAAGCCGTTTCCCGGTGGGCCGTCGGCGCTGTCCCGCCTGGATCGCGACGTGCTGGCGCTGTCGGGCGTGACGCATGTGATCTGGCTGGAGGGGATCAACGATTTCAGCACCAACGGCAAGGCCAGCTTCGAGCAGGTGCGCGACGGGATGAAGGAGGGGGTCAAGCGGATCCGGGCGAAGTTCAAGGGCGTGAAGATCATCGGCGCGACGCTGACGCCGGTGGCGGGCACGACCGCCGCCGGGCATGGCGCACCGGATCAGGATGCCAAGCGGCGGCAGTTGAACGAGTTCATCCGCAACAGCGGCGGGGTGTTCGACGGTGTGGCAGATTTCGAAAAGGCGACGGTGGACCGCACTACGGGCGGGCTGCGACCGGAGTTCGTGCCGAACAGCACGATTGGCGGACCCGGCGACGGATTGCATCCGAATCGGGCTGGCTACGCGGCCATGAGCGATGCGATCGATCTGCGCCTGCTGCATGCGCCGTTCGTGCCCAAGCCCAAGCCGAAGCCGCGCCCGGTGGACGCTCCGACGGAGGATGTCGGGGAATGAGCTTCGACGAGTTCGTCGGCCGCTCGCAGGAGATGACCGACGAGGTATCGCCGCGGCTGTTAACCGGGCTGGCGGCGACGCTCGGGGTGCAGACGCCGGAGATCGTGCCGCCGCTATGGCACTGGATGTTGTTCCAGGATTGGGTGCCGCCGGATCGAATCGGATCGGACGGGCATCCCAAGCGCGGCGGCTTTCTGCCACCGGTGCATGATCTGCCGCGGCGGATGTGGGCCGGGGGGCGGGTGAAGTTCCTGGCGCCGCTGCATGTGGGGGAGCGGGTGAGGCGGGTGTCGACGATCCGGCGGGTGCAGGAGAAGCAGGGTGGGGCGGGGCGATTGGTGTTCGTCACCGTCGAGCATGTGATCGACGGCCCCGGCGGGCGGGTGATCGAGGAGGAGCAGGACATAGTTTATCGCGGGATGGACGGGGCTGCGGTCAAGCCGGCGGCGGCGGTCGGTGATCGCTTGGCGCCGGGAGAGGGGATCGGGGCGACGGTGCGGCCCGACCCGGTGCAACTGTTCCGTTACTCGGCGCTGACCGGGAACGGACATCGGATCCATTACGACCTGGATTACGTGCGCGAGGTCGAGGGCTATCCGGGATTGATCGTGCACGGGCCGTTGCAGGCGACGTGGCTGGCCGGGCTGTTGAGCGATCGGTCGTTGCGGTCGTTCGAGTTCCGCGGACAACGGCCGGCCTTTCATGATCGGGCGCTGACGCTGGAAGCGCGCCTCGATGGGGATGGCGCGTCGTTGCGGTCAATCGACGAGGATGGTGCGGTGTGCATGCAGGCATCGGCGGCGTTCGCTTGAGCCAGTCGAGCGAGCCAGTGCCGCCGCGGGGCGTGGCGACCACCGTCGCGCCCGGGGTTCGGCGCCTGGTGGCGGCCAATGCCGGGCCGATGACGTATCACGGCACCAACACCTACCTGCTCGACTGGGATGGGGGCGTGCTGGTGATCGACCCCGGTCCGGACGATGCGGTGCATGTCGGGCATATTCTCGGGCAGGCGGGGGCGCCGATCAGCGGCATTGTGCTGACGCACGGGCACCACGACCATTGGGGGGCGTTGCCGGCGTTGAAGGCCGCGACGGGAGCGCCGGTTTATGGCTGGCATCAGCCTTTCGCGCCGGAGGTGCGGCCCGACGTGGCGATGAGGGATGGCGACCGGGTGGGGCCACTGCGGGCGGTGTTCACGCCGGGTCATGCGCCGGATCATCTTTGTTTCGTGCAAGGAGATGGCACGCTGTTCAGCGGCGACGTGGTGATGGGGTGGTCCACCACGGTGATCGGCGGGCGGGGCGGCGACATGGCGGCGTATTTCGGCAGCCTCGATCGGCTGCTGGCCACGGAGTCGACGCTTTACCTGCCAGGGCACGGGCCGCCTCTGCCGAAGCCGCGCGCCTATGTATCGGCCCTGCGAGGGCATCGTTCGTTCCGGGAGACATCAATCCTGACGGCGCTCGGCAAGGCGCCGACGACGTTGGCCGGGCTGACGGACCAGTTGTATCCGGGGCTCGACTCGGCATTGCGCGGGGCGGCCGAGGCGAACGTGTCGGCTCACCTGGACAAGCTGGAGGCAGAAGGCCGGGCAATGCCGTCGGAAATGGGGTGGACCGTTCCGGCTTAGAGCGTTGGGGGGTGTTGCTTTTTCGGCTTTGGCGCAGCACATAGGCGCAACGCTACACATCGCTTCCCGATCGACACCGGGGAGTCTGGATTGGCCGGGCGCGCGGGGCAACGGGTCTCGCTGCGCCCGCAATCGCATGGAGGTCAACCGTGTCCGAGACCGAACCCAACGCGCTCGCGAAGATCCGTAATATCGGGATCACGGCGCATATCGACGCCGGCAAGACCACGACGACCGAGCGGATCCTGTACTACACCGGCGTGTCGCACCGCATTGGCGAAGTCCATGACGGCAACACCACGACCGACTACATGGACCAGGAGCGCGAGCGCGGCATCACCATCACGTCCGCCGCCGTGACCTGCGAGTGGAAAGACCACCGCATCAACATCATCGACACGCCCGGGCACATCGACTTCAACATCGAAGTGAACCGCTCGTTGCGCGTGCTCGACGGGGCCGTGTTCATCATCGAGGGCGTCGCCGGCGTGCAGCCGCAGTCCGAGACGAACTGGCGCCTGGCCGACCGCTACAACGTGCCGCGCATCATCTTCATCAACAAGCTGGACCGCACCGGCGCAGATTTCTACCGCGCGTTCGATACGCTCAAGGAGAAGCTCGACATCGTCGCGCTGCCGCTGCAACTGCCGATCGGCATCGAGGACCAGTTCCTCGGCGTGGTGGATCTGGTCGAGATGAAGGCCATCGTTTGGGAAGGCGGCGAATTGGGCGCCAAGTTCCACGACGAAGAGATTCCGGCCGACATGGTGGAGAAGGCCAAGGAAGCCCGTCAGCTGTTGCTCGACACGGCGTTGGCCGTCGATGACGCGGGCATGGAAGAGTATTTCGAGCAAGGCGACGTCTCGGTCGAGACGCTGAAGCGCGCGATCAAGACCGGCACCATCTCCGGCGCGTTCCGCCCGGTACTGTGCGGCACGGCGTTCAAGAACAAGGGCGTGCAGCCGTTGCTCGACGGCGTGTTGGACTACCTGCCGAGCCCGATCGACGTGGCCGGCATCAAGGTCGCCGCGGAAGAGGGTGAAGACGAGAACACCGTCCGCCGGATCATCAAGGCTGATCCGAAGGCGCCGTTCTCGGGCCTGGCGTTCAAGATCATCAACGACAAGTACGGCACCCTGACCTTTGTGCGCGTTTATTCGGGCACGTTGAAGAGCGGTGACACGCTGATGAACACGACCAAGGACTCCAAGGAGCGCATCGGACGCATGTTCCAGATGCACGCCGATAAGCGCGCCGAGATCAAGGAAGTCACGGCGGGCGACATCGCGGCGTTCGTGGGCCTCAAGGACACCCATACGGGTGATACGCTCGCTTCGGCCGATGACCCGGTCGTGCTCGAGCGCATGTCGTTCCCGGTTCCGGTCATCGACATCTCCGTCGAGCCGAAGACCAAGGACGGCGTCGAGAAGATGACGCTTGGGCTGCAGAAGCTGGCCGGTGAAGATCCGAGCCTGCGCTTGAAGACCGACCAGGAGAGCGGCCAGACCATTCTTTCGGGCATGGGCGAACTGCATCTCGAGATCATCATCGACCGTCTGCGCCGCGAGTACGGCGTCGATGCCAACATCGGCGCGCCGCAGGTTGCGTATCGCGAGACGATCAGCAAGGCGCACACCGAGACTTACACCCACAAGAAGCAGTCTGGCGGTTCCGGCCAGTATGCAGAGGTGAAGGTGCTGTTCGAGCCGCTGGAGCGGAACTCGGGCATCGTGTTCTCCAACAGCGTGGTCGGCGGCTCCGTGCCGAAGGAATACATCCCGGCCGTGGAAAAGGGCATTCGCAACCAGGCTGAGACCGGCGTGTTGGCGGGCTTCCCGACTGTGGACTTCAAGTACTCGCTGGTCGACGGTAAGTATCATGACGTCGACTCCTCGGCGCTGGCGTTCGAGATCGCGGCCAAGGCTTGCTTCCGCGACGGCATGAAGAAGGCGTCGCCAATCATTCTCGAGCCGATCATGGACGTCGAAGTCACGACCCCCCAGGATCACGTCGGTGACGTGGTCGGCGACTTGAACCGTCGTCGTGGCACGATCCAGAGCCAGGACAGCGCGGGCAGCACCGTGATCGTCCGCGGTCACGTGCCGCTGAAGGAGATGTTTGGCTACATCAGCCAGCTCCGCGGCATGACCAAGGGTCGCGCGAGTTTCACGATGCAGTTCCACCACTACGATCCCGTGCCGCGCAACGTTGCTGATGAGATCGTCAAGAAGTCGGCCTAAGTTTTGGTCGATTAGGTAAGAAAAACCCCCGGGCGCAGGTCCGGGGGTTTTTTCGTTTGGGGGTTATCGGAAATCCCGCGTCTGCACCTTGATGCCGGTCGAGAGGCGTTCGGGGCAGTAGATATCGCGCGGCTTGTGGATCGGTTTGCGCACGTCCGGGCTGGCGCCATGCCGCGCGCCGTCGCCGCGACCAGTGGGCAGGGTTACCGGCATGTCGCGCTCACCGACCTGGCGCAGCAGGTCGGACAGATCGACCAGTCTTTCCACGATGACATGGATGATACCGCCTTCCTTTTGTAGCTTGCCGTGGGCGGCCATCATGCTGCTGGCGAGGATGAGGCGGCGTTGGCGCTCGAAGATGCTGGGCCAGACGATCAGGTTGGCGATGCCGGTTTCGTCTTCGAGGGTGATGAACATGACGCCTTTGGCGGAGCCGGGCTTTTGGCGCATCAGCACCAGGCCGGGGACGATGATGCGGGTGCCGTCGCGGAGACGGTCGAGGTCGCTGCACTGGATCATGCCTTGGCGGGCGAAGTCGTCGCGCACAAAGGCGAGGGGGTGTTGGCGGAGGGAGAGGCCGACGCTGCCGTAATCTTCGACGACGGTGCGGCCGGGTCGCATGGGGGTGAGGGCGATGGGGGTTTCGACCACGTTCTCCGAGGCGGCGAAGAGCGGGAGGGCGGTGTCGCGGAGCGCGCGGATGGCCCAGATGGCGTCGCGTCGTTCGGCATTCATAGAGCGGAAGGCGTCGGCTTCGGCGAGGCGTTCGAGGGCGGCGACTGGGGTGCCGGCCCGGCGGTTGAGGTCCTCGATCGTGGCGTAGGGATGTTCGGCGCGATGGAGGACGATGGCGAGGCCGTCGGTTTCCGAGAGGCCTTTGGCCATGCGCAGGCCAAGGCGGACGGCGGACGAGACAGTGCTTCCGCCCTCAGCGGGAGAGGGTTCGAGAGCAGAGTCCCAGCGTGAGAGGTTTACGTCGACGGGCAGGACCACGACCCCGTGGTTCCTGGCGCAGCGGACGATCTGGGCAGGGGCGTAGAAGCCCATGGGCTGCGAGTTCAGCAGGGCGCAGCAGAAGATGTCGGGGTGGTGGCATTTCACCCAGGACGAAGCATAGGCGATGATGGCGAAGCTGGCGGCGTGGCTTTCCGGAAAGCCGTAGCTGCCGAAGCCCTGGATCTGCTTGAAGGTCCTTTCGGCGAAGTCGCGCGTGTAGTCGTTGGCCACCATGCCGTTGATCAGCTTGTTGTGGAATTTCTGCACGCCGCCGGTGATCTTGAAGGTCGCCATGGAGCGGCGTAGCTCGTCGGCCTCGCCCGGGGTGAAGCTGGCGCATTGGATGGCGACCTGCATCGCCTGTTCCTGGAACAACGGCACACCAAGCGTCTTGCCGAGCACGCGCTCCAGCGCCGGATGCGGATACTCCGGCTGCTCGAGGCCCTCGCGCCGGCGCAGATAGGGATGCACCATGTCGCCCTGGATTGGGCCGGGGCGGACGATGGCGACTTGGATGGTGAGGTCGTAAAGCTTCTTCGGCTTCAAGCGCGGCAGCATGGACATCTGAGCCCGGCTCTCGATCTGGAAGGTGCCGAGGGTGTCGGCCTTCTGGATCATGGCGTAGGTCCTCTTGTCGTCCTGCGGGATGGTGGAGAGGTCGAATTTCTGGCCGTGCCGTTCTTCGATCAGATCAAAGGCACGGCGTAGGCAGCCCAACATGCCGAGGCCGAGCACGTCGACCTTCATGAATTTCAGCGCGTCGATGTCGTCCTTGTCCCATTCTATAATCTGACGTTTGTCCATGGTGGCGGGCTCGATCGGGACGAGGTCGGCCAGAGCGTCGCGGGTGAGGACGAAGCCGCCCGGATGCTGGCCGAGGTGGCGCGGGAAGCCGATGAGCTGACGGGCGAGGTCGAGGGACAGGCGGAGGCGGCGGTCTCCGAGGTTGAGGTTGAGGGCCTCGGCGTGCTTCTCCTCGACACCCTCTTCGGACCAGCCCCAGACTTGGGTCGACAGTGCTGCCGTCACGTCGTCGGTCAGGCCGAGGACCTTGCCGACTTCGCGCATGGCGCTGCGGGCGCGGTAGCGGATCACGGTGGCGCAAAGGGCGGCGCGGGTGCGGCCGTAATGCTCGTAGATCCACTGGATGACGCGTTCGCGCTGCTCGTGCTCGAAATCGACGTCGATGTCGGGGGGCTCGGCGCGCTCGGCGGAGACGAAGCGCTCGAAGAGCAGGCCTGCCTCCGTGGGGTCGATGCTGGTGATGTCGAGGACCCAGCAGACGGCGGAGTTGGCGGCGGAACCGCGGCCCTGGCAGAGGATGCCTTCGCTGCGGGCGTAGCGGACGATGCTGTTCACGGTCAGGAAATAGGGGGCGTAGCTGAGGCCCTCGATCAGGCGGAGTTCGTGCTGGAGTTGGGTGATGACGCGTTCGGGGATGGTGCCGCCGTAGCGCTTGGCCGCTCCTTCCCAGGTGAGGCGTTCGAGGGTGTGTTGGGGGGAGAGGCCGGATTCCTCCTGCTCGTCGGGATATTGGTATTTCAGGTCGGACAGGTCGAAGTGGCAGCGGGCGACGAGTTCTTCGGTGCGGTGGATGGCGTCGGGGTAGCGGGTGAAGAGGCGGGCCATCTCTTCGGGCGGCTTGAGGTGACGGTCGGCGAAGCGCTCGCGCTTGAAGCCGGCAGTGTCGATGGTGCAGCCCTCGCGGATGCAGGTCACCACGTCCTGCAGGATGCGGCGGTCGGGGTGATGGAACAGCACGTCGCCGGTGGCGATCAGGGGGATGCGGTAGGTGATGGCGAGTTGGGCGAGACGATGGATGCGGGTGGCATCGCCGGGTCGACGACGGACTGTGGCGGCGAGGTAGGCGCGGCCGGGGGCGTCGGTGCGCAGGCGGTCGAGTTGGGCGTGGAGGCGGTCGTCGAGTTGGTCGGGGATCAGGATGTAGAGGAGGCCGTCGCCGCTCGCGTCCAGGTCGGCCCAGTCGAGGTCGCAGCCGCCTTTGCCGGTGCGGCGTTTGCCCTCGGTGAGTAGGCGGCAGAGGCGGGACCAGGCGGGGCGGTCGGTGGGGTAGGCCAGGAGGACAGTGCCGTCGCGTAGGCTGAGGCGGCAGCCGGCGACGAGGCGGATCTGCGTGGTCTTCGCGGCTTCCCAGGCGCGGACGATGCCGGCGACGGAGTTGTGGTCGACCACGCCGAGGGCGGAGAGGCAGTAGGCGGCGGCTTGAGCAAACAGCTCCTCCGGGTGACTGGCACCGCGAAGGAAGCTGTAATTGGTGGTGACCTGGAGTTCGGCATAGGCCATCGGCTTCAGAAGATGCCCTGAAGGAACCAGTCGAGGCCGCCGGTGCGGTGGTCGACGCCGTCGCCCTGACGGAACAGGAGAAAGCGGCAGCCGTCCTGATCCTCCACGCGATAGTAGTCGCGGACGGCCGTTGTCTCGGCGTCGCGGCGCCACCATTCGCCGTAAACGCGCTCGGGGCCGTCGGCACGGCGGATGCGGTGACGGCGATGGCGCCAGGTGAAGGCGGCTGGAGCGTGATCGGGGAGGCCGGCGAGGGCTTCGATGGGGCGCGGCGGGGTGAACAGCCGGGTCGGGGCGGCGCCGTTGAACCAGGTGGTGGCGCTGGCTCCGGTGAGGGCAGGGATGCGGCGAACGGCGCGTTCAGGCACGTCGCTCTCGACCGGGGTGGCGCGATAGACGCGATCGGCGCCGAGGCGGTTGGCCAGGCGGTCCACCAAAGCGGAGACATCCACGCTGCTGCCGGCATCGTCCTGTTGCCAGAGCAGCTCGTCGGCGAGCGGGACGATCAGGCTCATGGCGTCGATGCCGAGGCCGGGGTCGATGGTCTCCAGATGGGCGTCGAGCAGGCGGGCGAGGTGTCGCGGGTCACGGTTGCCGCGCGCTGTGCCGATGCGGGTGGCCAGGATGGCACCGTCGACGCGCTCGAACAGGAGGTCGACGCGGCGGGCGCCGAGATGGGCACGCTCCATGGCGGCGCATACCGGGTCGAGCAGGCAAGCGGTGGCGGTGGAAAGGGCCTCGGCGGTGAGCAGGGGTTCGAGGAAGGCGATGCGGTGTTGCAGGGGCGTCTCGTGGGCGAGCGGCTGCAGCGGTTCGGGAATGCGGCCCATCGCCTGGTCGAGTCGGTGGCCGGGGGTGGGGCCGAAGCGGCGGGCGATGAGCGCGCGGGGGACACGGGCCAGGGCGTCGATCTGCTCGAAGCCGAGGCGGCGCAGGGTGGCGACCATGTCGACAGGCAAGCGGAGAGCGGCGACGGGAAAAAGGGCGATGATTTCGGCTTGGGCGCCAGCCGGCACGATGCGATCGCTGCCGTGACGGGCGGCGGCGTGGGCGGCGCCGGGAGTGTCGGCGATGGCGGCGCGGGCGGCGATGCCATCCTGGGCGAGGCGGGCGAGGAGATGGTCGAGCAAAGGCGGTTCGCCGCCCCAGAGATGGGCGCAGCCGGCGACATCCAGCCACAGGCCGTCGGGCGCGTCGGGGGCGGCGAGCGGGGTGATGCGCTGGCACCAGCGGGCGAGGCGTTCGAGAGCGGCGGCGTCGCCGGCCGGGTCGGCGGGGAGAACATGGAGGCCGGGGATCATGGCCATGGCGTGGGCGACGGCCATGCCCGGGCGCAGACCGAGAGCAGCGGCGGCTTCGTCGGCGGCCTCGATGACCCGGCGGCTGCTCTCCTGGACCGCTGTGATCAGCGGGACGTTACGCGGCGGCGTGGCGGCGCTGGATTTTCGTCGGCGGTCGGTTGGCCAGTGGGGCAACCATATCGAGACGACCCGACGCATCACATGCCTCCACCATCCAAGAACCCGTTTGCCCACCGCGGTTGCGCAGCAGGTCCAATCGCCAATTTGCCCGTCCCAGACCGGGCACGTCGGGCGCTTCGGGAATGGGAGGCGCCGAGGGCTGGGCGGCGATGCGCCAGCGGGTCATGGCGGCATTGGCGCCGGCGATCTCGGCTTCGGCGCTGCGGCTGCTCGGGCCGGGACGGCGGAGCAGCAGCGCGGTGACGCCGGTGGCTTCGGCGGCAAGTTGCAGGCGGCGGGAGGCGGTGAGGCTGATGCGGCCCGAGAGTTCGGCGGCGACGCCGGCCAGGCCGCGATGACGCAAGCCGTCCTCCATCACGAGCAGCACGTCATGGCGGTCGGCATGGGCGTAGATCACCCGGTCCGGATGCAGCCCGGCGGCAGCAAGGCCAGGGGCGAACAGGTCGTGCTGTTCGAGCACCCAGAGCACCTTGCCTTCGATGCGGGCGAAGATGCCGGCGGCGAACATGGCGGCGGCGGCGCCGTGTTGGATGTCCGCGCCGCTGCCGGCGATCTCGTGCAGCGCACCCAGGGCGAGGCCGCCACCGGGGAGGGCGGCGTCGAGATCGGGGATGCCGAAAGGCAGCGCCTTGCGAGCGGCCGAGACGCGATGGCGCTCCAGGCGGGCAACGGTGTCGCGCAAGTCAGACAAGGCGACCCGAGGCGCAGGGGCGGCCATGCCGACGATGCCGGCGGCGATGGTGGAAGAGTGGGGTTGAATGACGGGCATAGCTTAGTTCTTACTTTGTTCTCCTTAGCTGCTGCCGTCAAGCGCATTTAACTCACTGTTAACAAAGTGTTCTATCCTACTAGGATTGCTGCTTTTATGATCCTGGAGGGTGCTCGCGTTGCGCTTGGAAGGCCCGAACGATCTCGTCGGCACGGCGGAGGTCGGGGTCGGCCCGGACGGCTTCGCAACTGAGGGATGGGGAGTTCTCGGCGAACTCTTCGAGTGCCTCGTGCTCGGCGGAGGACAAGGCTGCCACGACCTGTTTGCTGCCCGGTGCCGCCTCGAGCGCTGCGTCGTCGAAGCGAGCGCTGCCGGTCGCGGACTGGAGTTCGGCGCGGCGGAGATCGAACGACCAGGCTTCGTTGCGGACTGTGCAAAGCGGGGCAAGGGTGGCGAGGCGGCCGAAGCGCTCAATGTCGTCAGCCCGGGCCGGAGTCGCGGCGGCTCCGATCGTGGCGATCAGTAGGAGGTGCAACACTTTACGCGGCTGCATTGACAGTCTGGTCGTGCATCGGGTCAGCATGGGTAAATCGGGAGAACAACGATGTTGCGCACGCTGCTGGCCACCTTTCTGCTCACGGTTCCGATCGCGGCGGTCGCACAAACGCCACCGGAGACCCCGCCGCAAATCCCGTTCGACTCCGTCGTGGACTTCTTGAAGATGCCCGACAACTTCTATCTCGGCGAAGTCTCCGGCGTGGCCGTGAACTCGAAGGGGCATGTGTTCGTCTTCAGCCGCGGCAACAACACCGGTCCGGCCTATGGGGCTGCGGCGGCGCAGCTGCTGGAGTTCGACGGGGACGGTAACTTCATTCGCGAGATCGGGCATAATCTGTATGCCTGGTCGTTCGCGCATGCGGTGCGAGTCGATGCGCGGGACAATATCTGGGTGACGGATAAGGGGTCCGACCAGGTGATCCGGTTCAATCCGGCAGGCAAGGTCACGATGGTGTACGGGCGCAAGCAGGAGGCCTCAGACGAGGATACCGGGCCGCTGAAGCATCCCAAACCGCCTTTGCCGGCGATCGAAGGGTATTTCCGCCAGGTGACCGACATCGCGTGGGACAAGGCGGGCAACGGGTATATCAGCGACGGATACATCAACAGCCGGGTCGCTAAGGTAGGGCCGGATGGCAGCTGGCTGGGGTCTTTCGGCGCGCCGGGGGATGGGCCGGGGCGGTTCAACACGCCGCACAGCATCGCCGTCGACGATCAGGACCGCATCTACGTCGCCGACCGCGGCAACCGACGCATCCAGGTGCTGGACACCAACGGCAAGGTGTTGCGGCAGATCACCATCGACGTTCCGTTCGATCCGGCGACCAAGCCGGCGATCGGTGACATGCCCAACCAAAACCCGC
>JBPBQE010000386.1:0-13502 GCA_050954595.1 Janthinobacterium lividum | reverse complement strand
GGACCGATTGGGCGACCTTAGTCGGGCGCGCGTTAAACCAGGGCCCAATCGCACAGGGAGGCTGGAACCTGCGGGTGACCAGCACACCAGGTCCGTCGACCGCGAACCCAGCCACAAACTCTGGCACGAACATGAGCTGCGCTCGGCGCAATTTTTCAGGGTGGCCATGTGACGAGATAGCCGAACGCCTGCGGACTCAGTTCTCGGAGGCAGACGATGCGTCCAGGCCAGTCATTTTGGACCAGCTACACCGCCGGTTGGCCGAGATGGCGCCCTACCGGGTACTCGGCCAATCGGTCACGCCGGTCGCTTACCGCACGAACGTGTCCGGCGTGTTGCCGTCGCCGATCGTGGTTTACTGGAATATCCGCAAAGAGTGAGAGGCTAGTTTCGGATAACTGAACGAATTTGACCCTAGGCCTAACTAGGAGAGGTTCTATGCATCGTCGTTCTTTTCTAGCTGTCGCTAGCTTGCTGACCACTCCCGCACTCGCGAAACCGGCGTTAGCACAACCAGCCCGCGTTCTGAAATTTGTACCAGAAGCGGATCTTGCGGTTCTTGATCCAATCTGGACTACGTCCTCGCAGACCACACAGCACGCGTTCCTGGTCTATGACACGCTGTTCGGCCTTGATTCTGCGTTTCGTCCGCAACCGCAGATGCTGGATAGCTTCATGGTAAGTGAGGGTGGTCGATCGTGGCAGCTGGTGCTTCGGGAGGGCTTGGCATTCCACGATGGCAGTGCGGTTCTAGCTCGAGACTGTGTCGCAAGTATCAACCGCTGGGGTAAACGGGATCCTTTTGGCCAAGCCCTGATCTCCGCAAGTGACGAGATCTCGGCCAGTGACGACCGCACAATCGTTCTGCGAATGAAATACCCGTTTCCAGTCGCGACGGCGCTGGGGAAGTCCACGGCGAACGTCTGCGTCATCATGCCTGAGCGCCTGGCCACCACCGATGCCTTTCGCCAGGTCAGCGAGGTTATCGGCAGCGGCCCGTTCCGCTTCAAAGGCGACGAGCGGATTCCAGGCGCGCGCGTAGTCTATGAACGAAATGCCGCGTATCGACCCCGCGAGGACGGCGTGGTCTCCGGGTCGGCCGGCCCAAAGGTCGTGTATTTTGATCGGGTGGAATGGTCGATCATGCCGGACGCAGCCACCGCGGCATCTGCGATACAGACCGGCGAGATCGATTGGTTACTGACCCCCAATGCCGACCTCGTCGACGGCCTTAGCCGCCGGAAGGACGTGTCGATCCGCGTGCTGGTCGCAGCGGGTGCCGTCTCCTGCATGCGCTTCAACCAGCTCCAGCTACCCTTCAACAACCCGGCACTCCGTAGGGCGTTGCTACTGGCCATCAATCAGCAGGACTACATGGTCGCGGTAAACGGCGACAACCGCAGCCGCTGGCACGACGGCGTCGGCTATTTCACTCCCGGCACGCCGATGGCCAATGCCGCCGGAATGGACGCGTTGACCGGTCCGCGCAGTGTTGATGCAGCCAAGCGCGCCTTGGCGGACGGAGGCTACAACAACGAGCGCGTCGTTCTGCTTGGTCCGGCCGACGTGCCCTACGCAAAGATCCTGGCCGACGTGACCGCCGACCTGTTCAAGCGCGTGGGGCTAAACCTGGACTATCAGGTGATGGACTGGGGCACGCTGGTGCAGCGCCGGGCTAAGACGGAGCCGGTCGATCAGGGTGGATGGAGCGTGTTCCAGACCAACTGGCCCGGTCCAGACCAGGCCAACCCGGCCGCCCATGTCTTCCTACGTGCTAATGGCCGCGATGCCGCTCCCGGTTGGCCAAGTAGTCAGCGGCTGGAGGCGTTACGAGCCGATTGGCTGCAGACCGATGATCCGGCCGAGCAACAGCGGATTGCCCAGCGTATGCAGCTACAAGCTTTTCAAGACGTCCCTTACATTCCGCTGGGTCAAACGATTTCACCGAGCGCTCTGCGGGCCGATTTGCAACACGTGGTCGAGGGCCAGGCGGTGTTCTGGAACATCAGGCGGGGATGAAGGTTATGCAAAAGGTTGCGATCATCACAGGGGGAGCCCGCGGGATAGGACGAGGCTGCGCGCTGGCGCTGGCGCGTGCGGGATGGGCTATCGTATTGGTGGATCTGCTGGAGGCGGAGATGGTCCGCACGCAAGCCGAGATCGAGGCGTTGGGTTCGCCCGTGCTGTGCCTGCAGGCCGATGTGAGTGACTTCGCGCGAGCGGAGTCGGTGGCCGATGCCGTCATGGCGCAGTTCGGCCGCATCGACTTCTTGCTCAATAACGCTGGCAAGGGCAATCCGGCCGGCATACTCGAGATAACGGAAGCGGAGTTCGACCGCACTATTGCAGTGAACCTAAAGAGTTGCTTCAACTACATTCGCGCCGTGGCGCCGCACATGCTGGCGGGCGGTGGCGGTCGTATCGCGAGCATGTCGTCCCTCAACGCCCATTCTGGCGGCGTGACCGCCGCGTTCAGCCGATTTTCCTACGCGGCCGCAAAGGCTGGCATCTTAGGTATGACCCGGGCGCTGGCGAAGGAACTCGGCCCCACGATCCTGGTCAATGCGATCTGTCCCGGGCTAATCCAGACGGAGCTTGCCACCAAAAACCCAGTGATTGTGGAGCGCGGTGCCGCCATCGCCCGTGACGGCATCGCCCTGCACCGGATGGGCGGCGTGGAAGACGTGGCTCAACTCGTTCTGTTTTTGGCATCATCGGAACCCTGCTTCATTACTGGACAGGATTTTAAGGTCGATGGATTTCAATATAACTTCTAGCCGTCATAAAACAGTTGAAGAAAGTAGACGCGGGAAATGGAGACGGCGGCAGCAATGCTTCCCTACCGATTGAACTGGCCTATAACGGACTGTCCGTTTCTGAGTAGGGCAGGACAGAAAGCAGACGTTTCTGAGCCGATCAATGCAGTCATCTACAAAATGCAACCTTCGTGACCGGAGTTGTCGGAACCGTTCCATTGGTCTGGGTGGATAAGCCACGTCGAAACGGTCCAGACATGGCCAGGGTCGCAACATGTCCGGCCGGGTAGACACGCAGTTGGTGACGGCCGACGCTCGACGTGTTGCGCGAGGAATGCCATCAGCTGCATTTCTGAACAGCCGCAGGAAACCAGTCGCAAAGGCAGTGTCGGCCCAGGATCCTGCTGTCATATAAGGCGCACTCGTCCGGGCCAACTGCCGAAAAAATATGTGCCTCGTTGTTAGTCCGCCGTCTGCAAAGCCAACCCGGTGATACAGGTCTGATATGAACTCCGATCCCAAGTGCCGCACACTCGCGCCAATTGACGTGTTTGGTTTCCTAAGCCTCTCGGCGCCGAGGATTGCACCAAATGGCCGAATGCTCCTCGCCATCGTCACACGACGGGATGTTCAGACGGACCGAAGAATTTCGGCGGTGACGCAGACGTGTGATCGCGTCACTTGGCACGATGTGCCGGAAACTGACGGTACGCTCTTCGCACAAATTGCGCCGGACTGCCGCCGGTTCGCTACGATACGGCGGGTCGCGGGTCACTACGAACTGGCCGTCCACGGGCCAGACACCATCCCGCAGGTGTTGCAACGATCGACCACACCGATGCGGGAACTGGCGTGGTCGCCGGACGGAAACAGCCTGGCGTTCCAGGTCCGGGTGGATGCAAAGCTGCCGGCCTGGCTCGGCTTGCCCGCCACACCGGAGGGCGCAACTTGGGCCGAGGCGCCACGCCACACCGACCGGCTGCTCTACCGGCACGATGCGACTGGCGAGATGCCAGAAAGCGTGTTCCACGTCTTCCTCGTCGCCACCGACGGCAGCGCGCCGGCGCGACAGCTGACAACCGGGCCATGGCATAACGGCTTTCCGCACCACGTGCCACCCGGCCTGGTCTGGGCCGCGAACGGAGCCTCGCTGCTGATCGCCGGCACGAGGCGGACCGATTGGGACACGGAGCCCGGAAACACCGACATTCACGCCATCGCGCTCGACGGCATCGTGCGGCAATTGACCGACATCCCCGGCCAGACCGCGCACCCCGCGCCATCACCGGACGGAACCGCCATCGCCTTTACCGCGATCCGCGACCGCGGCGTCAGCCATCATCTCCGCCGCCTGTTCGTTATGCCCAGCGACGGCGGGTCGGCGCGCGAGGTGTTGCCGGCCTTCGACCGCAGCATCGACGACATCGCGTGGGATGCCGACGGCACGAGCCTGGTCGTCACCTATGACGACGCCGGAGAAGGGCACGTCGCGCGGGTTAGCCTGGCCGATGGGGCGCTGACGGTTCTGGCGCGCGATGCCAGCGGCGGCTCGATCGAGATGCCCTATGCCGGACACGGCATGTCGGTCGCCGCCGACGGCACCGTGATCTATGTCCGCTCGGCCGTGGACGTGCCGAGCGAGGTCGGCCTGATCGCGCCCGGCGGCGCTCCACGCTCACTGACGTCGCTGAACGCGGCGCTTGCGGCCGCGGTTGGCGGGTTCCGCCCCGCCGAAATGTTCTGGGTCGAGGGTGGCGAAGGACGGCGCGTGCAGTGCTGGCTGATGCTGCCGCCGGGCTCGGGACCGCATCCGGCGGTGCTGGAAATCCATGGTGGCCCCTATGCGCAATACGGCTTCCGCTTCTCCATCAAGCACCAGGCAATGGCCGCAGCGGGCTACGCGGTGCTTTACTCAAATCCGGTTGGCTCGACCGGATATGGCGAAGCATTCACCGACGCGTTGCACGACCGCTTTCCGGGTCCCGACTGGGACGATCTGACGGCCGCGGTCGACGCGATCGCCGCGCGGCCCGAGATCGACGCCGACAGCCTGTTCGTCAGCGGCCAGAGCGGTGGCGGCGTGCTGACGCTGTGGGCCATTACCCACAGCCAGCGCTTCCGCGGCGCCGTGGCGATCAAGCCGGTGGTGGACTGGTCGTCTTGGGTGCTTGGAAGCGATATCGGGCCGTCGATTGGCCGCCGTTGGATGGGCGGTGCGCTACCATGGGAAGACCCGGCCAAGTACCGGGCACGCTCTCCAGTCACCTACGCCGCCGCGGCGCGGACACCGACCTTGCTGATGGCGGGCGAGGCCGATACCCGGACGCCCATGAGCGAGACGCTGCAGATGTATTCGGCGCTTCGGCTGGCCGGCGTCGACGCGCATTTGATGCGGTTCCCCGGCGCGTCGCACAGTTCCTCGGCCATGCGCCCTTCCCTGTTCGCGGCCGAGATCGCAGCAACCATCGGCTGGTTCGACAAGCAGCGCGGGATCACGTCACCCGATCGTAGCGCACCCGCTTGACCCGGCCGCCGCTCACGACCAGGCCGTCGATGCGGCCACCCTCGCGGCTTGCCTGAACATCCAGCCAGCCGCGGTACAGCGTGCCCGGCGTCCGGACGCGGAACACGTCGCCTTCGATCGGCTCAACCTCCCAGGCCGGCCCGGTCGCGACCGGGCCGCTGGCGACGATCGTGGTCTTGCCGTCCGCCTCCGTCACCGTCCACTCGGTAGCCATTTCCTCGCTGCGGTAGCGTCCCACCAGACCCTTCGGCAACGGGGAGCCTCCTTCGATGCGGCGCCATGTCCCGGTCGTGCCGGCATCCTGCTCGACCTCCACGCGATCGCCGGCCATGGGTCGCAGGGCAAAGATGCTGCTCGACCGCGGGATCGCGAGCCGGCCATCCTCGGTCGCCTCGGCGATTGCGGGAACGCCATACGTGGTCAGCGTCGTTTCGCCGTTCTCGCCCACATCGATGTCCAGCGTGGTCTCCGTCGCATCGTCGAGATACCGCCCGAGGAGCCGGCTCAGCACGTCGCGCGGCAATCCGGGCGGAACGGGATGCACGCCCGGGCGACCGTCCAGCACGGCATCCAGCGCCCGGTGCGCCAGCAGGTTCGGGTCGGCGCCGCCCTGATTGGCGATGACGATCACCGTCGCCTGCTGGTCCGGCACCATCAGGAACTCCGTCCGGAAACCCGGCCATAGCCCGCCATGGCTCCACGTCGCCATCCCGCGATATGGTCGCGTGACCAAGCCGCGCGCGTATCGGTTCTCCGTGCCATTGCTGAACGGCGTCTGTGTCAGCAAACCACTCAGCCATTCCGCGCCCACGCGCTTCGTGGTGAAATTTTGCGCCCAGAGTGCAAGGTCCCGCACGGAGGAGACCAGACCGCCCTCGCCGCCGAGCGGGAAGGCGTGCGGCGCCCGCCGCCAGACCGCATCCCCGCCGCGTAGATAGCCGGTGGCCAGGCGCGGGATGGCCTCGGATGTATCCGGCGTCACCCGCGTGTCGGCCATGCCGAGCGGAGCAAAGATGCGCTGCTGCAGAAAGGCATCGAGGCCGCAGCCGGACAGGCGCTCCACGATGAGGCCGAGCAGCAGGAAATTCGAATTGCTGTACAGAAAGCGGCTGCCGGGCTCGAAATTAAGCTTTTGCTGCCGGGTGATGCCGTCCAGCAGGGCGCCTGGCTGCACCGGCGTACCAAGGTCGGCGCCGCCATGGCGGAGAATCTCGAACATATCGCGTAGGCCGGAGCTGTTGTGCATGAGTTGCGCCACCGTGACCCGACCCACGCTGCTGGGCAGCTCCGGCAGATAGGTCCGTGCCGGCTCATCCAGCGACAAGCTGCCTTCAGCCTCCAGCATGAGGATGGCGGCGCAGGTGAACTGCTTCGACACCGACGCGATGCGGAACCGCGTGTCGTCGCCGATCGGCACGGTATGTTCGATGCTCGCCAGCCCGGCATGACGGTGCACACACAATGCCCCATCGAGCACAACGCCGATCGTTACACCGGCGCCATCGTTGCGACTCCATGGCGCGAGCAAGGCGTCGACCCGGCGCTCCAACAAAAGGTGATCAAGATCTATCACTAAGTTTCCTTTCGGACGGCGGCAACAGCTTGCGCCCATCGAGCCCAGGCGTGAAGCTTACCGTCACGGTCGCGGCACGGCTGTTGCATCTCTCGATCACACCCGCCGGTATCAGGAGCGCCCCATGAACCATCTGTTCACCGCCTCGGTGGTTGCGCTCAGCATCTCCAGTCCGATCGCCGCACAGGCCGCCATGCACGACCAACTCGTGGTCGGCATGACCGCGTTCTCATCCAGCCAGCACCCATACATCGACCCGGTCATCGTCAAGAGCTGGACCCTCGGCTTCACCAGCCGGCCCGTTACCTATTTCACGCCCGACACCTGGATCAACACCTGCGCCCTCTGCACGGAGCTGCCCACCGTGGAGAACGGCCGCGCCACCATCGAGACGCAGGCCAACGGCAAGCCCGGCATGTCCGTCCGGTGGACGCTGAAACCCGGCCTGAAATGGGGCGACGGCGTGCCGCTCACCACCAAGGACATCGCCTACACCGCCAAGGTCGGTGGCGACCCGACCACCGGCTTTCCGGACGCCCGCATCTGGGGCCGGATCATCAAGGCCGATATCATCGACGACCAGAACATCGTGCTGCACCTCGACGAGGTGACGCCGCTGTTCAACCGCATGAACAAGCTGTTGTCCGAACACATCGACGGCCCAACCTACGCTGCCGCCAAGCAGCCCGGCGACTACGTCAAACAGAACGCCTACAACCGCTCACCCACCAATCCCGGCCTGTGGAACGGCCCCTATCTGATGACCGCCAATGATGGCGCATCGCAGATCGTGCTCGAGCCCAATCCGAACTGGAGCGGCACCGCACCGTCGCTCAAGCGTATCGTCATCCGCTCGATCGGCGACACGGCTGCGTTGCAGGCCAATCTACTTTCCGGCGACATCGACATCGTGCCGGGAGACGGAAACGGCCTGTCCCTCGACCAAGTGCTCGCGATGCAGAAGCAACACGCCACCCAGTTCAACTTCGTCTTGAACGACTCCGTAACGTTTTATCATCTCGACCTAAACCTCGACAATCCGCTGTTGCAGGACGCCCGAGTCCGCCGCGCAGTGCTGATGGCGATTGACCGGAAAGCCATGTCGGACCGCCTGGTTGGCGGGCAATACAAGCTTGCCGCGACCTGGGTGCCGCCCAAGGAGCCGATGTTCGCCGAGGGCATCCCGATTGTCCCCTACGACCCAGCCGGCGCCAAGAAGCTGCTCGCCGAGGCCGGCTGGACTCCCGGTGCCGACGGCATCCTGCGCAACGCTGGCGGCAACAAGTTCTCCATCGAGTTCTCCACGCCGACCGAGTCCAAGCTCGGCCTGCTGATCCAGCAAGTCGCCCAGGATCAACTCAAGCGGGTCGGCATCGAGACCACGATCAAGAACGAGATCCAGCGGACTTTCTTCGGTGACACACTCAAGCGCCGTAAATTCGGCGGCCTGGCGCTTTACACTTGGTTGTTCAGCGTCAGTTTCCCGCCGTTGCAGCTCTACGCCATCTCCAACATTCCGACCGAGGCGAACGGCTGGGGCGGCAGCAACTACATGGGCTGGAAGAACCAGGAGTTTGAGCGCGCCCTGCAGGCGTCCGCCACCGATCTCGACCTGACCAAACAAAAAGCCGACTGGGCCGAGATGCAGAGGATCTACGCCCAGGAACTACCCACCCTGCCGCTGTTCTTCGTGCCGCAAGCGCACGTTCTGCCCACTTGGTTGAAGGGCTACGTGCCCGCCGGCATGTCCGATTATCCAAGCCTACGCGCGGAGGACTGGCACGCTGAGTGAGGCCGTCGTCACAGACGTCGTCACCGTCCGTGACCTGCGCGTCGGCTTTCCGCGCGGCGGGGCGTGGCGCGAGGTCGTCGCCGGGATCGATTTCGACATTAGCAGCGGCCGCACGCTCGGCATCGTCGGCGAGAGCGGCTGCGGCAAGTCGGTCACCTCGCTGGCGCTGATGGGCCTGGTGCCGGCGCCGGGCCGGGTCGGCGGGTCCGTGACGTTTCGCGACCGCGAGCTGGTCGGGCAGAGCGAGGCGGCCTGGCGCAAGCTGCGCGGCAACGGCATCGCAATGGTGTTCCAGGAGCCGATGACGGCGCTCAACCCGGTCATGCCGGTCGGCCGCCAGATCGCGGAATCCATGGTCATCCATCGCGGCGAAAGCTGGCGAGAGGCGCAGAGTACCGCCATCGGCTTGCTCGAATCCGTCGGCATCAACTCGCCCAAGCAGCGCGCCGCCTCCTACCCGCACCAGCTTTCCGGTGGGATGCGGCAGCGTGCGATGATCGCCATGGCGCTCGCCTGCGAGCCGGCGCTGCTGATCGCCGACGAGCCCACCACGGCGCTCGACGTCACCATCCAAGCGCAAATCCTGGACCTGATGCTCGACCTGCAGGACCGCACCGGCATGGCGATGCAGTTCATCAGCCATAACCTGGCGGTGGTATCCGAGATCGCGCACGAGATTTGCGTCATGTATGCCGGCCGCATCGTCGAGCGTGCCCCGTCCGACGCGTTGTTCACCGACCCGCTGCATCCCTATACACAGGGGCTGATCGCGACACTGCCTGACCCGGCGCACCGGGTCGCCCGGTTACCGGTGATCCCCGGTGGCGTGCCCGACCTCGTCGGTGGTCGCGGCTGTCGCTTTGCCGACCGCTGCCCGCGCGTCGATGCTGGTTGCCGGGCTGCCGAGCCCGAGTTGGTCGCCTATGCCCCCGGCCATTCCGCTGCCTGTTTCAAGGCAGGTCAGGGATGAGCGAAGGTCACACATCGAAAAGCGAGCTCCTCGCGGTCGATCGTCTACGCGTCGATTTCGACGTCTCAAACAGCCGCTTCGGCGGTGGCAAAAAGGTGCTGCAGGCGGTAGCCGATGTCAGCTTTACCATCAACGAGGGCGAGACCCTCGCGTTGGTGGGCGAGAGCGGCAGTGGTAAGTCGACCCTTGGCGCCGTTGTCGCCGGGTTGCAGGCACCGACCTCCGGCACACTGCGCTTCCGCGGCCAGCCGCTCGAGGGTGCGATCCGCCGCAAGGCCCAGCGTAGCATCCAGCTCGTCGTGCAGGATCCGTTCAGCGCGCTCGATCCGCGCATGCCGGTCTCGGCCATCATCGCCGAACCGCTGCGAATTCAGCGCATCGGCTCCGCCGCCTCGCGCCGGGCCCGCGCGGCCGAGTTGGTTCGCCAGGTCGGCCTCCCGCTGGACGCGCTCAACCGCTATCCACACGAATTCTCCGGTGGTCAGCGCCAGCGCATCGCCATCGCCCGCGCGCTGGCGCCCGAGCCGAAGCTGATCGTCGCCGACGAGCCGCTTTCTGCGCTCGACGTGTCGATCCAGAGCCAGATCCTGAACCTGATGAAGGAGCAGCAGGAGCAGCGGGGGCTCTCCTACCTGTTCATCAGCCACGACCTCGTGGTGGTGAACCATCTCGTCGACCGGGTCGCCGTGCTGTATCTCGGCCGGCTAATCGAGATCGCGCTGTGCGCCGACCTTTTTGCTGCGCCGTCGCATCCCTACACGCAGGCGTTGCTGGCGGCCGTCCCGCGGATCGGCCGTTTCCGCGCGCGCACCGGACAGGCCATTAAGGGCGAGATGCCGAGCCCGCTCGATCCACCACCGGGCTGCGTGTTCCATCCGCGTTGCCCGAAGGTCCAGGCAGTCTGCCGCGAGGTGCCGCCGTTGCTTGAACCCGCACCAGGGCGGCCCGGACAACGCGCCGCCTGCCACTTCAAGGACTGACCCGGCATGGCCCGCTTCCTCCTGCGCCGGTTCATGCAAGCCGCCCTCGTGCTGCTGGTCATGAGCTTCGTCATCTACAACCTCATCGGCCTGATGCCCGGCGACCCGATCGACCTGCTGACTTCGGGAAACCCCGGCGCCACACCAGAATCGATTGCGGCGTTGCGCGCCATCTACGGCCTCGATCAGCCACTGGCGCTGCGTTACTGGCACTGGCTCGCCGCCGCCTTGCAAGGGGATCTCGGCTTCTCCCGCGTGCACAGCCAGCCGGTGCTCGAGGTCGTGATGCCCGCGCTGTGGCAGACCTGCAAGCTGTTGGTCACCAGCTTCGTGCTCAGTGTGCTGCTTTCCACGGCGCTCGGCATCGTCGCCGCGCTTCGTCCGAACGGCTGGCTAGACAACGCCATCGGCTTGTTCGCCTTCGCCGGCATCTCGGTGCCGGTATTCTGGCTTGCGCTCATGATGATCCTGATCTTCGCCGTGCAACTGCACTGGTTCCCGGCCAGCGGCATCTCAGACGTCGGAAACGGCAGCGCATGGGACCATGCCCGCCACCTCTTCATGCCGGTCGTTGTGCTCTCACTGGCAAACACTGGCGGCTTCACCCGCTATGTGCGGGCCAGCATGATGGAAGTTCTGCGCATGGATCTCGTCCGCACGGCGCGGGCCAAAGGGGCCAGTCCCTGGCGCGTAATCTCCGCCCATGCCTTCCGCAATGCACTGATCCCGATCGTCACTGTGTGGGCGCTCAGCTTCGGGGCCCTGTTCGGCGGCGCCCTGGTGACCGAAACCATTTTCGCCCAGCCCGGCATGGGCAAGATGATCTACGACGCCATCATGGGCAACGATTTCAACCTGGCCCTTTCTGGCCTGCTGTTCGCCACACTGGTGACGCTGCTGAGCAATCTGTGCGCGGACCTCGCCTACGCCTGGCTCGACCCCCGGATCAGCCTGCGATGAGCATCACCCTTCCTGAGCAAGCGGTGCCCGAAGCGGCAATCGGCAGCTGGACCTTGCGTTGGCGCCGGCTGCGCCGACATCCGGCCGCTCTCGTCAGCCTCGTGATCCTACTCCTGCTGATCAGCTTCTGCCTCTCCGCCACTCCTTATGCGGCGCTACGCGATATCGACCCCTCCGGCACGGACCTGCTTTCCCGCTTCGATCCACCCTCATTTGAGCACCCGCTCGGCATGGACGACGCCGGACGCGACGAGTTGTTACGCCTAATGGTGGGCGGGCAGGTCTCGCTGTTGATCGGCGTGCTCGCCACGCTGATCGGCGGCGTGATCGGCGTGACGGTGGGCGTCTGCGCCGGCTATTTCGGCGGCCGCATCGATGCGTTGCTGATGCGCTTCACCGACGGCGTGATCGTGTTGCCGTTGCTGCCGCTGCTCATCGTGCTCGAAGCGGTCGATTTGACCAAGTTGGGCTTCAGCCAGGATTTTGCCCGTTCCAGCGCCGCCGCCTTCTGGCGCATCGTCATCGTCATCGCCTTGATCGACTGGACCGCAGTCGCCCGCCTGGTCCGCGCCGCCACGCTCTCAATCCGTGAACGCGATTACGTCCGGGTCGCGCGCGCCAACGGCGCCGGGCCGTTCTACATGATGGCGACGCACATCTTGCCGAACGTTGCGACCCCGATCGTTGTAGCTTTAACGCTGACCGTCGGCCGCGTTATCTTGCTCGAGAGCGTGCTGAGCTTTCTTGGCCTTGGCGTCGTGCCTCCGACGCCTTCCTGGGGCAACATGCTCAACAACGCACAAGAACTCGTCACGACAAATCCAGCACTCGCCGTTTACCCAGGCATCCTCATCTTTGTCACAGTGATTGCCGCCAATTTTCTTGGTGATGGACTGCGGCATGCGTTCGATCCTCGCTCGTGAAGAAGCGGTGGTCCAGACGGGCGCAGTTGATCTCCACGCTAAAAACTTAGGGCCGGTCGGTTGCATCCTGCTTAGGGCTCATTCGAAGATAACTGCTCTGATTGGTGGCTCACTCGTTTCGGTTGGGTGTGCCGGGTGGATCGTATAGTTCCATTCGCCGTGGAACGTTTCCCGGGTGATTCGGAGGCCGTTCATCTCGGTGTCGGAGACAACTATTCCTTTCGTGTAATAGGTGCTGTCCAGTTCGCATTGAACGGTCAGTCCGGTCTTGGTTGTGGTTGCCGCGATCAGGTCGACGATGACGCGGTAGCTTACGAGCGGCTCGGCCTTCCAGTTCATGGTGATGAACGAGAACAGCCGATGCTCTATCTTGTTCCACTTGCTTGTGCCCGGCGGGAGGTGGCGCACAACGATATCGATGCCGAGTTCGGTGGCCAGGCGCTGCAGTTCGATCTTCCATAGGCGCAAGCGCGAACCGTTGCTGCCGCCGCCATCAGCGGTGATGGTCAACCTCGTGGCTAGTGGATAGCGAATACGGCCAACCTGTTGCCACCAGCGGCGGATGGTTTGCACAGCGAAGGTTGCGGTGTCGTTGTTCATGCCGACGCCAACCCAGCCCGTGTTAGCCGCGAGGTCGTAGACGCCGTATGGCGCCGCCCGGCCGAGTTCCTTGATCAGGAAGTCATGCACCCGCACTTCCTCGGGCTCGCCGCGCGGGCGCCACGCCTGACCAGCGTTCTTGAAATTGCCGATAAGCTCCTTTTTCTTCGTGTCGACCGAAATCACCGGCTCGCCCTCGGCCAGGGCGGCGCGCACGCTCTCGTTGAGATGCTTGAACTGGGCGTCGCGATCCGGGTGACTGTCGCCTTCACGCGTCTTGCGATTGGCCTGAAGGCTAAACCTCTCTCGATGCAGCAAGTCACCGACGGCGGAGCGTCCGATCTTGTGGCCCATGGCCACCAATGCGCTCGCCAATTGCGAAAGACTTTTACAAGTCCAGCGCAGCGGCGACATCGGATCGCCG
>JBPBQE010000555.1:0-13531 GCA_050954595.1 Janthinobacterium lividum | reverse complement strand
CCCGATGTGGTGGAGGCGCGGCTGCGCCTGTAACGTCCGCGCATGTCGAAGCAGCTGGACGATCCGAGCCGACAACGGCGGCGCGCCATTGCGTGCGTACTCGCGGCATCTGCGGCGTTTACGATAGCCTCGGCCCTGGTCAAGGCGGTGTCGCCCACCATCCCGGTGATCGAGATCATGCTGTTCCGCAGCCTGTTCGCGACGGTTGCGATCCTGCCGTTGCTCATTCGCGCTGGAGGGCTGGATGCGTTGCGGACGCGGCATCCGGTGGGTCACGTGCTGCGGACGATCGCCGGGTTCGCCGGCATGCTCGGGGCGTTCTACGGCTACGCCCACTTGCCGCTGGCGATGGTGACGGCGCTGGGATTCGCGATGCCGGTGTTTCTCAGCGTGCTGTCCGTGCCGCTGTTGGGCGAGCGAGTGACGGCGGGTCGCGCGGTGTCGGTCGCTGCCGGGTTGATCGGGGTGCTGGTCGTGCTGCGGCCGTGGCGGTCGGAAGGGACGATCGAGTTGTTTCCGGCGCTGGTCGTCGTCGTCGGCGTGATCGCGTGGGCCGCCGCGATGGTGAGTATCCGCCGCATGGGGCAGGCGGGCGAGCGCAACATCACCATCGTGATGTGGTTTGCCATCGCCACGACGATGGTGTGCGCCGTGGGCAGCATCCCGTTTTGGGTCACGCCGTCGCCGCTGGTCTGGCTGGCGCTGGTCGCCGTAGGCATCATCTCCGGCGCCGCGCAGCTATTGATGACAGAAGGATATCGCAACGGCGAGGCGACGATGCTGGCGCCGTTCGAATACGGCGCGATCGTTTATACGGTTCTGCTGGGGTGGCTGATCTGGGGCGAGGTTCCGGGGATGTGGGAAGCGGCCGGCATGGTGTTCCTGATCGGCGCCGGGTTGCTCACCTGGTGGCGGGAGAGTGCGACGCGGCTGCCATCAGCAGCGTCGCCAGCGCTTGCAGCTCGGTCGCCGCCTGGGTTCGCGGCGCTGCCTCCGTCACGCCCAGGCCCATCGCGAACGCCTGGCTGAATGCAGCCCTGTTGCCGAGTGCCGCGTCGAGCACCGTCAGGCCGCGATTGTGCAGCTCGGCCTCCATGGTCGCGCGCTGCCGCCCGGCGGACGGCACGCGGTTGAGCACGATGCAGACGGGACGCTTCTCCTCGTGGGCGATCTTCAACGTGCCTTCCGCCGCCCACAGATCCGGCGCGCTCGGCTGCATGGGGATCACGACGAGGTCGGCGGCGCGGATCGCCCGGCGCGCGTCGCTGTCGATCACAGGCGGGGTATCGATCAGCACCGTCTCATGCTCGCGCCGTAACCGGTCGAGCTCGCCGGCCAAGCGCCAGCCGGAGACGTCGGACAGGGTGATGCGAGGCACCGCCGGCGTGTGGGCGATACGCAGGCGGTGCCAGTGGACTAGGCTGTGCTGCGGGTCGATGTCGAGCAGGGCGGTTGTCTTGTCGGCGGCGAGCCATGCGGCCAGATTGGCGGCCAGCATGGTCTTGCCCGAACCTCCCTTCTGCTGCGCCACCGTGATGATCACGGCCATGATTCAACTCCGGCTATCGACATGATGAGAGCAGTGCATAGCGGTTTGCTGCACTGCGGCAAAGAAGCGTTGCTGACGCCGGCGGAGATGGCGCAGGCGGATGCGGCGTCGACGGTGCCGATCCCGGTATTAATGGAGGCGGCTGGGCGTACGATCGCGCGCGTAGCCCGGCGGTTCGGCCCGTGTCGGACGCTGGTTCTGTGTGGACCCGGCAATAATGGCGGCGACGGCCGGGTCGCGGCACGGCTGCTGGCGGCGCAGGGCTGGCCGGTATCGGTGGCGTTCGAGCGGCCGCAGCCGCCCGTGCCAGGCGCGGTGGAGGTTCCGTTCGCGCCCGAGGCGGCGGCACGGGCGGAGCTGGTGATCGACGCAGTGTTCGGGGCCGGCATGCGCGGTATATTGCCTGACGTGGTCGCCGACGTCTTGAGTGTGGCCCGGCGCGTGCTGGCGGTCGACGTGCCGAGCGGTTTGGATGGCGGTACCGGGCAGCCGCATGGCCGGGTGCGTGCGGCGGAGCTGACGGTGACGTTCGTTCGCTTGAAGCCGGGGCATCTGTTGTTGCCCGGGCGCGGTTTGTGCGGCGAGATCGTGCTCGCCGACATCGGCATGCCGCAAGCGACGCTGGATGCGGTGGCGCCGCAGACATGGCGGAACACGCCGGCGCTGTTTCCGCTGCACCCGCCAGGAACGGATGACCATAAATACACCCGCGGCGCCGTGACGATTCCGGGCGGGGCGCAGATGGTCGGTGCCGCCCGGCTGGCGGCAGCGGCGGCGCGTCGCGGTGGCGCCGGTCTGGTGACGATCGCGGCGGCCGGCGGGGGGAACATATATCGCAGCGGGGCGCCCGGCGTGATCGTCAGCGACGACGACATTCCGGTGCTGCTGGAGGATGCGCGGCGCCAGGTCTGGGTCTGTGGGCCCGGGCTGGGTTTGGATCGGGCGCGGGCGGTGCTGCCACAATTACTGGCCGCGGGGCGGGGCGTGGTGGCCGATGCCGACGCGCTCGGAGCGTTTGCCGGCGAGCCCGAGGCGCTGCGCGGCTGCGCGATCATCACGCCGCATGAGGGCGAGTTCGTGCGGCTGTTCGGCCCGGTCGGCGACGACAAGCTCGGCGCCGCACGGCGGGCCGCCGCTCGGATCGGCTGCGCCGTGCTGCTCAAGGGCGCCGACACGGTGATCGCCGCGCCGGACGGTCGGGCGGCGATCAACGATAATGGGCCGCCCTGGCTGGCAACCGCCGGGTCGGGCGACGTGTTGGCCGGGCTGATCGGGGCGTTGTTGGCGCAAGGGTTGGAGCCGTGGGAGGCCGGTTGCGCCGGGGCCTGGTTGCACGGGAGGGCAGGGGCGCTGGCAGGGTCCGGATTGATCGCCGAAGATTTGCCGCATCATTTACCGCAAAGCATCCGCGACGCTCTGCACGAACAAGGAAGCTAGGGTATAGTCGGGGCGATCTTGGAGCCTCCCATGAGCGAAACCGCCGCCGCGCCGATCGGCCTCTTCGACCGCGCTATTCGCCGCATCGCCACGGTGTGGCGCGACATGGCGTCCACCGTGCCCGACGACGACCAGAGCATCCTGGCCCAGATGCGCGCCTGCCTGAACGCAAGGGGCGGCGAGGTCAGTGCCCGCAACCGGGCCGCCAAGCTGGCACAGACCTATCTTGGCCTCGACGACAAGGGCCGTCGGGATTTCCTGCAGGACCTGGCCAGCTTCGACAACGACCCGGCGACCATCGCCAAGGCCTACGACACCCTGGTCGCCGCGCCGGATGACGGCGAGCGCGCCAAGGCAACCGTGGCGCTGCGCCGGGCGCTCGAGCCGCCGCGCGCCAAGCTGCTCACCCAGTTCACCACCATCCCGGACGGGATGAAGTTCCTCGTCGACCTACGCGCCACGCTGCAGGATCTGAGCGGCGACGACCCGCATCTGGCCGGGCTCGAGAACGATCTGCGCTGGCTGTTGAGCAACTGGTTCGATATCGGCTTCCTGCAGCTCGAACGTATCGACTGGAACAGCCCGGCCGTTCTGCTCGAGCGCCTGGTCGGCTACGAGGCGGTGCACGAGATCCGGTCGTGGAGCGACCTCAAGAACCGGCTCGACAGCGATCGCCGCTGCTACGCGCTGTTCCACCCGCGCATGCCGAACGAGCCGCTGATCTTCGTCGAGGTCGCGCTCGTCTCCGGCCTTGCCGGCAGCGTGCAGCAATTGCTCGACAAGAAGGCGCCGCTGCTCGACCCCAAGCAGGCCGACACGGCGATCTTCTACTCGATCAGCAACTGTCAGCGTGGGCTGAACGGCATCAGCTTCGGCAACTTCCTGATCAAGCGCGTGGTCGAGTTGCTCGGCAGCGAGTTCCGCAATCTCAAGAACTTCGCCACGCTGTCGCCGATCCCGGGTTACCGGAAATGGCTCGACGCCAAGCTGCTCGCCGACGAGCCCAACCTGCTGAGCGAGGAGGAGGCATCCTCCTTGCGCACCGCCGCGCCCACCGACGGTCCGGCACCGGAGAGCGGGGCCGCCGCACTCAAGAACATCATCACCAAGCGCGGCTGGTTCCGCGATGCGACCATGACCCGTGCCGCCGAGCCGGTGCTGATCCGGCTGGCGGCGCGCTATCTGTTGAACGAGAGCCGCGGCAAGCGTGCGCTCGACCCGGTGGCGCATTTCCACCTGTCCAACGGCGCCCGCGTCGAGCGGCTGATGGCCCTGGCCGACACGTCCGAGAAGGGCGCCAAGGCGAGCGCGACCTTGATGGTCAACTATCTCTACGATCCCGCCAAGATCGAGGAATATCACGAGGACTATGCCGGCGCCGGTCGCCGCAATGCCAGTACCGCCGTGCGCCGGCTGGCACGGGGCTGGTCATGAACGCACAGCGGGAGTTAGGCGCGTGAACGCGCCGGGGCCGATCATCAAGCTGCCGCCGGACCATCTGTCCGGCCTGAAGCAGGTCGAGCGCAAGCTGCTCTGGCTGTCGGCATGGATGATTCACAACGCCAACCATGTCCGGCCCAACCGCGACGGCTTGAAGGTCGGCGGGCATCAGGCGAGTTGCGCCAGCATCATCAGCGTGATGACGGCGCTCTATTTTTCGATCCTCAAGCCGCAGGATCGGGTGGCGGTTAAGCCGCATGCCGGGCCGGTGTTCCATGCTATCAACCTGCTGTTCGGCCGGCAGACCTCCGACAAGATGGCCGGGCTGCGCCAGATGGGCGGCGTGCAGAGCTATCCGAGCCGCGCCAAGGACGGGCCGGAGGTGGATTTCTCCACCGGATCGGTCGGGCTCGGCGTCGCGCTGACCAGCTTCAATGCGCTGATGCAGGATTACGTGCGGCTGCATGAGCTGGACGCCGGCCTGCCGCCGGGCCGGCAGATCGCACTCTGCGGTGATGCCGAGTTGGACGAAGGCAACATCTACGAGGCGCTACTCGAAGGCTGGAAGCACGACGTCCGCAACGTCTGGTGGGTGATCGACTACAACCGGCAGAGCCTCGACAGCGTCGTGCCCGATCGGCTGTTTGGCCGTATCGAGGGGCTGTTCCGCGACATGGGTTGGAACGTCTACACCCTGAAATACGGCCGCAAGCTGCAGGCTGCGTTCGAGCGCGAGGGCGGCGACGTGTTGCGCCGCTGGATCGACGATTGTCCGAACAGCCTGTATTCCGCGCTGACCTTCCAGGGTGGGGTGGCATGGCGCAACGCGCTGTTGTCCGATCTCGGGCGGGAGGCCGGGTTGCGGGCGATCATCGATCCGCTGACCGATGACGAACTTGCCGACCTGATGAACAACCTCGGCGGTCACGACGTCGACTACCTGATCGAGAGCTTTCGCCAAGCCGACGCCGATGGCGACCAGCCGACGTGCTTCATCGCCTACACCGTCAAAGGCATGGGGCTGCCGTTCGCCGGGCACAAGGATAACCATTCCGGCATGATGACCCGGGACCAGATGGAGGGGTTCCGCGAGAAGATGCGGATCCGGCCAGGTCACGAATGGGACATCGCGGAAGGGTTGGACCTTTCGGCCGAGGCGTTCCAGGCGGTAATCGACCGGGCGCCATTCGCTACCAAGCTGACGCCGGCCGGGCGCAAGTTGGATGCAGCGATCGTGCCGGTACCGGATGTCCTGCCGGGGCCGAAATCAGCGGGGCGCAAGTACAGCACCCAACAGGGCTTCGGCGACATCCTGGCCGAGATCGGGCGGGGGGAGGGACTGTGCGGCGAGTTAGCCAAGCACATCGTCACCACCAGCCCGGACGTGACGGTTTCGACCAATCTCGGGCCGTGGGTGAACCGCCGCGGCGTGTTCGACCGGCATACCCGCAACGACGTGTTTCGCGACGCCAAGCTCGCCAGCGCCCAGCGTTGGGGCATGTCGCCGACCGGGCAGCATGTCGAATTGGGGATCGCCGAGCAGAACCTGTTCCTGATCCTGGCAGCAATGGGGCTGCAGCATCACCTGACCGGCGCACGCCTGCTGCCGATCGGGACGGTATACGATCCATTCGTCAATCGCGGCCTCGATGCACTCATCTACGCTTGCTACCAGGACGCACGCTTCATGCTGGTGTCGACGCCGAGCGGATTGTCGCTGGCGCCGGAGGGCGGGCAGCATCAGAGCCTCAACACGCCGTTGATCGGCATGGCGGCGGATCGGCTGGCCAGCTACGAACCGACCTACGTGGACGAACTCGCGATCCTGCTGCGCCACGGGCTGCACCACATGCAGCAGCCGGATGGCTCCGCAGTCTGGCTCCGTCTATCGACCCGGCAGTTGCAACAGCCCGCCCGCACCCTCGATCCGGCCGCTGTCATCGCCGGTGGTCACTGGGTCGTGCCACCGGGCAAGGGCGCTCCGATCGTGCTGGCCTATCAGGGACCGGTCGCGCCGGAAGCGGAAGCCGCATTCGAGGCCTTGCGCGAGGACGTGCCGGAGGCCGGATTGCTGGCGCTGACGAGTGCGGACCGCCTGCATGCAGGTTGGCTAGAGGCCTCGCGCGCCAGGCGAAACGGAGCGAACTCCGTGTCACATGTCGAACGGCTGCTGGCACCGCTGGCGCCGGGCGCGGCGCTGGTCACCATCCTCGACGGGCATCCGGCTGCCCATTCCTGGCTCGGTGCGGTGCGTGGTCAGAGAGTGATACCGCTCGGGCCGGACCGGTTCGGGCAGAGCGGCGATCTGCCGGACCTCTACCGCGAATACGGCATGGACGTGGAAGCGATCCTGGACGCGTGCGCCCAGGCCTTGTTGGGCTGAAGCCCGCTCACTCGGCGGGCTGGCTCTCTCCTAGCGGCAAGCGGCCCTCGACCGTGTCCTCGAACAGGGCTGACCGCGCGATGCCGGTGCGGTCCAGGAACAGCTTGCCGGCGGTGTTGAGCACGCCGAGTCCGTAGGCGACGCTGCGGCGGAAGTTGATGCTCGATGCCTCCGGGAAATACCTCGTGGGCAGGAGATCTCGCCGATGTTGAACTTCAGGCTGATCGCCTGAGCCAGCATCTGGTTGTCGAACACGAAATCGTCGGAGCACCGCAGGATCGGCAGCCGCTCCAGTGCGTGCCGGCTCCAGGCGCGGTAGCCGGTGTGGTACTCCGACAGGGTCTGGCCGACGAGGACGTTCTCGACCAGGGTCAGCCCGCGGTTGGCGAGGTATTTGTAGAGCGGCATGCCGCCGGACAGCGCACCATTGCCGAGGATGCGCGAGCCGAGCACGACGTCGTAGTGGCCGCTGGCGATCATGGACGCCATCGCGGTGACGAGTTTGGGCGAATACTGGTAGTCCGGATGCAGCATCACCACGATGTCGGCACCGCGGGCGAGGGCGGCGGCGTAGCAGGTCTTCTGGTTGCCGCCATAGCCGCGGTTGCGGTCGTGCCGAATGGTATGCAAGCCCAGGCGCCGGGATAGGTCCGCCGTCGCATCGCTGCTGTAGTCGTCGGTCAGGATGACGTCGTCGACGATGTCGCGCGGGATCTCGGCGACGGTCCGCTCGAGCGTCGAAACCGCATTGTATGCCGGAAGCACGACAGTCAACTTACGACCCAGCAACACCCGCGACCAACCTCGTTCTATTGATGGGTTGGTCTAACCACCTGCGTACGCTGCGGCAATGCCACCATCAGGGCTGTGTTGACCGATCCCGGATCTCGGCACGGCGGCGCGCGATCACGCTTTCGAGCAACTCGGAGACTACACCTTCGCGCCAGAGCAGCAGCGCGGACATTGCGACGCCGCCATGCAGGAGCAGCGATGCCGGACCGAGATTCGCCAGATACCAGATCATCCCCGGACCCGCTGCCATGGCCGCACAGGTGAGCGCGTAGGCCGCAAGCATCGGACCTGCGACAGGTGCCTGCAGCCGCCACAGGATGGCGCCGGTTGCGGCGGCGACGAAGAACAGCTTGAGGACCGCCATCGCACGCAGCAACTGCGTCAACTCGGCTTCGGTGCCGGTCGGCGCGGCACTCGCTCCCAGCATCAGGCCGCCCACCCCTCCGGCCAGCAACGCCAGCACGATGGCCGACCGAGCCCAGCGTGCGGAGACGCCGCGACGGGTGACGGGCAGGGAGGAAAGGCGCGCGACGGTCACCGACATGATCATTCCTCTTCGACGAGCGATTCCAACTCGAGCAGCACTTCGGCCTCCACGGCTTCCATCGCGGTGACGGACCGCAATTTGCGGTCCAGCACCCGGGTCCTCTGCCGCACCATCTCCACCGAGCGCGTCATCTTCTCGGCATTGGAGGCGAGCTTGCCGAGGGCGCCGTCCATCTTCAGCATTTCCGATCGCACGGCACCGAGCAGATTTTGGATATCGTGTGCCCGCTGCTCGATGGAAAGGGTCAGCGTGCCGAGCAGGATCGTGCGCAGCAACGCCGGCGCCAGGCTCGGGCCCATGACCAGCACGCGATGTTCACGGTTGAGGCTCTCGATCAGGCCGGGGATGCGGGCAGCCTCGACGTAGAGGCCGTCGGTGGGCAGGTACATGACGGCGAAATCGACCGTGACGGGTGGCACGACGTATTTCTCGCCGATCTTGCGGGCTTCGGCGCGAAGGCGGATCTCCAGGCCACGCCGGGCTGCACGCTCACCGTCGGCATCGCCAGCCTCAGCGGCGAGCAGCAGCCGGTCGTAATCCTCCACCGGGAACTTCGCATCCAATGCGAGCAGCGGCCGGTCGGCGCCGCGCACCGGCATGACGATGGCGAACTCCACGATCTCGTCGCTGCCCTCGCGCAGCTTGCGGTTCGCCTCCCAGCCGCCTTGCGGGAACATGTCCTCCAGCAGCGCGCGCAAATGCGTCTCGCCCCAGGTGCCGCGCTGCTTGACGTTGGAGAAGATGCGCTTGAGGTCGCCGATCTGCGCCGTGACGGCCTGGACGTCGGTCATCGCCTTCTGCACCTGACCGAATTGGTCGATCACGCGCTGGAAGCTGCCGGTCATCTGTTTCTCGACCGTCGTCGCCAGCGTTTCGGTGACGGCGTTCTGGATCGCACCGAGCCGCAGCGCCGCCTGCTCGCTCATCTCGCGCAACTTGGTCTCCAGCAGGGCGCGCGCCTCTCCCTGATCGCGGATCATGGTCGAGGACAGCGCCGCCAGCGACCCGGCCAGCGCCCGCTCGCTGCCGGTCATCAACCCGCGGGTCGTCTCCGCATCGGCCCGCGCCTGGTCGATGGCGTATTCCAGCATGTGCAGCATGTGCTCCTGCCGGGCGGGACCGCGGAGCTGCAACACGATGATGATGGCTGCCAGCACTAGCAGCAGGATGAGCGCGGCGAGGACCGGATCGATCACGCCGGTTGTGCCAGGACCCGGCGGCGGCGGCGGAACGTGATCTCCGACCCATATAGACGCCAGGCGCAGAGCAGCCCCGGAACCGTGGCGTGAACGTAGATCAGCGGGATCAGCTCGGTCTGCCGCGCCGCCAGGTTGCCGATCGCCAGCCCGAGCGCGAGCAGGCCGACCACGCTCAGCACGGCGAGCAGCGGGCGCACGATGTTGCCATGTCGCTGGAACCGGCCGGACAGCACGGAGAGCAGCGCCACCATTGCGAAGCTGGCCGCCGTCAGCGGCGTGGTCAGGCGGCGGTGGCCCTCTACCTTGAGCTTGCCGATGTCGCGCGCGAACACGGTCGAGGGTGGCGAGAGCAACTCGTCGGTCGTCATCTCGGCGGCATCGCGGTAGCGCTGCTCGTTGGCCTTGTTGGTCGTCGCCAAGTCGATCGTGTTCTCGGCAAAGGTTAGCACGTTGAGCCGGCCGCTGACCCGGTCGATCTGCTGACGGCTGCCGTTGTGCAGCACGACGCGAGGGCCATCGCGGCCATCGACCAGACGGCCGGTCTCGGCGAGGATCGTGGCGCGGCTGTTCTTCTGGCGCGCGTCCTCGACCAGGATGCCGCGCAGGGTGCCGTCGCGGTCGCGGCCACGGATGTAGACGGTGAGGTCATCGGAAATCGGGGTGAACACGCCGTCCTGCAGCAGGAATGCCGCCAGGCGGTTGCGGATCTCGAATTGGTATTCGCGGAACGCCGTATAGCTGACCGGCACCAGCCACAGGTTCAGCGTGTAGCAGGTGACGACCACGCCGAGCGTGAGCGTCAGTGCCGCGCGGGACAGCCGCCAGGACGACACGCCCGCCGCGCGCATGACGGTCAGTTCGCGGTCGCCGGCCAGGCGTTGATAGACGAATTGGACGACGACGAAGACCGTGATCGGCAGGATCACGGCGATGAAGTTCGGGATCAGTAGCCCGGTCAGTTCGAGGAACACACGGATGGAAAGCCCGCGGTTGAGCACGAGCTCGATCAGCCGCAATGACTGGGTTAGCCAGATGAGGGCGACTAGGCCGATCGTGACGGAGATGAGCGCCACCAGAAGCTGACGGAAGACATAACGGTCGAGCGTGGAGGCGAGGGCTGGGACAAGTGGGCGGGACATGGCTACAGCTTACGAAACCGGCTGCGCGGGCGCCATGGCTGGCCGGGTCACGCGGGGAGGAGCTTGCCCGGGTTCATCAGGCCGTTCGGGTCGAGCGCTGCTTTGATGCGTCGCATCGTGTCGAGTTCGGCGCCGCCGCGCCACTCGGGCATCATGCCGGTCTTGAGGCGGCCGACGCCGTGTTCGGCGCTGAAGCTGCCGTCGAGCTCACGGACGATGTCGTTGACGGTGTGCATGACCTCGTCATTGCGGGCGAGGAATGCCGCGGCGTCCATGTTGATGGGCTGCTCGAGGTTGAAGTGGATGTTGCCGTCGCCGAGATGGCCGAAGGGCACCGGGCGGGTGCCGGGGATCAAGGCGACGCAGGCTGCGGAGGCGCGTTCGATCAACTCGGCGACGCGGGCGATCGGGACGGAAACATCGTTCTTGATGCTGGCGCCGGCACGCTTCTGCCCTTCGGCGTGCTCCTCGCGCAATTTCCAGATAGCGTCACGCTGGGCACCGCTCTCGGCGATGGCGGCATCCTCGACGAGGCCGGCTTCGAGGGCAGCCTCGAGCACGGTTTCGAGCGAGGCACGGAGGCCTGCCCCGGTCCGCGTGGTGGCGAGTTCGATCAGGGCGTAGTGCGGGGCCGGGCTGGCCAGCGGCAGGGTGACGCCGGGAATGTGCGCGAGGACGAAGCCCATGCCGGTGCCGGACATGAACTCGAATGCCTGGATCGTGGCAGCGTCGTGCCGCTGGAACATGCGGAACAGCTCGGTCGCTGCACCGGGTGACGGGACGCCGCAGAGCGCGACCACCGTCTCGACCGGGCGGGGCACCAGCTTCAGCACGGCAGCGGTGATGAAGCCCAGGGTGCCCTCGGCGCCGATCAGCAGATGGCGCAAGGCGTAGCCGGTGTTGTCCTTGCGCAGGCGCCGTAGCGCATGCAGCACCTCGCCATCCGGCATGACGGCTTCGATCCCGAGCACCAGGTCGCGGGCGTTGCCGTAGCGCAGGGTGTTATTGCCGCCGGCATTGGTCGACAGGATGCCGCCAACCTGGGCGGTGCCTTCGCTGCTGATCGACAGCGGCAGCAACAGCCTGGCCGCAGCGGCGTGGGCCTGGGCCGTCTGCCAAGGCACGCCGGCCTCGACGACCATGCTCATGTCAACCGGATCGAGGTCGCGGACACGGTTCAGCCGGGCAAGGCTGACCACGACCTGGGCGCCGCTCTCATCGGGCACGGCCCCGCCGACCATGCTGGTGTTGCCACCCTGCGGCACCATCGCAACGCCCCGGGCAGCACAGATCTTCACCGCAGCGGAAAGCTCCGCCACGTCGGCGGGACGGATCACGACCGGGGTGGCACCGTGATAAAGGTCGCGCCAGTCGTGGCAGTAGGCCCGGGTGTCGGCGCCCAGCAGCATGCCGCGGTCGCCCAACACGGCGTGCAGCGCTGCGAGTAACTCGCCGTGCGGCGTATCGTCGAGCATCAGGCGGTCCGTGCGTAAGCAGGCATCTGCCGGCTCGGCGCGAGGCTGCGGGCGACCGGCTGGGTAGTGGCCAACTGGGCGGCGGTGCGGTGATTGCGCGAGATCATCGCCAGCAAGATATAGAGCAGTTCGAAGTACACCAGGCTGAGGGCGCCGCCGCTGACGCAGTACACGGCCAGGCTGATCTGCGTGGCGCGCGCCAGATCCCCCGCCCATTCGAGGCTCGGGTCATTGCGGACGACGCGCTGGGTCTGGATCGTCTTGACCATCGCGGTGACGAGTATGGCCAGGAACAGGAACAAGCCGACGAAGCCTGTATCGCCCAGAACCTGGAAGTAGATGCTGTGGGCAACGAACGTCTTGAGCACCAGCGGTGAGGGGAACAACCACGTCGTTGCCTCGCCAAGATGGGAGGACCAGTTCTGCCAGTTCAGCGACGCGTAAAGGCCGTTGCCCAGGAAGGGGTGGTCGAGCGCCATCAGGTAATTGATCTTCCAGGCCAGCAGCCTTATGGCGAAGGAGTCGTCGGACGTCGCCTCCGAGATCGTGCTCACCCGGGTGAGGTAATCGCTGGGCAGCAGCGAATACACGATCATCGCCACCACGCCGACGGCGATGATGGCGCGCACCTTGTACTTGCTGCCCTTGAGCAGCATCAGGCAGAGCACCAGCAGGCCGATGAACCCGCCACGGGAGTACGTGGCGATGACCGTCACGGTACCGAGCGCGGCGGTGGCATACATGCCTAGCCTGACCCAGCGTTCGGCGGTGTATTTGGCGCAGTAGAGCAGCAACGGGATCACCATCAGCAAGGCCATGGCCACGCCGTTATTGTCGCCGACGGTGCCGATCGCCTCGATCTTGTGGCCACCTGCCGTCAGCAGGAAGATGATGCCCTCCTTGACCATCACGAAGCCGAAGGCGAGCGAGATGACCAGGGCGGTCTGATGCAGCCGATGCCGCGAGAACATCACGCCGGTGATGAGGATGAAGAGCACCAGCTCCTTCCACAGCTTGTCGTACTGCAGGTCCGAGAAGGCGGAGTCGTAGGGACACAGCATGTAGGACAACGTGACGATGATGCCGTACATCCCTACCAGGATGATCAGCTTATCGGCGTAGAAGTCCTTCTTGGTCTGACTGGTAATGAGTGCGAAGAACGCCGACGCTGCGACCAGCTTGTTGAATGGCAGCACGATGCCGAGCCGGCCGTAGAGCAACTCGTTCGGCGGCAGCAGCGCGACCCAGATCCAGATGGAGACGCCGAGATGCGCCGAGGCGAGCGTCAGCGGTAGGATGAACAGCCAGGCCGCATGATAGATCAGGTCTCTCATCGGCGGCGATCACGCGCATTGGTAGGGGCGGCGGGCTTCTCGGGGGCAACATAAGGCCGAATTCGGAACGGGCCGATTTCCGGGTTGTCCGGCGACTTGCTACCTTTGTAGCTGAAGTAGATCACCACCATGACCGCGATGGTGTCCAACGTTAGAATAAGCGTTTCCACGCGCCGACCTACCGACCCTGCCCGGGGCCATCATACCACGATTTGTTCTCTCCGCCCACTTGATCA
>JBPBQE010000370.1:0-13567 GCA_050954595.1 Janthinobacterium lividum | reverse complement strand
GATAGCGGACAGGCAGCTTTGGAGATCGTTACCGAGGAAAGCGGTCGTTCGTCGATCGCGCCAAGTGGTGCAAATAGGATGACTTCCGATACGGCGCATTTATCCAGTTCAGCGCCATCCTGTTGCTGATGAAGAAGGGTTTTCATAAAAGAAGATTAGCGGATTTTCCGCAGGTAAAATTGAGACCTGCACTATCGTTGGCAATCAGTGCTGCAAGACCAGCAAGATGGTTTCCCCCCCATGCCTGCAGTGCGTATGAAATCCCATACTGACCAGTCCATGTCACACCGTTCCGGCCAAATCGCGCAGGAAGGTCGAGAGGCGGTTGCCCGAAGGCGTTGAACCGGACCCATGCGGTACCATCCGCTCGACGAAAGAACTGAGCCTTGGCTGGGACCAATTCTCCGGCAGCAACGTCCGGCTGCCTACCATAGCTCCGCCACGCCCTTGGTCCAACTGCGATCGTCCCCGTGCACGTGCTGCCGACAATCTCCTCCAGATTGGAGCTGATGAGCTGCGGTTCGCGAGCGACCTGATCAGGCGATGATGATTCACCTCGTTCATTCAGGACGCTCGCTCTGGCCGTGATGTTAGTGCCAAGCGTCGTGTTTGGGGGTTCCCGCACCTCTTCAAGCGATTTGGTGTCCAGTCCATTGCTCGACCCAGTCTGGCCGGTGGTAATCGGCTTCCGTCGACCAACCGCTTGCACTGGTGGCGGCGCCAAGGCTGCCCTTGCCAAGGGGCGACGATCCGAGCGCGCCAATGGACTCGTCGAGAGGGATGGCTGCACGGATGTCTTGGCCAGCAGCGCAGGGATCAACGAGACCGAAGATCTGCCGAGGGATGGATTGATCTGGCTTGCCTCACGATCGGCTGGATCGACCGCAGCGTGTCCAGCCGTTGGTGAACCAACTCGTTCGCTTGCTTCGCTCACTGGACCGATGTTCGAGTTCGGAGTGATCAAGCTTTCGGGTGCGACGGTCCGTTCCAACGAAGAGAGCGTGATGACGGGATCGGAGGTGAGATCGGGGGTGAGGCTCGCTACTGCGAGCGAAAGGCCAGTTGCTCCGGCCGCAATTAGGACCTGCTGCGGTCGGCTGATGCGATGCAGCTTTGTCTGACCCTGAACGATGCGCTCGATACGGCAGACAAGCGTGGAGGGTCTCGCCATGGCCGGTCCTCGTGACGTTGCACCCGAGCGCCGGCCCATCTCAAGAAGGATTTCGGCATAGCCGAGCCGATCCTCCGTCGCAGCCATCGCCTGATCGTCGCTGGCCAGTTCGGTCAGCGTGACCAGTCGGCGGTGGAGCCACCACGAGAGTGGGTTGAACCAGAACAAGGCTCGGTTGAGTTGCGACATCACCAACAGCGCAAAGTCCCAGCGAGCGACATGAGCCCGTTCGTGAGCCAGGACGGCTTGCTGCATCTCGGCCGGCCAGTCCATTGCATCAGTCGGAAGCAGGATGGTGTGCGCGATCGTCACCGGCCCCGTAACGTCTGTGCTGATTCTTACACGATGCCCCAACGCCCACGCCGGGTGCGCCGGAGCTGCCCTGGCCAGCAGCCGAAGCGAAAGGCAGAGACCGAGCATGGTGCGGAGAAGGATGCTGCAGCCGACGATGACGTAGATCGCTGTCAGCCAAAGCCTAAGGGGAGGTGGAGCGTCTTGTTCGGCAGCGGTGTCGTCGCTTGCCGCCGCCGACCGATCCGGCGTGGGTTGCTGTAGCAGGTCGACAACACCGTCGGCTAACGGCCGTGAGACGGCAGAGGCAATGGGCAGGCGCATCGGACTTAGGTGCGGCAGCACGGGCATCGCGATCGAAGCCACCAGGACGACGGTCCATGCGGATAGCAGCAAACGGGCTGATTGGAGGCGGAGCAACCAGACGGTGCACTGGACGACAGCAGTGAGTAGAAGCATCCGGAGTGCCGCCTGGCCCAGGATGTCCAGCATCAGCGGCGAGCTTTCGCTGCCTTGATTCGCTTGGCCAGACCTTCCAGTGTTTTAGCGTCCACCATTCGCGCATCGGCCATACCGACCAAGACCTCTTCGACCGATCCTTTGCAGAACCAGTCAACGATCCGCCTGACTGCCCGGGCCGCAACCTCCTGGCGTGCCTCCGCGGCGCGGAAGATGAAGGTACGCCCATCGACGCTGTGGGTCAGGTAGCCCTTGTCTTCAAGCCGGCTAAGGACCGTCCGCACGGTCGATTCCTTGGCGGAGCGAGGCAGTTTCTCTCTGACCTGCTCGGCCGTGATCTCCCCGGTATCCCAGACAATCTGCATGACCTCCAGCTCCAGTTCCCCGAGGTCGGACATCCGGTCATCCATGGAACACCATCTATGTAGCGCTACGATCGGTAGCGTCCACCGCGACGCCACGCAAGCGACGTCTGCACTCGCCTGGTGCAGGGTAGTCCGATCACAAGGCACTTGAGAGGCTTGCGATACGTGCTACTCTGTGTAGCATTACAGATAGTAGAGTTACTCAGTCGGTTTCAGGCCAGCTGACCTACGAGGAGGCAAGCCATGGCTGCTGACCCGGCGATGTTTGCCGCGCCGATCGAAGGCGACTTCTCGTTAATTCTCGTTTGGTGAGGAGGTCGATGTCGGCGAACCGTCAGCGCCTCGGGAGGAGTGTGCATCCGCACGGCAACTCGGGTTGGCTCCTCGTTCTTTCGCTGAGCCTTCACCTGGCTGCTCTCGCTTTTCTGTTTATGAAGCCATCGGTTGCACCACCTGCGGGTGCCTCCGACCCGATGCCGGTGGAGTTCATCACCGAGAAAGGACCCGACCAGGCGCCACCTGAGGCGTCCACGACGACGGTCCCGTCAGCGCCCGAAATCCCCGCACAGCCGGCCGAGGCGTCTCAACCGCCTGCACCTGCGCCCGACGTATCGCCACCGGTTCAGCAGGCTGAGGTTCCACCCGAGGTGTCCGTTCCCACCCCCAACATGGTTTCAACGCCTCAACCAGCTGAGATACCGCTATCCGCGCAAACACCCGCACCGACGCTTGTGCCAACAGCTTCTCCGTTGCAACCGGCCGACTTGCCACCACCGCCAGAGCCGCCGCCGCCGCCTAAAGTATCACCTTCCCGAGCGGTGCTGCTGCCGCGTGCGCCGTCCTCGCCGCCGCCACCACGCCCCAGTCGATTGCCGCCGCAACGCGTCACCACCACCCGGCCAGCGCCGACCAGCGGTATGACCGATGCGGGGGAAGCGCCGGCAGGGGCAACCCAGGGATCGAACAGCCCCGGTCGCACCAATACCGCCAACAACGGCGCTGCCTGGATGGGAAGGCTCAAACAGTGGTGGGATCAGAACTCCTTTTACCCCAGGGAGGCCTCACAGACCAACGAGGGGGGTAACGTAAGGGTCCACATCACCATCTCCGGCGACGGCCGGGTCACCTCGATCGAATTGGTGCAAAGCTCCGGATCAAGCGCGCTCGATGTCGCGGCACTCGCGGTGTTTCGCAATGCACGTCTGCCGCCGCTACCGCCGGGAACGCCGCCGCAACCGGCCGATGTCGTCGTGACGCTGCACTATCGACCCTCAGACAGCGGCAGGTAATCGGTGGACGTGAGCGTCGATGCAGCAAGCAGACTTTCGGGGGCGGGCAATCACATAAAAGCCTGGACATCCAAACGTCCTGATTTAATGCTACAGAACGTAGCACTCGGCTCGAACGTCGAACCGATCTGGAGCTGGGGAATGCACGATGCGGATGCCAATCGTTTCAGCGAGCCTCGCCGCGGCTTTCGTGTTGCTGCCGGTGGCCGGCGGCATTGCGCCCATCTTTGCGCAAGATTTCAGCATCACCAACGAAGCAGAGCCGCCAAACCCGGCCCATCGAGACCTGACGAGGCAATTGCAAGCGTGGTGGGACGTGCACGGCTACTATCCAAGGCATGCATCCGATAACGGCGAGGCCGGCACCGTCAAAGTGCGTCTGGCGATCCGTTCCGACGGAAATATCTGGACCGTCGACGTCGTAGGAAGCTCGGGGTCGCCGTCGCTAGACGCCGCCGCTGCCGCCGCGTTTCGCGGCGGATTTGTTCGGCCGCTTCCGACAGGCGCATCGGACACGATTGATTTGCCGCTGCACTACGTTCTTGCGCATCGGCGCGATCAGCCGACCAGCGCCGGCTATACGCCGGCCTCATCTCGAAGACCGTTCACGGTCACGAACGATCCGGTCAAGTCAGCGATCGTTGATACGATGCTGCAAAAGTCCTGCACCGGAACGGTGGTGAAGCAGGGGATTAGGAATCACCCTGCCTACGGCGTTCGGAACTCTGCCGAAGCCGTCTTCTTCCGAAAGCCGGATGGCAGCCCATGGATCAGATTTTACGAGGGCGGCTTCGGCACCCTCGCTCCAGTCGTGGAGATAGGGAAAATCGTGAAGTGGTCTGGGCGAGTGGAATGGATCGGTGCAGGGTCAAGAAGCTTCACGGAATACACTTTGTGGCCCGACGGGGGTAACAGCCTGAACGGTAATATAGAGATCGTTTACCTAGATGCTGCCAAGGCAAATCAGCTTCTCAATCGTAGTGGAACGATTGATTTGACGTGCGCGACTGAAACCGTTCCTGCCATCACTTGGAGCACTTCTTCAGTCACACCGATACCGCCCCCCGCCGGTGATCCACCTTGAGCGGATTGCTGAAAGTCGACTGGATTCAGATGAGGAGCGCGATTTGAACGGTGCGGTGGATGGGGTCAGCTTGGCGAGCACGGGCGGCGACCTCTCGCTACTCGGCTTGTTTCTGCAGGCCGATTGGGTGGTCAAAACGGTGTTGCTGTTGCTCGTGGCGGCAAGTGTTGGAGTGTGGGCCATCGTGTTCCAGAAGACCTTGACCCTACGCCGGGCCAATCGCATCGCGACGGTGTTCGAAGACCGGTTCTGGGCGGGCGGTAGCCTCGACGAGCTTTACAAGCAAGATGGCCTGCATCCGACACATCCGATGGCGGCCGTGTTCGGTGCTGGGATGGGCGAATGGCAACGGAGCGCTAAGGTGCCCGCCACAGGTCTGAGCCGAGGTAATGTGGGATTGCGCATCGAGCGAGCCATCACCGTCACCGTGTCGCGCGAGATGGATCGCATGGAACGTTGGATGGTGTTCCTGGCCTCCGTTGGGTCCACGGCTCCCTTTGTGGGGCTATTTGGCACGGTGTGGGGCATCATGCGTTCGTTTTCGGCCATCGCCGTCAGCAAGAACACCAACTTGAGCGTGGTAGCGCCGGGCATTGCAGAGGCGCTGTTCGCCACGGCAATCGGATTGGTAGCCGCTATCCCGGCCGTGCTTGCCTATAACAAGTTGAGCACCGACCTGGCGCGATTGGCCGGCCGTCTGGAGGGTTTCGGCTCGGAGTTCTCGGCAATCCTTTCCCGCCAAAGTGAGGGATACGCGGAGGAGCGTAGCTGATGGCCGGTGGTCCGATGCAGCGTAGCGGTCGGGGACGCTATCGCGCGATGGCGGAAATCAACGTCACGCCGTTGGTGGATGTGATGTTAGTGCTGCTTATCGTGTTCATGGTAGCGGCGCCACTGATGACCTCGGGCGTGACCGTCGATTTGCCGAAGGCGAGCGCTGCACCATTGGCACAGGATAGCGAACCGTTGACCGTGTCGGTGAACGCCGAAGGCAAGATCTTCCTGCAGGAGACCGAGCTGACATTGACGGATCTCGCACCCAGACTTGAGGCGATCAGCGAGAACAAGACTGATCGTCGTATCTTCGTTCGCGGCGACAAGGGGGTGAGCTACGGCCGCATCATGGAGACCATGGCGGCCATAACCCAAGGTGGCTTCACTAAAGTAGCCTTGTTGGCCGAGCAGACCGGCGGATCTGCGGTAACCCCGGGATTACCTACTTCCTCGATCAGCCCACCTACTCGACGCTAATTGCACGCCATCGTCGTGCCCAGCGATCAAGCTCTTAATCAGAGGCTGTCGTCGCATCCTATGTTCGCCTTTGCCTTCGCTCACCGCTGATTGAACTATCTTCCCACCAGCCTGGTCTCAAGCCGCTATCAAGGGCGTGCTGGCCGATAGCGGACAGGCAGCTTCGGAGATCGTGACCGAGGAAAGCGGTCAGTCGTCGACCGCGCTGAGTAGTGCGAATGTGGTAAGTTTTTATACAGCGCCAAAGTCTAAGTTTTACGACATTCCACAGCTAAGTCTCGTGGTTCGCGTTGACTGCTTGCCAATCAGCATGCCCGAATTTGACGGGCTCAACGAGCCACTGAAGCCGGAAAACAGCAGCGCTTCCGAGCGGGCTACATTAGGTGATCGCCATACCGGCTCACTCCATAGTGTCCTTAGCAGTGGGCCTGCCCGGCGTCACCGAAAGCGGTCCAGCCGCCGTCGACGGGGATGATGCTGCCTGTCACGTAGCTGGCAGCGGGTGAGCAGAGGAACAGAACCACCTGTGCGATCTCATCTGGTAGGCCGAGCCGGCCTAGCGGGATCCGACTCTCCAGCCGCTTGATGTCGATCGAGCCGCCGCTTTGCAGGCGTTTGACGAGCGCAGTGCCGACATAGCCGGGCGCAACCGCGTTGACACGGATGCCGTTGCTGGCCCACTCGCACGCCATCGAGCGGGTCATGGCGGCGATGCCGGCCTTGGCGGCGCCGTAGGCATTTCGGCGGGGCAGGCCACCAAGCCCAGCAATGGAACTCACGTTGACGATCGCACCGCCCGAGCCGGCCAGCATGAGCCGCGCCGCCTCGCGCGACACCAGAAACGTTCCATCGAGATGTACGCGCAGGACATTCTGAAAGCCGCCAAGCTCTTGCTCGAGCGTCGGAACGTGCGGCGAACCGATTCCGGCATTGTTGACGACGGCGTCGAGGCGACCGTAGCGCTCGCTGGTCCGTGCGAGGGCGGCGCGCACCTCTGCTTCGATGGACACGTCGCATCGCACGCCGAAATGGGCGGCTCCGAGCGCCCCTGCCCGTTCGGTAGCGCGGGCCTCGTCGAGATCGGCCAGCACGACAGCATAGCCCGCGGCGGCGAAGGCCTGGGCGGTCGCCCACCCGATGCCGTCGGCGGCACCCGTGATGAACGCAACGGGATGATCGTGCATTGGACTGCCTTTCAGGCTTGGGTTTGTGCGGTTGCGCGGAACGCGGCCGGGCTGCTGCCGACGCGTTGCGAGAAGAAGCGGCTGAAATAGGCGGGGTCGGCGAAGCCGAGGCTCGTCGAGATCTCGGCGATGGTCATACCAGTGTAAAGCAGGCTCCGCTTGCTTTCGATCATGATGCGATCGTGCACGACCTGCAGGGCCGACTTCCCGGTCGTTGCGCGGCATGCGGCATTCAGGCCGGCGGTAGTGATGCCGAGTTGGTTCGCGTAGGCGGGCAAAGGAAGCTGGCGACGGAACTCGCACTCGACCACGCCCCGGAAGCGGGCGACGATGTCGCTCTGCCGCCGCTTCGTGCCCACCTCGGCCGGCGCCGCCGCACTCAGGCGGGCGATGGCGACGAGGATCCGTTGCAGATGCGCTTTGACGGCCATGCGCCGTCCGAGAGCACCCCATAGGAATTCGCGGTGCAGCGCTTGGAACGCGTCGTGCAGATCGGGGTCGGCGTCCGGCCGATCGAAACAGGTGCCGTGTCCCTCGAACGCGGCCCCAAGCGTTGCATCGCCCTCGAGCGCGGTGGACAGAAAAACGGTCGACACCGTCACCACGCAGCCATCCGATCCCGGCTCGAAGCGGAATTCGTGCACGCACAGTGCGGGCAGTATCACGAGGGCCTGTGGTTCGAACGCCACGATCTGGTCCTCGAAACGTACTGATCCACTGCCTTCTGTCAGCAGCAGGATCTGGTGGTGTTCCGGATGAGCGTGTGGACGAATTCTCCAATCGTTGACGCTACTCCGGCGTTGGATCGTCTCGACATGAAGGAACGATCTCTCGACATCAGTAAGCTCATCTCCGTAGAGATAGAAACTTGGAATGACGCTCTGCATCGCGACGAACGTTCTCTCCCGCTTTTCGGGCCAAAGTGAGCGATTCGACTAAAAGTGCAAGCAATACATTCAAAACTCCATTGTGAGCGCGCCCTGCTGTTCGGATAGTGCGGCAACGTCGGAAACCGGCGCAGGGAGGAGTAAATGGGCCAAGCCGTGAGCATCGGCGCCGAGTGCGACGTCGTCGTTGTGGGATCCGGTGCAGGAGGTTTGTCGACCGCGATCACCGCCCGCAAAGCCGGTCTCGACGTGGTCGTGATCGAGAAAGAACCCTTCTTCGGCGGCACCACCGCCTATTCGGGCGGCGTCGTGTGGATCCCCGGCAACCCGCATGCGGCCAAGGCCGGCATCGTCGATACGCGCGAAGCAGCTCGAACCTATCTACGCGGCGAGATGGGCAACTTCTACGACGAGGAGGCCGTCGACGCGTTCCTCGAGGCTGGGCCGCGCATGCTAGAATTCTTCGAGGCGGAGACGGAGGTCAAGTTCGTCCTGTCCGCTTATCCGGACTATCATCCGAACGCCGCAGGTGCGGCGCAAGTCGGCCGCTCCGTCACGGCGGCGCCGTTCGATGCGCGCCGCCTCGGCTCCGAGATCGCGCGCCTGCGGCCGCCGCTGTCGACTATTACTTTCATCGGGATGATGTTCAACTCGTCGAACGCTGACCTGAAGCACTTCTTCCGCGCGACCCGGTCGGTGACCTCGGCGGCTTATGTCGCCAAGCGCCTGGCCAGCCATGTCAAGGAACTCGCCCTGCATGGCCGTGGCGTGCAGATAACGAGCGGCAACGCCCTGGCCGCCCGGCTCGCCAAAAGCGCGTTCGATCTCGGGATCCCGATCCATACCGAGACCTCGGCCAAGCGCCTAGTCATCGAGGACGGTGCCGTCCAGGGCGTCGTGGTCAGCCAAGGGAGCGACGAGCGGACGATCCGTGCCCGGCGCGGCGTCGTGCTGGCGAGCGGCGGCTTCTCGCACGACAAAGAACGGATCGCGCGCGCCTACCCGCACGTCGCCCGCGGTGCCGAGCACGTCTCTCCGACACCAGAGGGCAATACCGGCGACGGCATCGCGCTGGCCGAGCAGGCGGGCGCGGTGTTCGAGGCCAAGTTCCCCAATGCCGCGGCCTGGATGCCGGTGTCCAAGGTGCCGCTCAAATCGGGCGGGGTCGGCGTGTTCCCGCATCTGGTCGACCGCTACAAGCCTGGCTTCATCGCGGTGAACCGGGCCGGCCAGCGTTTCACGAACGAGTCGGAATCGTATCACGACACAGGTGCCGCGATGATCGCCGATGGTGAGAGCGGACCGAATGCCGCGACCTGGCTGATTTGCGACCACGCCGCAATTCGCAAGTACGGGATGGGCTACGCCAAGCCCGCGCCGGTGCCGATTCAGATCTACCTTCGCAATGGCTATCTCGTGCGTGGTGATACGGTGAAAGCGCTAGCGGAAGCGACGGGTATCGACGCGACCGGATTGGAGGCGACGATCCGCACCTTCAACGCTGGCGCGGAGCGCGGCGAGGACCTGGCTTTTGGGCGTGGCACCAGCGCCTTCAACCGCTTCCTGGGCGACCCCGAGCACGGCCCCAATCCCAACGTCGCGCCGATCGTTAAGTCACCCTTCTATGCCTTGCGGCTGTACATGGGCGATTTGGGGACGTTCGACGGGCTCGCCACCGACGTCGTCGGCCGCGTGCTCGACAGCGCCCACCAAGCCATCCCCGGGCTGTATGCTGTCGGCAACGACCGCGCCAGCGTGATGGGCGGCAACTATCCCGGCGCTGGCATTACGCTCGGGCCGATCATGACCTTCGGCTTCATCACCGGTCGCCATCTCGCTGGAGCGACGCCATGACCCCGACAACTCGGGTCCAGGTGGCCATCGTCGGTGCCGGGCCGGCCGGTTTGATGCTGTCGCACCTGCTGCATCTCGCGGGAATTGTATCGATCATCGTGGAGAGCCGCAGCCGTGCGGTGATCGAGGCCACCATCCGGGCAGGCGTGCTGGAATGCGGCACGGTCGACCTGATGACGAACACCGGGCTGGGCGAGCGGATGCACCGGGTCGGCATGGCGCATGACGGGTTCGAGTTCCGCTTCGGCGGCGAGGGCCGGCGGATCGACCTTAAGGGCCTCACCGGTCAGTCCGTCATGGTCTACCCGCAACACGAGGTGCTGACCGACCTGATCGCGGCACGTCTGGCGGCAGGCGGCCAGATCGTGTTCGAGGCCAAGGACGTGTCGCTGCACGACGTGACCGGCTCACCGTCGATCAGCTACACCGGCCAGGACGGGCAGCCTTGCGTGATCCAGGCGGACCTCCTCGCCGGCTGCGATGGATCCTACGGACCGTCCCGCGCGGCGATCCCGGAGACGATGCGGCAGGAGTTCACGCGCATCTACCCGTTCGGATGGTTCGGCATCCTGGCCGAGGCGCCCCCCTCGTCCGACGAGCTGATCTACGCCCGCCACGACCGCGGCTTCGCCCTCATCTCGACCCGGTCGCCGACGGTGCAGCGTATGTACTTCCAGTGCGACCCGACCGAAACCCCCGATAACTGGTCCGAGGACCGGATCTGGGCGGAACTGCAGGGGCGCGTAGCGGACAACGGCTTCTCTCTCAAGGAAGGGTCGATCTTCCAAAAGAATGTCGTGCCAATGCGGAGCTACGTGCGCGAGCCGATGCAGCACGGGCGCCTATTCATCGCCGGCGACGCCGCCCATACGGTGCCACCGACCGGCGCGAAAGGCTTGAACCTGGCCATCGCCGACGTTGTCGTGCTCGCCCGGGCCATGGAGCAATATTTCGCCTCGGGGACGACCGACGCGCTCGATGGCTACACCGAAGCTGCGCTTCGCCGCATTTGGCGCACGCAGCATTTTTCGTGGTGGATGACATCGATGCTGCATCGCTTCGACGGCGAGAGCGCATTCGATGCGAAACGGCAACTGGCGGAGCTCGACATGGTAACCCGCTCGCCTGCGGCGGCAACCACGGTCGCGCAGCACTATGTCGGCATGCATCTCAACTAACAAAAACAACGAGTGAGGAAACACGAGATGACAATGGACCGACGCACGCTTCTGGCAGGCGGATTGGGTGTCGCGGCGGCGGCGTTGCCGGGCCGACGCGCCCGGGCGCAGGCTGCGCAGACGATCCGCATCGGCGTGATCACGGACATGTCCGGGGTCTATCGCGACGTCTCCGGCCCGACCACGGTCGCATGCGCCAAGCAGGCGGCGGCCGAGTTCATGCAGGACAATCCTGACATCCGCGTGGAGATCATTTCAGCCGACCATCAGAACAAGCCCGATGTTGGCCTCTCCATTATCCGGCAATGGTTCGATCAGGACGGCGTCGACTTGGTCGAGAATATCGGCAATAGCGCCCTGGCGCTTGGCGCCCGCGGCATCATCCAGGACCGGGACAAGGTGGCGATCATCACCACGGCCGGCAGTTCCGACATCACGGGCACAAGCTGCAGTGCCAACTGGGTGCACTGGTCGTGGGATTCGTGGTGCCTGGCGCACTCGACGGCCACCTCCATGGTGCGGACCGGCGGCAACAAATGGTTCTTCGTGACCGCCGATTACGCGTTCGGCCATGCCGCAGAGAAGGACGCGGCGACCTTCGTCGCGGCGGCGGGCGGAAAGGTGCAAGGCACCGTCGCCTACCCATTTGGCAGCACATCCGACTTCGCCGCGTATCTGCTTCAGGCGCAGGGCAGCGGGGCCAACGTAATCGGCTTCGCCAACTCGGGAAGCGAGCTGATCGGGTGCCTCAAGCAGGCGCAGGAGTTCGGGATCCAGTCAAGCGGCACTCGGATGGCCGCCATGGTCGGCTACGTCACCGACGTCGTCAGCATGGGACTGCCGGTCGCCAAGGGCCTCTCGCTGACAGAGACGTTCTACTGGGATCTGAACGACCGCACTCGGAGCTTCATGGCGCGGGTGAAACCGAGCCTTGCCGCCGGCGTATTCCCGAACATGAGCCAGGCCGGGGACTACGCCGGCGTCAAGCACTACCTTAAGGCGGTCAAGCAACTCGGCGTGTTAAAAGCGAAGGCGTCCGGCCGTGAGGTGATCGCGGCGATGAAGGCGATGCCGACCGACGACGATTGCTTCGGCGTCGGCCGCATCCGCGAGGACGGCCGCAAGATCCATCCGGCCTATCTGTTCCAGGTGAAGACTCCCGAGGAGAGCAAATACCCGGGCGACGTCTACACCCTCGTTTCGACCGTCCCGGCCGACGAGGCGTTCCGGCCGATGTCCGAAGGCGGCTGCTCGCTGATCAAGGCGTGACCGCGATGATGGACAAAGCCGTCGTCGACTTGCGGACCTACACGATCCAGCTTCGCAAGATGGCCCAATTCCTCGAAATCTTTGACCGACTGGCCATGCCGGTCCAGCTCCGCTACCTCGGCCGCCCGCTTGGCATCTTCACGAGCGCCGTCGGGCCGCTCAACCAAGTGGTTCATCTCTGGGGGTTCGACGACATGGGCCAGTTCGAAAAGGCTCATGCCGACCGTGACCGCGACCCAGAGTGGCCAGCCTATCTCGCCGCGTCCGGTCCGCTCATCACGGCGCAGGAAACGCGGCTCATCCGGCGCGCCGCGATGCCGTCGCTCGCATGACTGGCTGGATCGACCTCGGTGGCCGGGTCGCGGCGGTGACCGGGGCCGGCGCCGGGATCGGCGAGGGCATCGCGCTCGCTTTGGCCGAGGTGGGCGCGACGATCGTGCTGCTCGACCGGGACGAAGCGATGGCGGGCCGGGTCGCGGCGGACATCGAAGCGAAAGGTGGCCGTGCCGTCCCGATCCACTGCGACGTCTCCAACCCGGCGAGCGTCGCCGCCGCACGCGACCGTTGCGCGCAGTCGGTCGGCGGTTGCGACGTGCTCGTCAACAATGCCGGCTTTCACGCGCCGGGCGGCTTGGCGGACTTGCCGCTCGACGATTGGAACGGTTTGATGACCGTGAACCTGACCGGCTGCTTCAACTGCGCCCAGGTCTTCGGGGCGGCGATGCTGGCCCGTGGCAAGGGCAGCATCATCCATATCGCCTCCGTCTCCGGCCATGCGCCGCAACCGTTCAGCAGCGCCTACAGCGTCAGCAAGGCCGGCGTGCTGATGCTCTCGCGCCAGCTCGCCGTCGAGTGGGGTCCACATGGCGTGCGCAGCAACGTCGTCAGCCCCGGCCTGATCCGCACGCCAATGACGGAACCGACCTATACGGCCGAGGGCGTGCTCGAGCGCCGGGAAGCGGCCGTGCCCATGCGCCGGGTCGGCCGGCCAGGCGACATTGGCAATGCAGTCGTGTTTCTCGCCAGCGATCGCGCGGATTACGTCAACGGCGGCGAGATCGTCGTCGACGGCGGCTTCACGCAGACGATCATGGGAACAGTCCCGCGGCCTGGTTTTGGGGAAGAGCCGCCAGCGTAAATTGCGATACGAGATCGCTGTTTATGACGGTGGCCGCATTCAACATCAATGCATGTCGCTGAATTGGTGAGATTTGCATCATCGACAGCCATCGCGTGGTTCCAGGAAGTCTCGCGTCGCAAACTCGTTTGTAAAAGCACGCTATCT
>JBPBQE010000231.1:0-13759 GCA_050954595.1 Janthinobacterium lividum | reverse complement strand
GATTATAAAGGCGGTCTACGCCTGAACGGCGGGGGCATTTGCCCGTCTGCCGGGGTCCGCTCAAGCGAAAAAGACAGCTCGCCCCCTGACTTGATGCCTTCTAGGCCGATATCGTCAGCTTTCTTAGGCTACGCAAGAAATCCTGCCGCTCGGGCTCCCGCCAGCTTCCACAATGCGAGTTTTCGGACGGTCTGAGGTGTTTCCGCACACTCTGGATCGCCTCCCGACTGACCTCAGAAACCCAGCCACATCGTAGCCGGAAAACGGTGTCGAATCGTCCAAGTATGCGGAAGCCCAAGATAACAGGACTTCCGGCACTCCTTATGCGTACCAGAAGGCTGTTTCGTTAGTTCCGGCCGGAGAGGCGGCCCTCGCTTTAAAGGTCTTCTTTAGAGAGCCACTGTGGATTGCCCCCACCTTACCGGCGCTGGTTTCTTACGCCCTGCGAGGCCTCATCTATCATCGGGCTTGCACGCATTCCCGCGCCTAGGGTTCCAGACGACGAAGTTGCAGAAACTTGCCCCCGGCGTGTCGCTCGAACATCTTGGTCCATTAGAACCTTTTCGGTGATCAGGACTGGTTACGCCAAACCACCTTGTATGTCGCTGATCAGTGTGGTGATTACTCTTGCCGGAACACCCGATACATTGCCAGCGTCTCGTAAACGCGTTGAGCACGAAATCCGAACCTCTCGGCATAGTCGGTGCTGCTGTTCCAAGCCGCATCCAGCGCGGGGTGTTGCTCCTTCGGATAGAAGGCCTGGGCAAGCACGTAATATGCCTCGGCGCGTTCGATGTGCTGCAGTCGGCTTGTTTCTTCCATCCCGTCCATGAAGTGTCCGGCTTCGAACTCCTTGCGAGCGAGGGCCAGCATCAGCCCCCGGGTACGGGTGAATTCCCCCACATTCTGCGTGTCGTGGGCATGGTCGAGTTGGTCGAACACGTATCCAACGAACAAACTGAACTCGGTGTAGGTCATGGCTCCCAGTTGAGCTGATAGCTTTTCCTGCTGATCCTCAAAGTAGAGATACAGTGTCTTGTGCCGTTCAGCCTTGCTCATAGAAATTCCGCCCCCGCATGCCCCTTAAAGCCATTCGCCCGCCGGACATACCCCTGCACCGTTTCAACCCGCTTGTGCCGGCTTACTTCCATCATTCGGAGTACGTCGGCACCTGCTTCGGCCGCGCTGGTCAGGAAGCCGGCACGTAGGCTGTGGCCGGCGAACTCGCGCGGGTCCAGCCCGGCCTTGTCGGCATGTTGCTTGACGATCAGCGCGACGGATTGCGCGGATAGAGCAGCACCTATGGTGCCGTGACGGTCGATCGACCGGAACAATGGCCCGTCTTTGATCCCAGCCGCCGCCATCCAGTCCTGCACGGCTTTCACCGGCCGCAGCTTGGTCCCGCGCGGGATGGCGATCTCCTGGCCGCGACCCTCCTGGTCGGTCTTTGACTGCCGAATGTGGACGCGCATGCCTTCCGTCTCGAACGCAAGGTCTGACACCTCGAGCGCGACGAGTTCGGACCGGCGAAAGGCCCCGGCAAAGCCGAGCGCGATCAGAGCGTAGTTCCGCTTACCGGTCAGCGTGTCCGGCAGATCGGCCAGCATGGCGGAGATCCGTTCAGCCGTTGCAGGCGCTTTCTGCGTCGGCCTAGTGCCGATCTTCCTGCGAGCTCCACCGAGCACGACGCGGATAGCCTTGCTGTTGGTCGGAGGCTCGAAGCCGGCGAGCGCGTGGGCATAGGCAATGGCGGCCACCCGGCGGCCAAGGGTTGAGGCGCGAAAGCCGGCATTGGCCTGGTCGGCGATGAAGGGGCCCACCGTCTCCGGTGCGGCCGGAATCGGGTTCAGGGTGCGGCCGGCGCACCAGGCGCTGAACGCGGCGAAGTCCGACCGATAGGCGCGCCGGATCGCAGTCGACTTCTCGGCCAGGGCGTAGTCGTGGATCGCGGCCTGATCGGCGGCCGTGAGCAGGGCAACGCCGCTTTTGGCGGCGATCGTTACAGGAAGTGTGCTGTCCGGCATGGCCTGTTTCTGACTATCGAGAATGAGGTTTATCACTAGTCAAACGGTGCGCGAAGGTCGATTCTGGCAAGGGCGGTGCGAGCTGACATACCGTTACCATGCCTTAGTTGGTCTGCCTCACTGTGATAATTGCTCGCACGGATGTTGCGACGTCATGGCCGAGTGGTAACGTTGCCAAACAAAACCAAAAAGGGGATGGGAATGTCCGGAAGAAGAGCATTGCTGGCGGGCGCTGCGTGCCTGTTGCTGAGTTCGGCCGCATGGGCCGCAGACTTGCCAGCTGCCTCACCTGCCGAAGGCGGAATGAGCCGATTGGATCGGATGACTACCTTCTTCAAGGCCGATACGGACAGCAAGCGCCTGCCCGGGGCTGTCGTGATGATCGCTCGGCATGGCAAGGTGATCTACCAGGAGGCGTTCGGCGCCCGCGACCTGGCCACCGGGGCTCCCATGCAGAAGGACAGCATCTTCCGCATGTATTCCATGACCAAGCCGGTCACCGGCGTGGCCGTGCTGATGCTGTTGGAAGAGGGCAAGCTTCGGCTCAGCGACCCCGTCTCGAAATACCTGCCAGCACTGAAAAGCCCGAAGGTCATGACCGAGACGGTGGACACGCAGGGACGCCGAGTCGCGTCGACCGTGCCGGCCAACCGTGAGATCACCATTGAGGATCTCATGCGCCACACCTCCGGCATCACCTATGGGTCCGGCACGTCGGCGGCCGAGCAGGCCATGACGAAAGCCGGGATCGGCATCCAGCTCGCCGGCGACGGTGGCGAGCCCTTGTCGGTGCGGATGACGGACCAGCAGCTCGTTGACGAGATCGGCAAGCTGCCTTTGATGTTCCAGCCGGGAACCAGCTGGGAATATGGCCGTTCGATCGACGTGCTTCTGGCGCTGGTCGAGAAGGTGTCGGGGCAGCGGGCGGACGAGTTCTACCAGCAGCGCATCTTCGGCCCACTCGGCATGACGGATACTTTCTTCAACGTGCCGCCGGAGAAGCTGGACCGGGTCGCCCAGCCCGGCCCGGATCCCGACAGCGGTGAGACCGCCAAGCTGACCGACGTCACCAAGAAGCGGATCTTCCTGGGCGGCGGCGAGGGACTGCTCTCGACGGCGTCGGACTACATGCGGTTCGCGCTGATGCTCGCCAATGGCGGCGAGGGGAACGGGGTGCGGCTTCTGTCGCGCAAGACGGTGGAAATGATGGGGTCCGACCATCTCGGACCCGCCCTGTCGCAGGGTCCAAACTTTGCGCCTGGGCCCGGTTACGGGTTCGGGCTGACCGTGGCGGTTCGCACTCAGCCGGGTATGTCGTCGTATCCGGGCAGCGTGGGCGAGTTCAACTGGGGCGGCGCGGCGGGAACCGCGTTCTGGGTCGACCCGAAGGAGCAACTGGTGCCGATTATGCTCATCCAGGCACCGGCACAGCGGCTCTACTATCGCTTTGCCTTCCGTGACCTGGTCTACGGCGCGATCACCGATCGGCAGGAGCCGGCGCAGTAAAAAGATACGCCACCGTCAGATGGCTGAAGTAGGTGATAGCTGCTTTAGCATCAGCTAAGGACCCATTCGAGGTTAAGCGCTCGGGAGACTGCCTGTAAAGCATTGAGATAACCCGATTATCTCGTCGGAAGGGATTCGGTTATCTTCGGCTGGCCCCTAAGCGCAAGGCGGACCGCCGATCTGCGACGGTTCGCCTTGCAGCTTCAAGGTTCCGTGCTGTGAAGTTCATGACGACATGACACCTGTTCCGGGTAGCCGCCGTTAGATGAAGGTTTCAGTAGCTAAACCGTCGACTTCACGAGCGCCAACGCCCGGAACGTTTTTCGGCAAATGATGCGAGCCCCTCGGCAGCCTCGTCAGTCTGGCGCTTGGACGCGTGCTTCTGCACCAGACGGTTCCACGCCGGGTCGTTTACGTCCATTCCTCCAGATGCGTTTTCCATGGTCAGACGCTTGGTCTCGGCTAACGCGTCAGGCGCGTTGGCCAGCAATTGGTCGAGCACCTTCGCCCCGGCTGCTTCCAGCTCGGTCATTGGAACGACCTCGTGCACAAGACCGATCCGTCGAGCCTCGGCAGCGCCGAAGCGTTCACCCGTCAACGCGTAACGGCGCACCTGGCGCACGCCGATGGCGTCGCAAAGCTGAGGTATGATGATGGCTGCCGTCAGCCCCCATCGCACCTCGGTGATGGAGAACAGGCTGTTCTCTGCCGCGATCACGATGTCGCACGCGGCGATCACACCCGTACCGCCGCCGAAGCAAGCACCGTGCACCAGTGCAATCGTCGGCACTGGAAGCTGGTTCAGCCGTTGCACGACGGCGAACGTGGCGCGTGACGCTGCCTCGTTGTCCGCCGGTGATTGCGACCGTACCGCGTTGATCCAGGCAAGGTCGGCCCCGGCCTGGAAATGCTTTCCATTACCCTTGAGGACGATCACCCGCAGCTCTCGGTGCGTCGCAATCTGATCCATGGTGGAAAGCATGCTGCCGATGAGAGCATCGTCGTAAGCGTTGTTCACCGCTGGTCGGTTCAGCGTGACGGTCGCGACACCGCGCTCGTCGATGCTCCATATAACAGGGCTGTCGTTCATCAATTCATTTTCCTCGATCTTCGTGTGTGCCCAGATTGGAGTGGAGTTGACTCCCACTCGGTAATAAACGACCTCGGCTTACCTAGAAGCAACATGAAGGGTCCTGAATGATCGACCCGATCCAGACGTTCGATGTCGTCATCATTGGCGGCGGCAATGCGGCGCTGACCGCAGCCGTGACGGCGCGGGAAGCTGGAGCGAGTGTGCTCGTTCTGGAGCACGCGCCCAAGGCGATGCGGGGCGGCAACAGCCGGCATACCCGCAATTTGCGCGCGATGCATTTGCGGCCGACCTCGGTGCTGACCGACGCCTACGAGGAAGATGAATATTGGGACGACCTCTTGCGCGTTACGGGAGGCCAGACGGACGAGCACCTAGCTCGCCTGACCATCCGCGCCACCCAGGACGCACTCCCGTTCATGGAGCGCTGTGGCGTCCGGTTTCAGCCGTCGCTTACGGGCACGCTCAATCTTTCGCGTACCAACGCTTTCTTCCTGGGTGGCGGCAAGGCACTCGTGAATGCCTATTATGCCACTGCTGCCAAGCTGGGCGTCCAGGTGCTGTACGACACGGAGGTGACGAGCGTCGATCTGGACGACGGCTTCGTTCGACGTCTGACCGTGACCAGCAAGGGATTTCCACTCGAGGTGCGCGCCAAGGTGGTGATCGCCTCGTCCGGAGGTTACCAAGCCAACATCGAATGGCTGAAGCAGGGATGGGGCGAGGCGGCGGACAATTTCCTGATCCGTGGCACACCCTATGCGAAGGGAGCCGTGTTGAAGAGCCTGCTCGGCCAGGGCGTCGCGTCGGTGGGTGACCCGGCGCAATGCCATGCGGTCGCCATCGACGGCCGCTCGCCCAAATTCGACGGCGGCATCGCCACCCGGCTGGACTGCGTGCCGTTCTCCGTGGTGGTGAACAAGAACTGCCAGCGCTTCTACGACGAGGGCCAGGACGTCTGGCCGAAGCGATACGCGATCTGGGGCCGGCTAGTGGCGCAGCAGCCGGACCAACTCGGCTTCTCGATCATCGACAGCCGGAGCGAACGGTTGTTCATGCCGTCCATCTTTCCACCCATCAAGGCCGGCACGATCGGCGAGTTGGCCCAGAAGCTCGGTCTCGACCCGGTTGCCCTCGAGGATACGATCGGCCGCTTCAATGCAGCCTGTCAGCCCGGCACATTCGATGGCTCCCGCCTCGACGGGCTACACACCCAGGGGCTCGACGTCGACAAAACCAACTGGGCGCGGCCGATCACCGAACCGCCATTTATCGGCTATCCGCTCCGGCCCGGTATCACGTTCACCTATCTGGGCGTCAAGGTGAACGACCGGGCGCAGGTGATCATGGAAGACGGCCGGCCGGCGGCGAACCTATTCGCGTCGGGCGAGATCATGGCTGGCAGTATCCTCGGCAAGGGTTACCTCGCCGGGTTCGGCATGGCGATCGGCACCGTGTTCGGCCGCATCGCGGGACGAGAGGCGGCCAAATATGTCCGGAATTGATCTGATGTCACTAGCGGCCGGCGACCAGTCGCCGGCCATGCTGGAAGCCCGACGCGCCATGGAGGTGTGCAACGCCTGCCGCTATTGCGAAGGCTTCTGTGCCGTATTCCCGGCCATGGAGTTGCGGCGCGAGTTCGGCACCGGCGACCTGAACTACCTGGCCAATCTCTGCCATTCCTGCCGTGGCTGCTACTATGCCTGCCAGTATGCGCCGCCGCACGAGTTCGGCATCAACGTGCCGCGCGTACTGGCCGAGGTGCGGGCCGAGAGCTATGCGCAGTATGCCTGGCCCAACCCGCTTGCCCGGCTGTATCAGCGCAACGGCCTGGTCATGTCGCTGGCCATGGCACTGGGCGTCGGCGGCGTGTTGCTGCTGGCGATGCTGCTGCAGCGCCACTCCGTGCTGTTCGCGCCGCAGTCGCAGGCACCCGGTCAGGGCTTCTACAGCGTCATCCCGTATGGCGTGATGGTCGGTGTGGCCTCCGTGGCCTTCGTGTTCTCCTTGGTGGCGCTTGCGGTCGGTTTTAGCCGGTTCTGGCGTGACACCGGTGGCACGGCGGCGGAACTGCGGCGCCCGCGCCCGCTGATGCAGGCGCTGCATGACGCGGCGACGCTGAAATATCTCGGCGGCGGCGGCCATGGCTGCAACGACCGCGACGAGAGCTTCTCCAGCGCGCGGCGCCATTGGCATCATCTGATGGCATACGGTTTCCTCCTGTGCTTCGCCTCGACGTCGGTCGCGACGCTATATGACCATTTCCTCGGTTGGCCGGCGCCGTACCCGTTCTGGAGCGTTCCGGTGCTGTTGGGGACGGTTGGCGGGCTAGGGTTGGTGAGCGGGACGGCGGGTCTGTTCTGGCTCAAGCTGGCGGGCGACCACGAGCCGCAGGCGGCGAAACTGCTCGGCGCGGATGCCGGGCTGCTCGTGTTGTTGATGCTCATCGGGATCACCGGTTTGCTGCTGCTCGGCGTGAGGGCGACCGGAGCGATGGGGGTGGCGCTCGCGGTGCATCTCGGGCTCGTGCTCGGCTTCTTCGTGACCATGCCGTACAGCAAGTTCGTACACGGGCTGTATCGGACCGGCGCCTTGATCCGTCATGCCATCGAGCGGCCCAATGCCCGCGCTGTCAAACCGGTTACCACGACCCGGTAGACAGGATCGACAACCCGATCCGTCGTTGACGGCACCTCGCTCCATGATGTTGAATAGCTTATTCGCAGAGCGATAACAGCTACGACCACGCTTCATGCTCGATCAACGGGCAGGTGCCAGGGAGGATGAACGATGCGGTTGATCGTTACGGCGTTTGCTGCCGTTTGCCTGATGTTCGGAAACGCCGGCTACGCGCAAACCGTCTTCAAGATGCGAGCGTCGGTCGACACGTCGCCGACGCATGCGCGCACAATTGCCGTGGCCGATTATCTCAAGAAGCTGCAGGAGCAGTCGGGGGGCCGAATCGAGACCGAACTGTTCAGCAGCGGGCAATTGTTCCGCGACCGTGATGTGGTCAAGGCCTTGCGGCAGGGTGGCATCGAGATGGCGGTGCCGGGCAGTTGGGTGCTGACCGGCTTCGTCCCTGATGCGGACGTGTTTCAGTTGCCGAGCTTCTTCGGCCAGCCGGCACAGATCGTCTACGCCGCGGTCGATGGTGGCATCGGAACCATGATCAACGATGAGTTGCAATCCAAGCTTTCGGTCAAGCTACTCGGACCGTGGTTGCCACTCGGCTACCAGAACACCTACAGCACCAATAAGCCGATCCGCTCCTTCGCCGACTTGGCGGGCATGAAGATCCGCAATTCCGGCGGCGCCGGGCAGGCGATCCGGGCAAAGTTCTTCAACGCGCAACCCAACATGACCGCGTGGCCGGATGTGCCGCTCGCGCTGTCGCAGGGCACGTTCGACGGCCTGAGTTCGACGGATGAAAGCCTGGCCAGCGCGAAATTGTGGGATTCCGGGGTGAAGTACGGCTTCGAGGATCACGAGTTCATCGGGTTTTACATTCCGATGGTGAGCGACGCTTTCTACAACAAGCTGCCGCCGGATTTGCAGCAACTCCTGGTCAAGGTCTGGACCGACAACATCGGCGCCTACCGAAACGGGATGGAGGCGGCACAGGCTCAGGCGCGCAAGACGCTCGAGGCGAACAGGATCGTGTTCTACTCGCCGCTGCCGAGTGACCTCGCCGATATCCGCGCCAAGATGATGCCGATGCAGGATGCAACGGCCAAGGAGCTGCGAATCACTCCGGAGCTCCTGAAGAAGGTGACTGCGGACGCAACTCTTCACGGTAGCTGAGCGGCTCGTCGAATGGGCGCGGCCTTGATGCGGGTGTGGAATTTCACCGAACGCGCCTTGATCGGCGTGCTCGGCGCGACGGCTTTGGTGATCGGGACCTACCAAGTTATCGGGCGCTACGTCGATCAGCGGATCGCCTTCCAATACAGCGATGAAGTGGTCGTCTATCTGACGGTCTGGGCGGTGTTCCTGGCCACAAGTCAGTTGGTGCGGACCGATGGCCATGTGCGGCCGGACATCGTCCTGCGGCTGTTGCCGCCGCAGGCGCAGCGTTGGGTCGAGGCATTCAACTGCTGCGTGGCGATCCTGTTCTGCGCAGGGCTGGCGTATTGTGGCTTCCAGGTGGCGCAGGGCTCTTACGACCTGGATGAGCGCAGCATCACCGGGCTCGAATTTCCGATGTGGCTGTACTACGCCTCCGTGCTGGCTGGCGGGTTCCTGATGCTGGTTCGCTACGTGATCCGGCTCTACCGCTACGTGTTCCGCTTCGACCCGGCGACCATGGTCATCGCCACGCAAGATCACTGACGGGTCGGCCCATGTTCGTAGCATTGTTTTTGGTGGCATTTTTCGGCCTGCTCGCCGCCGGGATGCCGATCTTCCTGGTGCTCGGCATCAGTGCCGCCGGGCTGTTCGCGGCCACGGGACAGCCTCTGGTCTCCATTGCGCAGAAGATCGTCGACGAGCTGAACTCATCGACGCTGATGGCGCTGCCGCTGTTCGTCATGGCGGCGGCGTTCATGCGGCGGGGTGGCGTCGCCAAAGCGCTGGTCGACGTCGCCACCGGCTGGTTCGGCCAGATGCGCGGTGCGCTCGGGCTGGTGACCGTCGTTTCCTGCACCTTGTTCGCCGCCATCTGCGGGTCGTCGGTGGCGACGGCGTTGGCGATGGGCACGATCCTGGTGCCGGCGATGATCGAGCGCGGCTATCCGCGGCACTTCGCCTTGGGCGTGGTCGGCGCGTCCGGCACCATCGGCATCGTCATTCCGCCCAGCTTGTCGCTGATCCTGTATGGTTTGATCGCGGAGCAATCCGTGCCGCGGCTGTTCCTCGCCGGCATCCTGCCCGGCCTGTTGCAAGCGGCCACGTTTTTCGGCTGGGTGCTGTTCTACGCTTATCGCTACAAGCTGCCGCGGGAACCGGCCGTCCCGACCGGAACCGCATTGCGCAACACGCTCTACGCGTTGCCGGCCCTTTGCGTGCCAGCCATCGTCATGATCGGCATTTATGGCGGGCTGATGACCGTCACCGAATCCGCCGCCGTCGCAGCCACGACGGCACTGGTGGTCAGCCTCGTATTCTACCGTGGCTTCCAACCGTCGGAGACGCTGGGCGTCATCGCCGACGCGATCAAGAGCGCCGGCACGATCATGATCATCGTCGCGACGGCGCTGGCGTTCGGTCACTGGATGACCGATTCCGGCGTGCCGGCCAAGTTGGTGCAGTTCACCTTGGACCACCATCTGCACGCCTGGCAGTTCCTGCTGACCATCAACGTACTGCTACTGATCCTGGGCTGCTTCCTGGAAGTCGCGGCGACGCTGCTCGTGGTCATGCCGATTCTGGCCCCGGCGCTGCATCCGTTGGGCGTCGATCCCGTGCACTTCGCGATCGTGTTCACCCACAACATGGAGATCGCGCTGATCCACCCGCCAGTGGGGCTGAACCTCTACGTGTTGGCGACCATCTCGGCGGCGCCGATTACCGAGGTGGTGCGCGGCATCTTCCCGTTCCTGGTGCTGCTGCTGATCTGCCTGGGCATCATCACCTATGTGCCGGAGTTGTCGCTCTGGCTACCGAACCTGGTCTATGGACCGGGCTGACCGCTCATCGCGGCACCAACACCGGGCGCGGACCGTCGATGAGACGGTGCCCGGCCAGGACGTGATCGCGCACCGCCTTGCGGCTGATCTTGAGCATGGCGTTGCGGGGCAATTCTGCCAGGGCGAGCAGAGCGCGTGGCCGCTTGTAGGCGGTCATGCCGTCGATCGCGGGGCGAATCGCTGCTTCCCAGCCTGGTGCCGGGTTCTCGGCCACGGCAACGATCACCTGGCCCCAATATTCGGAGTCGATCCCGAACGCCGCCACTTCGCCTTGGCCCAGCGCGGCGCTGAGCACGCGCTCGATCTCTTCCGGGGCGATCTTGTAGCCGCCGGATTTAATGACGTCCGCCGCCCGTCCCGTGAGGTGCAACCGGCCACGACCGTCGAAATAGCCGAGGTCGCCGGTCTCGTGGAACCCTCCCGGCGGGACCGGTTCGTAGCCCGTCGGGCGGATGGTGCCGGCCATCATCTGCTGTGCCCGGATGCGGACTTCGCCAACCTCGCTATCGATGCTGATCTCCACGCCGCTGGCCGGCCAGCCGACGCAGGCATCGGCGTGCTCACCGCCTTCGGCGTACCAGGCATCCACTTCGGCGGCTTCCAGAACGGTGATCGGGTTCACGACCTCGGTCTTGCCGTAGGTGATGCGGATCACCGGGCCGAAGATCGCGCGGGCGCGGGCATACAGGCGCGGCGACAACACCGCGGTGCCGCAGTAGATTGTCTTCAGCCCCGGGATCGGAGACCCGTCCGCCGCTGCAACGATCTTGGCCAGCACGGTGGGCGGCGCGAACATCTCGTCGACCTCACCGCAGCGCAACAGGCCGAGCACGTGATCGGTGTCCACCCCGTCCAGCAGGATCACGGAACCGCCGACATCCATGTAGGCGAAGGTCAGCAGGCTTGCCCCGTGCGAGAACGGCGTCATCAGCAACAGCCGGCTATCCGGCCCCGGGCGGTGCGGCATGGTGGCGCGCTGCAGCAGGTTGCCCATCCAGCGGCCACGCTGGGTCGTGACAATGCCCTTGGGCAGGCCAGTGGTTCCCGAGGTGAACCCGACCCGAGCCCAATCATCCATGCTGGTGGCGGGCAGTTCGTTCGGCTCCAAAGCGAGCTCCGCCACCTGCTCGACCCGGTGCACGGACAGGCCGAGCGCCTCGAAATAGGGAGCTTCCGCCGCCGTGGTCACCACATGGCGAACCTGTCCCAGCGTGAGGCAGTGGCGGCGATCCGCGTCGTTCAGGTTCGGGTTCAGCGCCAGGTCCGCCGCGCCCGACAATGCGATACCGTAACCAGCCCACACGGAGGCGATGCTGTTGCGCACGACGCTAGCGACGGGCTCGCCGGGTTGCACGCCGGCTCCCACCAATCGGTGCGCCAGCCCGGCGGCGTGACGAAACAGCGACGCATAGGTGATGGCGCCATTGCGGTCCGTCACGGCGATGCGGTCGGCAAAGCGCCGGGCGACGGTGGCAAGAGCGGCGGCCCTGGGAAGCAATTCGACCATGCGATGATCATCCATGAATAAAGTATAGATCAGTATCTACCGAAAGGAACTCATGTCCAGCGCTAAACCTCTTACCGGAACCGTAGTAATCGAGATCGGACATAGCATCGCCGCGCCGTTTGCGGGGCTGATTTTCTCCGAGCTTGGTGCGGAAGTATTGAAGGTGGAGAACCCGCGTGGCGGCGATCATGCACGCGGATGGGGGCCGCCGTTTTGGGAGGGCACGGCGTCGGCCTTTCACGCCTACAACCGGGGCAAGAAGGGTTTGACGGTCGACTTCAACGACGAACTGGCGGTGGCCGGTCTGCGTCGTCTGATCCTCGACCGCGCCGACGTGGTCATCCAGAATTTGCGGGCCGGAGTGTTCGAGGCGGCAGGCCTGGGCGCGGCCGGGTTGCTGGCCGAAAAGCCGGAGCTGATCGTCTGCAGCATCGGCGCGTTCGGGGATGCCGGGCCGTTGAAAGACAAGCCGGGTTACGACCCGTTGATGCAGGCCTTTGCCGGATTGATGAGCATCACCGGCGAGGGGGGCGGGCGCCCGCCAGTGCGCACCGGCGCCTCGCTGGTGGACATGGGCGCTGGCATGTGGGCGACCATCGGTATCCTGGCGAGGCTGATCGAGCGCGCCAACACGCGGCGCGGCGGCAGCATCGACACCTCGTTGTACGAGACGGCGCTGAGCTGGCTGACATTGCCGATGGCGAGCTATGGCGCCTCCGGCGAGACCAGGCGGCCATATGGCTCCGGCGTCGCCGAGATCGTGCCCTATCAATGTTTCCCCACGCTCGACGGTTGGCTGATGATCGCCGCCGGCAACGACGGGCTGTTTCGCAAGCTTTGCGCCGTGTTGGAGCATCCGGAATGGGCGACCGATGCCCGGTTCACCAGCAATGCCGAGCGCGTCGCGCATCGCGAGATGTTGCTGATCATGATCGAGGACGCGACCCGGCCCCAGCCGCTTGCCGCTCTGGCCGCCCGGCTGGATGCGTCGGGCATTCCCAACGCGCCGTTGCAGGATGTCGCCCAAGTGGCAGCGCATCCCCAAACCACGGCGCTGGGTATCCTGCAGGCGGAGCGGCCGGGCGGACTGCCCATGGTGGGCCTACCCGTCAGCTTCGACGGCACCCGGCCGGCGATGCAGTGGCCGGTGCCCCGGTTGGGTGAACACAACGAGCTTTTAGATGAGGCGCCATTCCATGCAGGCTGAGTACGAAACGATCCTGGTGACCCGGCCGCAGCCGGACGTGTTGCTTCTGACGATGAACCGACCCGACGCGATGAACGCCATGAACACGCAGATGGGCCTCGACATGCTCGACGTGTTCGGGACGCTCGCCGCGCACCCGGATACCTGCCGCGCCATCGTGCTCACCGGGGCCGGCGACCGAGCGTTCTGCGCCGGCGGCGACCTCAAGCAGCGCCGCGGCATGACGGACGCGGAATGGCAGGCGCAGCATCACATTTTCGAACGCAAGGTGGCCACCATGATCGCGTGCCCCGTGCCGGTAATCGCCGCGGTGAATGGCGCGGCTTACGGCGGTGGCTGCGAGATGGCGCTGGCCTGCGACTTCATCTACGCCGCGCGCACGGTGCGTTTCGCCCTGCCAGAGGTGACCATCGGCATCATGCCCGGGGCCGGCGGGACGCAGACGCTGCCGCGCGCAGTGGGGGAACGCCGGGCCAAGGAGCTGCTCCTGAGCGGGCGGCCTTGGTCTGCCGAAGATGCGGAGCGCTGGGGTATGGTCAACCGCGTCTGCGAGCCCGGCGAGCTCATGGCTGCAGCGCTGGAAACTGCTGTAGCAATCGCGGGCAACGCCCCGATCTCCATTCGGCAGGCTAAACGCTCAATGCATCACGGCCTGTCCATGAGCCTCGAGGACGGGATGCTGTTCGAGATTGAGGCCTACAACCGCATGGTGCCGACCGAAGACCGCCGCGAGGGCGTGTCGTCGTTCAGCGAGAAGCGCAAGCCCGTGTTCAAAGGACGCTAGCAATGGACATGCAT
>JBPBQE010000299.1:0-13833 GCA_050954595.1 Janthinobacterium lividum | reverse complement strand
CCGGTGATGCCGGAGCGGTCCGCCAAGAACCCGACATCGTTTCAAGTGACCGACATCGTCGGCAGCGGCCCGTTCCGCTGGGTGGCGAACGAACGCCTGGTTGGGTCCCGCGCCGTCTACGAGCGCTTCGCCGGATATAAGCCCCGCGATGAGCCCGTCAGCTTCCTGGCCGGCGGCAAGGTCGCCCGGGTTGACCGGGTCGAGTGGCACACCATTCCGGACGCCGCCACCGCCGGCGCCGCGCTGCAGCGGGGCGAGGTGGATTGGTGGGAGCAATGCTCGACCGATCTGGTGCCGCTGCTCAAGCGCTCCGCCAACATCAAGGTCGAGGTCAAGGACAAGGCCGGGCTAATGGGCATGATCCGGCTGAACCACCTGCAGCCGCCGTTCGATAACCCGGCAATCCGGCGCGCGTTCCTGCCAGCAATCAACCAGAGCGACTACATGACGGCGATCATGGGCGACGACCGCTCGTTGTGGAACGACCGCTGCGGCTTCTTCCTGCCCGGCACGCCGCTGGCCACCGAAGCCGGGCTGGACGCGATGGCGGGCGCGCCAGACTACGATAAAGTTAAGCGCAACCTCCAGGCTGCCGGCTATAAGGGCGAGAAAGTCGTGATGGCGGTGCCGACCGACCTGGTCGCGCTGAACGCGATGAGCGAGATCGCCGGCGACATGTTCCGCCGCACCGGCATCGACCTGGACTACCAGGCGTCCGACTGGGGCTCGGTCGCGACCCGGGTGATGACCAACCGCGACGGGCTGGACAAGGGCGGCTGGAGCGCCTGGTGCAATTTCATCCCCGGCATCATCGCGCTCAATCCGGCCACCCAATCCTATGTCCGCGGTCCCGGCAAAAGCGGCACGTCCGGCTGGCCCGACCTGCCGAAGATCGAGGCGCTCCGCAACGAGTTCCTCGCCGCCAACACCCTGGCAGACCAGAAGCGCCTGACCGAGCAGATCCAGTTGCAGGCGTTCCAGGATATCCCCTACCTGCCGACCGGCGCCTATACCCCGCCAACCGCGTTCCGGAGCAACGTCACCGGCCTGATCGAAGGCTTCCCGCTGTTCTACAACGTCCAGAAAGCCTGACCGCATGCCGCTCTACAACGATCCGACCGCTCGGCCGGACAGCACCGTCAATGTCGGCCCGCGCCGCATTTACCCCACCTCTGGCGACCATCACTGGCAGGAGATGCGCCCGTTCGAAGCCCCGCGCGGCGACCCGGCCTGGCACGAGGTCCATGTCTATACCGACGCCATCTCCTACGCGCCCGGCGAGACCGTGCAGTTCCACGGCAGCACCAATGCCGATCGATGGACGATCGAGATCACGCGCGACGGGCTGAAGCCCTCCGTCGTGCATCGTGACGAGGCGGTGCCGGGTCGCGTGACGCCCATGCCGGTGGACGCCTATGAGAACGGATGCCGCTGGCCCGTGCTGCATCGCTGGACGTTGCCGGACGACCTGCCCTCCGGCTTCTACCTCGTCGAATCCAGCGTCGCGCGGGAGCAGGGCGGCCGCTTCGTCCAGCATCATTTCTTCATCGTGCGCCCGTCTGTCGCCGCCCATCCCGGCCGCGTGCTGCACGTGCTGCCGACCTGCACTTACATGGCGTATAACGATTGGGGCGGCGCCAACCATTATGGCGGCAGCCATGGCCCCAACCGCAACGAGATGTCGCCGCTGCTGAGCCTGCAGCGGCCCTGGACGCGTGGCATGGTCAAGCTGCCGGACAACGCGCCGCGCATCTGCGCCGCCACGCCCGAGCCGATGATGCCGCTGCGCTACGACTTCAAGGAATGGTCGTACGCCAATGGCTACAGCTATTTCTACGCGGCCACCGGCTGGGCGCAGTACGACCGGCACTTCGCCGTCTGGGCCGAGCGGGAGGGCTATGCGGTCGACACCATCACCCAGATCGACCTGCACCTGCGCCCGGAATTGCTCGACGGCTATGCTTGCGTCGTCATCGTCGGCCACGACGAGTATTGGACGCGGGAGATGCGCCTGGCGGTCGAGGCCTATGTCGATCGCGGCGGCCATCTGGCTCGGTTCGGCGCCAACTTCACCTGGCAGATCCGGCTCGAGGACGAGGGAAATCGCCAGGTCTGCTACAAGAGCAATGCGCACCTGACCGACCCCATCCGCAAGACCGGCGAGTTCGCTCGCCTGACCAGCGCCTGGGAGGACCGGCACGTCCGCTGGCCCGGCGCCACTACTGTCGGAGTCAACGGCCTCGGCGGCACCTACGCCAACTGGGGCCGGTTCACCCCGCGCGGCAGCCGCGGCTTCACCGTTTATCGGCCCGAGCATTGGATCTTCGCCAACACGGATCTGAGCTATGGCGACGTATTCGGCGCCGAAGCCCGCATCTTTGGCTACGAGGTGGACGGCGTCGACTACACCTTCCGCGGCGGCTTACCGTATCCGACCGGCGAGGACGGCACGCCGGACAGCGTCGAGATTCTGGCCATGACGCCGGCCGTGATGGCAGAGGCGCCGCTCGAGAGCTACGCCCTGCGCGCCTATGTCGGCGCGCATGATTGGTACGAGAAGGCCGAGATGGTCTACGGGGTCGCCAACGAGGAGACGCTGGCGAAATCGTACCACGGATCCGGCATGGTGGTGTCGATGCGTAGAGGCGAGGGCGAGGTGCTGACGGCGGCGAGTTGCGAATGGGTGATGGGCCTGAAGCGGGGCTGCGCCTATACGCAGCAGATTACCCGCAATGTCCTTGATCGATTTACACGGGATTAGATCGTTCTGTTCAAGCGCCCATTCCAACCCGCTCTCGATAAGCAGCGGTGATCCTCTGCGTCAGAGGTCCCGGGACCGCCCCCAGCACGCGACCGTCGATTGAGCGGACTGCCGCGATCCCCGGCGCGGTTCCGGTAACGAACGCTTCCTCGGCGCCCATGACATGCAAGAGCGAGAAGTTGCCGAGCTTCAATGGAATGGTTTCCGCCCCACAGAGCTCGATCACCGTCTCCCTTGTGATTCCGTTGAAGCAGTTCTCTCCCGTGGAGGTCATGACCACTCCGTTCACGACGAAGAAGAAGTTCGTCGAGTTGCAGCTCGCCACATGCCCGTCGTCATCCAGCATGAGGGCTTCGTCAGCGCCGTTATTGTAGGCCTGCTGGAGAGCGAGGATGTACGGCATTCGACTATGGGTATTCAGGCGCATATCGAATTGGTCCGGGCGCGTGACCCGGTAGGTTGACGTCATCAGGGCCAGCCCGGCCGAGCCCAGCGCGGGCGGAGGCACCTTGTGCTCCATCGTGATCACCATTGTCGCGCCGCCGGTGACCATTCGAGGATCGGCGCCCGGCGTCGTCTTCAGCCCGCGCGTCACCATCAGCCTGGCATGCGCACCATCCTCCATGCCGTTCGCCTGGCGCGTGGCCTCGAGCGCCGACACCACGGCCTCGCGTCCGCCCGGCACGATCAACTGGATCATCGCCGCGCCGGCAAATAGCCGGTCTAAATGCTTCTCGAGCTGCAGCCAACGTCCGCGGACCAGTCGCAGGCCTTCCCAGACCCCGTCGCCAGCGATGTAGCCACCATCGAATACTGAAACGGTCGCCTCTGCCCGCCGCCGGAGTTCTCCGTTGACCCAGACGAGCACCGTTGCATTACGCGGGTCTTCGACCAGGTCTTGCGTGCCGGCCATCAACCGCGCTCCAGGCTTTCCTTGGTGATACCCGGAATTGTCGCCGGATCCATGCCGCGCTTGATAAGATAGTTTCGGTAGAGATCCTCGATCGTGCCGTTCTCGTAGTAGAACGTCATGACCGTCGTGAGGTAATCACGCCACGTCTTGTCGGCCTCGCGCCGGATTCCAACGCTGGCTACCGAGGTCACAGCGGGCTTCGGCACGATTACGGTTCCCTGGCCGCTGCGCAGACGGAAGGCGATCAAAGCTGGATGAAACAGCACCAGCAGTTTCGAGTGACCCGACTGGTAGTGCAGGATAGCCTCGTCGTTCGTCTTCAGGCGGGTGACAACGGCCTTTTTCATGTGCGCTGTCAGCCACCGGTCCATCGAGGTTCCGATCGGCACGGCAATGGACGTCTCCGGTGTGTCAAGCTCCGCCCAACTCTTCGGTCCAGCTGCATCCTTCGTCATATAGGCCAGCGCGTAATACAGCATCGGTGCGAACGGGAAGTCGATCGCGAGGGCGCGAGCCGGCGTCGGGTCAAGCACGAACATGATGTCGAACTGATCGGCTTGCAGCGCTGCTGGCGCATTGCCGAAAGTCGTCTCGACGAACGAGGCTGTGCAGCCCATGTCGTTGGCGATCTGCTCGCCAAGCAAAGCCCCGACCCCGGTCCAAGTACCGTTGGAAAGGTCCTTGGCGTACCACGGCTCGGCTTGCTGGACACCGACGCGTAACACTTTACGCGATCGAATGGCGTCCCAAGTGGAGCCATTCGTCTGAGCCGAAGCCGATCCTGCCACCGCGCTGGCGGCAAGCACACTCAATGAACCCAAGTTTCGACGATTCAGTATCACCGGCAGATCCTACGATATGCAGGCATCGTGCTGCTGGACACGCCACTTCGTCAAAGGCGTTGTCGCCGGTTTGGTTATGCGTATGGCGTTCTCCTCGAAGTGCCGGATTAAGTCGACCTGGAAGCGTTTAGACCCGATGGCAGACTGTGCGGATCGGTACAGGAGAGCGAGATGGCGCACACCGAGGGTCACTAATACTGGACGGCCGGTAAGCGCGCCGTCGATGACGATGTTCGTATCCGTGATGAAGCTTGCAGCTTGCCGCCGGGCTGGCGGGGAACATGACGCCGCGGGCGATCTCGGCCGGTCATGCGGCCGGTCACGCCGATCATGCATTCACAGCCCTTTCGGCCCGCCGACGGTCATCTCGGCGATTGAGGCGGCGAGCGTGTATTTTGAATTGCTAATGTTGCTGACCCGCATCTGCCACCCTGGGGCAGCAGAGCTTCAAATCCTCGGCTGCCGGCTAAGAGCCCTGAACCTTACGGATGGTGCGAGCGCTACAACCCTATAAGCCCGGCAACAACGACCAGCACTTCATCAGGAGTTTAACCCTAGCGCCCCGATTATGGGACAAGGTCTTAGACGACACGGTCGGTGATCTTCTGAGCCACGGGCGTCGTGGTAGCGAACGACGGCCGCTGCTCCATCCGATCGCTGAACGCGGCTAAATTCGGATGCCACGCCCGCCAGGGCAGGTCGGGGAAGCGCACGTCGAGATACTTCACCACCGTCCCTGTCACGATATCAGCTAGCCCGAACCGCTCGCCCACGACGAACTCGCGATCGCCGGTCCAGTCCGCGAGCGCCTTCAAGCCGCCGTCGACCTTTCGCATCTGCCGCGCCACCCAGGGGCCGCTCTGCTCTGCTTCTGGCCGATGCCGTTCCCAGAACATCAGCACACACGCATCGCAGATGCCGTCGCCGACCACCTCCACTTTGCGTGCGAACAACCGGTCGTCGATGGTATCAGGCAGCATCGTCGGCTGCGGGAATTTGGCTTCGATCCACTCGAGAATGTAGCGGGACTCGTAGATCCCCTCGCCATCCTCGGTGATCAGCACCGGAAGCTTTTCCAGTGGATTGTACCTCGGCGTCGCCGTGGTGTCGTCCCACGGCACCTCCGTCCGTAGCTCGAACGGGATCCCTTTCTCGGCGAGCGCGATGCGCACCTTGCGCGCATACGGGCTCGGAGTCGCGCTGATTACCTGCAGCATTACGCAGTCACCGGCATGTCGTTGGTTCCTTTTTGCTGGTCGAAATCGGCATGGTCTCGAGCCGCCTGCGAACTGTGGTCCAGCAGTGAGACGCCGATGGCGACGATGAAGGCGAGCGGCATAGTGATCAGCGTCGGCGGGTCCAAGGCGACGATGGGCGCTGCGTAGCCCAACACCTTCACCCACACCGCCGGCCCGAGCACCGTCAGCGCGACCGAGCCCACCAGCCCGGCGGACCCGCCGAGCACCGCGCCCCGTGTCGTCAACCCGCGCCAGTAGATCGCCAGCAGCAACAATGGGAAATTTGACGACGCCGCCACGCTGATCGCCAGCGCCACCAGATAAGCGATGTTCTGGTTACGAAACCCGATTCCGAGCCCGACGGCGATCACGCCGAGCACCACCGTCGCAATCTTAGACACTCTCACTTCGCGCCGTCCGTCAGCCTGCCCCTTGCAGATGATGTTGGCATAGAGGTCGTGCGACACTGCCGACGCGCCGGCGAGCGTGAGCCCAGCGACCACCGCCAGGATGGTCGCGAACGCCACCGCCGACACGAAGCCAAGCAGCAGGTCGCCGCCGAGCGCGTGCGCCAGATGGACCGCCGCCATGTTGCCGCCGCCGATCAGCGCACCCGACGCCGACACATATTGCGAATTACCCATCACCAGCGCCACGGCGCCCGGACCGATCACGCTGATCAAGGCGAAAAACGTGCCGATGAACAGCGAGGCCCACATCATCGACACCCGCGCCGTCCGCGGATCCGGCACCGTAAAGAAACGCATGATCATGTGCGGCAGTCCCGCCGAGCCGAAGAACATCGCCAGCCCCAACGACAGCGCCGAGAGCGGCGCGGCTGCGAAGCTGATCGGCGCCAGCATGGACTCGTGCTTCGGATGCACCGCCACGGCCTTGGCGATCAGCGCCCCGTAATCCCATCCGAACGCCCGCAGCGACAGCACCGCGATCACCCCGCCGGAGATCAGCATCAGCACCGCCTTGATGATCTGGACCCAGGTCGTCGCCATCATGCCGCCGAACACGACGTAGCAGACCATCAGCAGTCCTACCCCGCATTCGGCATACATGTAATCGACCCCGAACAGCAGCTCGATCAGTTGCCCCGCGCCGACCATCTGCGCGATGAGGTAGAACACCACGATGCACAGCGTGCTGGTCGCCGCGAACGCTCGCATCGGAACCGGCGACAACCGGCTGGTCAGGATGTCGGCAAAGGTGAACTTACCGAGGGCCCGCATCCGATCCGCAAACAGCATGGTGATGACGGGATAGCCGACCGAGTACCCCGCCGCGTAGACCAGCCCGTCAAACCCCACGCCGTAGACCAAGCCCGTCAGGCCAAGGAATGCGCCGGCCGAGATCAGGTCGCCCGCGATTGCCAGCCCGTTTGGTAACGCCCGCATCTGGCCGCCGGCGGCATAAAAGTCGGTCACCGACCGTGTTCGCCGCGCCGCCCACCAGGTGATTACGAGCGTGATGCCGACCAAAATCATGAAGAGCGTAATCGCCGTCACGTTCGGGCCGCCCCCCGTATTCGCTGCCCGCGCCGGCTCGGTGAGAAGCAGCAACGCAGCCACGGCCGCGCCAAAGCCTTTTGCGCTATCCGATGCACGGTTAGCGACGACGACGTAGATCAATCCCAGAATTAGCGAAAACACAATCAGACCGAGCCCATAGGCATACCAGAGCGTTACCGGCGAACCCGCTGATATTGGGACTGCCAATTCCGCTGGGTTAAACGCGGCGAAGCAGAAGAAGATCGCTACTGGTACTGCAAGGATCGCCGTCAGAATGAGCCCGAGGCGGGCGGGGGCGACTGGAACAACAGCGGACATACATGTTCCTTTAGTAGGCATGTGAACGCGTATTGGCTCTCCCGGAGCGTCGATTTGTTCGACTGCTTCATAAATGAAGCATGCTCGTCAGCACCCGTCGAGACTAAACTTATGGGCCTCATTCGAAAAAGCGCGCGGCGATCAGTAACGGTAGTTCTCGCGGACTGGGCTTAGGTCATCATCGGTACCCGCCCATCGAGGAATGCGACTGCCTCGACGCTATGGCAGACAGCGCGGTGTTAGCTATCGCCAGTACAACGTTTGCCACCGATGCTATTCACGTTAGGCATACCTCTTTTGTAGGCATACTAATTGCATTCACGTCGGCATGCCCGTCGCAAACCGCAAAATGCACCTAGTCGCCTATTTGAAGACAGGACCCACAGCAAGTTACGCCAGCGCCTGGCGCCATCCCACCGCGTCGCTGCACGACATTTGGGATGCGGAGCGTTACGAAGACGTGGCCCGGCTAATGGAAGAGGCCCGTTTCGACGCGATGTTCTTTGCCGACGGGCTGGGCCTGCCCGACGTGTACAAGGATAGCTTCGCCGATTACGTGGGAAGAGGCGGGCAGATGAGCCTGATCGACCCGATGATCGTCTTGCCGCTGATGGCTCGGGTGACCAAGCATCTGGGCTTGGCGAACACCATCTCGACCACCTTCAATCAGCCCTACCACATCGCCCGCTCACTCGGCTCGCTGGACCTGCTGAGCAAAGGGCGCGCGGCTTGGAACGTCGTCACATCCGCATCCGACTTCGAGGCACGCAACGTCGGCTTGTCCGGTATCCCACCGAAAGACGAGCGCTACGACCGCGCCGATGACGTAATGCAAGCTTGCTTCTCGCTCTGGGATTGCTGGGATGCGGACGCCTTGGTGATGGACAAGGAATCCGGGGTGTTCGCCGACGCGTCGAAGATCCGCTACGCCGACCATGAGGGGCCATACGTTTCCGTGCGGGGCCCGATGTCGATCCCGCGCAGCCCACAAGGCCGGCCGGTCATTCTGCAGGCTGGCTCGTCTCCCCGCGGACGGGAGTGTGCGGTGCGGTGGGCCGACGTGATCTTCGCTACCCCGGCCACCAAGGCGGATGCGATCGCCTTCCGTAATGACATCCATGATCGCATGCGCGCCATCGGCCGCGACCCTTCCGACATCCGCGTGCTGCCGACCCTGTCGGTGGTGATCGGCGAAACGGAGGCGATCGCCCGCGAGAAGGCTGCGTTCTTTGAGACACTGATCGATCCGGAGTTGGTGCTCGCCTCCTCGTCAACCCTGCTCGGCGTCGACCTGAGCCGGGTAGAAACGGCGGAGCAGGCGGAGGCGGAGGCGGGCAACCGCGGGATCGCCGGGTCGCGCGACCGGATGAGCCAGGTAGCCCGGGCGCAGGGCATCAGTTTCGCCGCCGCGATCCGCAAACCACGGGCTCTGTTGGCCGGCACCGGGTCGCAGATTGCCGACGTGATGGAGGATTGGTTCGTCGGTGGTGCCTGCGACGGCTTTGTGCTGCCGCCTACGACGTTCCCGACCACCTATGAGGACTTTGCTCGAATCGTGACGCCCGTGTTGCAGCGCCGTGGCCTGCTGCGGCGCGAATACGCGGGCCGCACCCTACGCGAAAATCTCGCCAACCCCGGATGAAAGCCACGCCATGACATTTCGTCGCCGTACCCTGCTGGGCACAGCGCTCGCCGTCTCTGCGATGCAAAGCATTCCGGTTGCCCGCGCCGCACCCGGAAACGTGCTCCGCATCGGCATCGGATCCTCGCTGAACGCGCTCGATCCGCTGCTCGCCACGATCGGCGACGAATACATCTACGATAACCTGGTGTTCAGCGGACTCACCCGCATCCGCGAGGACCTCACGCTCGAGCCCGACCTGGCCGAAAGCTGGACTGCCAGCGAGGACAGCAAGTCCTGGACCTTCAAGCTGCGGCAGGGCGTCAAATTTCATAACGGGGCCGTGCTGGTCGCCGACGACGTGGTGGCGATGTTTCGCCGCCTTCTTGACCCCGCCGTGACCGCGCCCTCCCGCAGCCAATACGACATGATCCAGGACGTCGCCGCCCCCGACCCGGCCACCGTCGTCTTCACGCTCTCCTTCCCCTATGGAGGCTTCGCCGACATCCTTGCGGACCGCCAAGTCAAGATCACGCCGCGCGGCATCGATGCGTCCAAGACGCCGATCGGCACCGGCCCGTTCAAGTTCGTCAGCTACACCCCTGGCGACCGCTTGGTGATGGCGAAGCATCTGGACTACTTCGAGCCCGGTCTGCCCAAGCTCGACGGCGTAGAGTTGCGCATCATCCCCGAAATGAGCGTCAAGCTTGCCGCGCTGCAGGCCGGCGATATCGACGTGGTCTGGGATCTGCCGCTGGATCAGGTGAAGCCGCTATCCGGCAACACCGGTCTGCGCGTCGACAGTGTGCCCACCGCCTCCTGGGACGCCGCGATCATGAACAACCTGATCCCGCCCTTCAACGACAAGCGGGTGCGCCAGGCCTTCCATCTCGCCGTCGACAAGGCCGACGTGGTCGAGTTGACCTTATTCGGCCAGGGCGTCGAGACAATCAGTCCCATCCCGCCCAGCCACCCGTTTTACGGAAAAGATATCGCTATCCCGAAGACCGACCCGGTCGCCGCCAAGAAGCTGCTGGCCGAAGCCGGCTATCCGCAGGGCGTCAAAATCACCATCGTCGCCCCAGTCGGCCGCCCCGTGCGCGAACGCCTGGCCGTCACACTGCAGCAACTCGCCAAGCCCGGCGGGTTCGACCTGCAGGTGCAGCGCGTGCCGTTCTCCAACTTCAATGCCGAGGTTTCCGGCAAGGCCCCGCTCTACATCGATGGCTTCTTCGGCCGCCCGACGATCGACACCAGCGTCTACGCCTTCCTCCGCAGCAAGGGCTCCTGGAACGACCGCCTCTGGCACTACAGCAACGCCGACGTGGACACCGCGCTGGACGCTGCCCGCCTCTCCGCCGACATCGAGGTGCAGAAGAAGCAATACATCGCTTTCCAATCCGCCCTCACTGCCAACCCGGCCTCGTTCTTCGCCTACTCCGTCAACTTCGCCTGCGCTTACAGGCGAGGCGTCAACGTCCAGACCCACCCGCTGCGCTGGTTCGACCTCCGCACCGCCACGATAAGCTAAGTGGCCAGCTTCGTCCTCCAGCGCCTGCTAGGCGTCGTGGGCGTCATGCTCGGCATGTCGGTGCTGATCTTCGCGATCGTGCACCTGCTGCCGGGCAACGTCGCCTATGCGATCCTGGGCGAATACGCGACGCCCGCCGCCGTCGCGGCGCTCGAGGCCAAGCTCGGCCTCAACGATCCCCTCGTGCTGCAATACTGGCACTGGCTTTCCGGCATGCTGCACGGCGATTTCGGCGAGAGCGTCGTGATGTCCCGCCCCGCCGCCGCCCTGATCGGCGAGGCACTCGGCCGCTCCGCCCTGCTCGCGGTGCCGGCGCTGTTGCTGGTCGCAGTCGGGGGCATCGCGCTCGGGCTGCACGCCGCCACGCACAAGGGCAGCGCCGCCGACCATGCGCTGACGCTCGGACAGTTCGTGCTCATCGCCATCCCGGAATTCTTCTGGGCCATCGTCGCCGTGCTGCTGTTCGCCTCGGTCCTGCACTGGCTCCCCGCCACCGGCTACGCGCCCATGGCCGAGGCCGGCGCGCTCGGCTGGGCCGCCCATCTCGTCCTGCCGGTCATGGTGCTGTCGCTCGGCCTGCTCGCCCATATCTCACGCCTGACCCGGTCCTCCCTGCTCGACGTGCTCGCCTCCCGCTACGTGTTGGCAGCCCGGGCGCGCGGCCTGCCGGAACGCCGCGTGCTCTGGCGACATGCCGTGCCGAACGCGCTGATGCCGGCCATCACGGTGCTGGCGATCGACGCCGGGCTGCTGATCGGCGGCATCGTCGTGGTGGAAACCGTGTTCGCCTTCCCCGGCCTCGGCCGCATGCTGGTCTACGCCATCGACCACCACGACCTTCCGCTGCTGCAAGCCGGCATGATGGTCGTCACCGCCATCTACGCCTGCGCCAACCTGATCGCCGACCTGCTCTACGCCGTGCTGAACCCCCGCATCCGCGTGGCCTCGGCCGCATGAGCACGCTGGAGCTGCCTCGCCTCCGCCCACCCTCCGTGCTGCTCGTCGGCGGCATCATCCTGTTGCTGGTCGTGGCGGCATGCCTGGTCGGCACCGTCTGGACGCCGTTCGACCCCACCATGTTCTCCGCCCGCAATCGGCTGCAGGCGCCGGGTCCGCTGCACCCGTTCGGCACCGACGAGTTCGGCCGCGACGTGCTGTCCCGCGTGCTGGCCGGCGGCTATCTGTCGCTCGCTACCGGCGCGGGCGCGATGGCCATCAGCCTCGTCGTCGGCGTGCCGCTCGGCCTGCTCGCCGCCTTCCATCGCGGCTGGACCGACCAGGCGATCATGCGCGGCGTCGACCTGCTGATCTCGCTGCCACCGGTCCTGCTTGGCCTGCTGGTGCTGGCCGTGACACCGCCCAGCCTGCTCAAGACCATCGCGGTGGTCGGCCTCGTCTACGTGCCGATCCTGGTGCGGCTAACCCGGGCCGTGGCGCTCGGCCTGCTCGAGGAGGAGTTCGTCCAAGCCGCCCGTGCGCGCGGCGAGGGTGCGCTGCCGATCCTGTGGCACGAGGTGCTGCCGAACGCCTGGCCACCGATCATCGTCGAGTGCGCCTTACGCGTGACCTTCGCCATCCTGCTCGGCTCCGCCCTCTCCTTCCTCGGCCTCGGGCCGCAGCCGCCCGCCAGCGAATGGGGCCTCATGATCGCCGGCGGGCGCGACTTCCTCACCCAGGCCCCCTGGATCTGCCTCGCGCCCGGCCTCTGCCTGTGCCTGCTCCTGGTCAGCGTCAATCTCGTCGGCGAGGGCCTGCGCGAACGGCTCGATCCGCATCATGACTGAGCCAACCGGCCTTTCGATCGACGGTCTGTCCGTTCGCTACGGGAAGCTGCATGCGGTGCAGGACATCTCGCTCGCGGTCGCGCCCGGCCAGGTGCTCGGCCTCGTCGGCGAGTCCGGTTCCGGCAAGTCCACCGTGCTGCTCGCGCTGCTCGGTCTGCTGCCACCTGGCGCCGCCATCGCCCGTCGCCTCGCCTATGACGGGCACGACCTCGCGCGGGAAGCGCCGCTGCTTCGCGGTCGCCGCATCGGCATCGTCTTCCAAGACACCGCCGCCGCCCTCAACCCGGCCCGCACCATCGGCGCCCAGCTCACCGAGCCGATGCGCCTGCACCTCGGCAGCACGCCGCATGCCGCCTGGGCCCGCGGCACCGAACTGCTCGCCGAAACCGGCATTCCGCGCCCGGCCGAGATCATGCGAGCCTACCCGCACCAGCTCTCCGGCGGCATGAAGCAGCGTGTCGGCATCGCCGCTGCACTCTCCACCGAGCCCAACCTGCTGCTCCTCGACGAGCCGACCACCGCGCTGGACGTGACGGTCGAGGCCCAGATCCTGGCCCTGTTGGCCGAGCTGCAGGCCCGCCGCAACCTCTCGATGCTGCTGGTCAGCCACAATCTCGGCATCGTCGACCGACTCTGCGACAGCGTGGCCGTGCTCTACGCCGGCCGCGTCGCCGAGACCGGAAGCGCGGCGGACGTGCTGCACCGGCCGCGCCACCCCTACACCAAGGGCCTGCTGGCCGCCCTGCCGCGGCCGGATCACCCGCATGCCGGTCGCCTCGCGCCGATTCCGGGTGGCCTGCCGGACCTGACCCAGCCGGACCCCGGCTGCAATTTCCGCCCCCGCTGCCCCTTCGCCGCCGCCGGCTGCGACCGGCCACAGACCCTCTTCGGCGCGCCCAACGCCGCCGCCTGCCACCGCACGACGGAGCTGGCCGGTGTCGCATGGCCGATCGAGGACGTTGCGCGCCCTGTCCCGCAAGCAGCCGCCCCATTCCTACTCGAAGCGCACGACCTCACGGCCCGCTTCGAGACTGGCGGTGCCATAGCCCGGCTGCTCGGCCGGGATCGCAGCGTGCTGGCCGTCGACAGCGTGTCGCTGCGCATCCGCGCCGGCGAAGTGGTCGGACTGGTGGGCGAATCCGGCTGCGGTAAATCTACGCTCGGGCGCTTGCTGCTGCGCCTGCTGCCGTCGCGCGGCGGCCAGATTCGCTTCGGCGGCGACCTCGTGGGCGACCGCCCCGACCCGGCCTTCCGCCGCCGCGCCCAGATCGTGTTCCAGAACCCGGACAGCTCGCTCAACCCGCG
>JBPBQE010000267.1:0-13863 GCA_050954595.1 Janthinobacterium lividum | reverse complement strand
CCGGCAACGGCGCCAATCTGACCGGCATGTCGATCATCGATACGATCCGCCGCGATCAATCCGAGCTGGAGGCCATTCGTCATGACCTGCACGCTCATCCCGAACTCGGCCTAGAGGAATACCGCACCGCCGACATCGTCGCTCGGAAGCTCGAATCCTGGGGCCTGGACGTCACTCGCCAGGTCGGTAAGACCGGCGTCGTCGGCACGCTCCGCAGCGGCACCGGCAACCGTGCCCTTGGCCTGCGCGCCGACATGGACGCGCTGCCGATGGAGGAGATGACGGACCTGCCGTTCCGCTCCACCGTTCCGGGCAAGATGCACGCCTGCGGTCATGACGGGCACACCACCATGCTGCTCGGCGCCGCCAAATACCTCGCCGAGACCCGCAATTTCAGCGGTACCGTTCATTTCATCTTCCAGCCCGGCGAAGAAGGCTGCGGCGGCGCCCTCGCCATGCTCGAAGACGGATTGTTCGACCGCTTTCCGTGCGACACCATCTACGGCCTGCACAACCGCACCGGCGTGGATGTCGGCACCGTCGTCATGCGAGACGGTGTGGCGATGGCGGGCGGGGCGTTCTTCGACATCACGATCAACGGCAAGGGCGCCCACGGCGCTCGCCCGGAAGCCAGCATCGACCCGGTGCTCACCGCCTGCCATCTCGGCACGGCGCTGCAGTCGGTCGTCTCGCGCACGGTCAATCCGAAGGACCCTGCCGTCCTCAGCGTCACCAAGATCAACGGCGGCGACGCCTACAACGTCATCCCGCAAACCGCCGTGCTGTCCGGCACTGCGCGCTTCTTCACCCGTCCGGTCGGCGAACTGATCGAAGCCAGCGTTCGCCGACTGGCCGAGGGCGTCGCTGCCGGGTTCGGCGCGACCGCGACTGTCGACTGGCGCCTGATTTTCGCGCCGACCGTGAACTCGGCCGAGCCGTCTGCGGCCGTCTGCCGGGCGGCCGAAATCGTCGCCGGCGCGGATAAGCTGATCACCGACAAGCCGCCGGTCATGGGCTCGGAAGATTTCGCCTTCATGCTCGAGCGGGTGCCGGGCGCTTATTTCAACATTGGCAACGGCCCCGGCTTCAGCCCGCATCACCCCGGCTACGCGTTCAACGACGCCGCGATCCCGCACGGCGCCGCCATGTTCGCCCAGATCGTCGAGCAGGAACTAGCCGCGTAACTCCCGTGCCTTGGCTACCACGCACAGGATTTCGAACAGAATCGACGCACCGCTGAATGAGGTGATCCCGCCCATGTCGAAGGGTGGGCTCACCTCGACCAGATCCGCCCCGACCACGTCCAACCCCATCAGTCCGCGCACCATGCGCTGCGCCTCGATCATCGTGATCCCGCCTGCTTCCGGGGTCCCGGTTCCGGGCGCCCACACCGGGTCGAGGCTGTCGATGTCGAACGTCAGGTAGACGGGCCCGTCGCCCACCACCCGGCGCGCTTCCTGGACTGCATAACGCCAGCCCTTGTCGTACAGCTCTTCCATTGGGATCACCCGCATCCCGGCCTTTTCGCTGTAATCCCACATCCCGCCAGGCACCGAACTGGTGCCGCGTAGCCCGATCTGGATCACCCGATGCGGATCCAGCAGCCCGTCATCCATCGCCCGCCGGAACGGTGCCCCGTGATGAAAGCGGGAGCCCATGTAGTCGTCGCCGGTGTCGCCATGGGCGTCGATATGGATCATGCCCACCGGCCGGTCCGCCGCGACGGCGCGCAGGATCGGCCACGCGATCGAGTGATCGCCGCCGACCGTCAACGGCACCACGCCGGCGCCCACGACCCGGCGATAGAACGCCTCGATTTCACCAAGTGCGCCCTGTAGCTCGTATGGGCGCTCAATCCAGCAATCCCCGAGATCGCGCACCCGCGCCGTATCGAACGGCGCCGCCCCGGTGGCGGCGTTGTAGGGCCGCAGCAAGCTGGATTGGTTGCGCACCTCGCGCGGCCCGTGCCGCGTGCCGGGCCGGTTCGTTACCCCGCCATCGAACGGCACGCCGATGATGCCAATATCGACCTCGGCTAAATCCTGGGTGTAGGGCGCACGAAAGAAGGTCGGAATGCCGGTGTATCGCGGCTGCTTCTGCGGGTCCGACATGGCGGGGTAGAATTCGGCGGGCTTCAGAGCATCCATGCCACGATGCTTAGCCGATTCAGCCGATCCCGACGAGACGCCGGACGGTTAAGCCTCCGTGGCGATCTGCCGTACCCGCCGCATCAACGCCCGCCGCGCCCGTGCCGCGTCGCTGCCCAACACGACCAGCGCCACCATGTCCTGCGGCCGCTGCATCAGCTCCCGCACCATCGCTTTCCCGTTGATCCTGCCGTCCGGATCGAGCGCGACCAGGGCGGCTCGCGGCAACGACCGGCTCGCCGGGTCACAGACGGCGCGCAGGACAGCGAATGGCAACGCATGCCGCGCCGCCGTCTCCGCGACAGCCGCACTCTCGAGATCCACGGCCAGCGCTCCCGTCCGTCCGAACAGGGTTTCCTTGTCCTCCGCCGTCGCCAGCACGGCGCCACCGCTGTACAACGCGCCGTTTACCGTCCCGAGGCGTGCCGCTAGCGGCGGATGTGTCGGCCAGTGCCCGTCTTGGGACAACACCACGTCCGGGACGACCATCGCCCCCGGCCGCAGCGCCGGATGCAGCCCGCCTGCCAGCCCGAAGCTGATCAAGCTGCGCACGCCCTTGGCGATCAACCGCGCGCACGCCGCTGTCGCGCCTACAGAGTCGCCACCGCCGACCTCGACGATCCCGCCGAGGCCGCGGGCGATCTGCGCCTCCGCCTCTATCCCGACAACGATTCCGAGTGCGTCAAAAACCGTATGCCACCCTCGGGTTATTGGCCCGACGCACGTTGCGGAAGCGCGCCAGCGCCATCAGCGGGAAGAACAGGCGATACCCGTGGTATCGCAGGTAGAACACTTTCGGGAAACCGACCGCCGTGTAGGCGTCCTCTTCCCACTCGCCATCCGGCATCTGCGTCCGCGCCAAGTAATCCGCCCCGCGCTGCACCGCCGGCCCGCTCTCGCCGGCCGCCATCAGCGCCAGCATCGCCCAGGCTGTCTGGGACGGAGTGCTGCATTTGTACTCGCCGGCCGGTGCCGAACCGTAGCTTTCCTCGTCCTCGCCCCAGCCGCCATCCGCCCGTTGCTTGGACAGCAACCAGGTCACCGCGCGCGTTATTGTGGGATCGTCGTGCGACAGACCGGCCGCATTCAAGGCGATCAGCACTGACCAAGTTCCGTAAATGTAGTTGGTGCCCCAACGGCCGAACCAACTGCCATCTTCCTCCTGATCGCGCCGGAGATACTCGATCGCTCGCTGCATCACCGGCGTGTCGCTCGACACCCCGATCTGCGCCAGAAAGGAGACGCAGCGCCCGGTCACGTCCGCCGTTGGCGGGTCCAGCAGCGCACCGTGATCGGCGAACGGAATGTGGTTCAGTGCGTAATGCGTGTTGTCCGCATCGAACGCGCCCCAGCCGCCATTGGCGCTCTGCATGCCGAGCACCCAGTCGCGTGCGCGCTCGATGCTGTAATTATGCGCCGGATCACCGTTGCGGTGCAGCAGCATGCCGACCACGGCGGTATCGTCCACGTCCGGATAGTGCGCGTTGTTGTATTGGAACGCCCAGCCGCCCGGCTCCACGTTCGGCCGGATGTCGGCCCAGTCGCCCCGCACATCGGTGATTTGCTGATCGACCAGCCAATCGCACGCAGCCTGAACGCCTTGGCTGGCGCCCATCGCTTCGGCGACCGCGTGCCCGGCCAGGCTAGTGTCCCAGATCGGCGAAAGGCAAGGCTGGCAGTAAGCCTCCGTATCGGTTTGCACCATCAACTTGCGGATTGCCGCCCAGGCGATGACGGCGTCGGGATGGTCTTCGTCCATTCCCAGCGCGTCGAAGAACATCACCGTGTTGGCCATCGCTGGGTAGATGGCGCCCAGCCCGTCCTCGCCGTTCAGCCGCTCCTCGACGAAGCTTGCCGCCAGCTTGATGGCCCGCGCCCGCGCCCGGCGCGGGAAGAACGGCTCAGCCCGGCGCACCAGCACGTCGACCGCCTTGAACACCCGCCCCCAGGCGGACCGGTACGGCCCACGAACCCAGTCGCGCACCCGATCGGCCGGGACCACGAACAGCTCTGGAATTTCGACCATGTTCGGATTGCGCGCCTGCGGACGCAGCGCCATCAGCCCGATCAGTGGCACCATGACAGTGCGTGACCAGTACGAGACCTTCGACAGGTGGAAGAAGAACCACTTGGGCAGCAGCATGATCTCGACCGGCATGCAGGGTGCCGCCCGCCATGGCACCTGGCCGAACAATGCCAGTTGCACGCGGGTGAACACGTTGCAGCGCGCCGCACCGCCTTCGCGCAGGATCGCCTCGCGCGCCCGCACCATGTGCGGCGCATCGACGTCGTCGCCGATGCAGCGCAGCGCGTAATACGCTTTTACGCTCGCTGACAGATTGAAGGCGCCATCATGGAACAACGGCCAGCCGCCGTGCTCGCCCTGGATCCGGCGCAGGTAGACGCCGATCTTGCGCTCCAGCGGCAGGTCGATGCGGTCCATGTAGTGTTCGAGCAACACGTACTCGGCCGGAATCGTCGCATCGGCCTCGAGCTCGAACACCCAGTGTCCGTCGGTCTTTTGCCGCTTGTTGAGGGCATTGGCCGCACCGTCGATGGAGCGGTCCAACGTCGATTCCGTCGTTTCTGGCCGGGTCAAGGTTTCACTAGGCATTTAGCAATATCTACTCGCGTGTCGTGCTTGAAAGAGTGTCGGCGGCGCGCCGCCCCGAACGGATTGCTCCCTCGATCGTCGCCGGCAGACCAGTAGCCGTCCAATCGCCTGCCAACACCAAATTGCGAAACTCGGTGCTCGACGATGGCCGTCTCCGGTTCTGCTCCGGTGTCGCCGAAAACGTGGCGCGCTTCTCCCTTAGCACGCGCCAGAGCGGGATCGGTTCAGGTAGTCGTAACGCAGTGCGCACTTCTTGCCACACTTGTTGCGCTACGGCCACGGGGTCCATCGCCGCGTGGCGGTTGGCTGCCGAGATGGTGACGCTTACCACCCCCGGTTTTACGAACACCCATTCCGACAGGCTGCCCACCATTCCCATGAACCCGGCCCGCTCCGGGATCGCGTCTTCCGATACGTCCAGCTTGAAATGCACGTTGAGAATCGCCTCAAACGCGTCGGGCCCGCGCACCGACGGTAGCAACGTGCTCGCCACCGGCGCAGGCACTGCCAGCACCACGGCTTCGTCATCCGCCAGCGTGTCCGCCCCCAGCCCGGTCACGGCACCGTCCTCGGTACGGATCGCCGCCACCCGGCTGCTCAGCCGGATCGTCGCCCCGCGCGCCTCGAGCCAGGCCACGGCCGGGTCGATGAACGACTCTGACAAGCCCTCGCGCGGGAATGCCGGGATGCACGCAGCCCCGCCATCGCCGAGGCTTTCGTTCACCACCGCCGACAGCAGCTGCGCGCTGCCGGTCTGCGGCGGCGTGTTGAGCGCCGCGACTGCCAATGGTTCCAACAGCTTACGGAACAGCGGCCCTTGCCGCAGCGCGGTCGACACCGTGGCGTCCGGCCCCGCCCGGCGCAAGGCGATCATCTGCAGGTACTCGCTCAGATGCGTTCCCGGCACCCGCCGCCGCTTGTCGAAGATCCAGAACGGCACCTTCCCGCGGTTGGGTCGCACCACCCAGCGCTCGCCGCTAGCCAGGTCGATGAACGGGAATGCCGGGCTCGACGGCCCCACCAGCGTGTCCCGCGCGCCGACCTGGTCCAGGAACGCGAACGCTGCCTTGTTGCCCGACAACAGCAGGTGATTGCCGTTGTCGATCCGGCAGCCCAGCTCGCGGTCGAAATACGACCGGCAGCGTCCACCGGCTGCCGGCCCGGCCTCGTGCAGGGTCACGCGCACACCGCGCTCGACCAGCGTCAACGCAGCCGCCAGCCCGGCTAGCCCGGCCCCGATCACATGAACGTGCGACCACCTCATAGCGCGTGACGCAACGCGATCCGCAGCTTCTCGAACTTCGTCAGGCTCACCCGCTCGTCCAGATTCGACCATCCGCGTTGCTGCATGCGTTCCAGCAGCGCGGAATACGTCGCCCCCATCAGTCGCGCCGGCTTCATCGCCTTGGGTATGCAGCGCGCCATTGCTGCCTCGGCTTGGGTGAAATGCCGATGGGCCGTCGCCGTCATCCGGGCACACAGCGCCGGCAGCGCGGTGTGGCCCAGCACCGCTTCCGGATCCGGCGGCACGCCGGCCTCCTCGAGCCATTCCATCGGTAGATAGAGCCGGCCGCGTTCGGCATCCTCGGCCACGTCGCGCAGGATGTTGGTGTACTGCAGCGCTCGCCCCAGGTGCCACGCCACCACGTCCGCATCCGCCGAGTCGTCGCCGAACGCCCGCACCGACAGCCGCCCCACCGCCGCGGCCACCCGGTCGCAATACAGATCGAGCGTCGCCAGATCCGGCGCCACGATCGCCGTCTCCGTGTCCATCGCCATACCGTCGATCACGGCGACAAAATCTTCCCGCCGCAGCTTGTAGGCCGCGATCGCCGGCAGCAGCACCCGCGTCACCGCGTCGCTCGCCCGCCCCGCATAGAGCGTCTCTATCCGCTCGCGCCAGGCGGCCAGCCCGGCCAGCTTGTCGGCCATCGGCGCCGGCTCGTCCGCCACGTCGTCCACCAGCCGGCAGAACGCGTAAATGGCATACATCGCCGTGCGCCGGTCCCGTGGCAGCATCCGCATGCCGCGATAGAACGAGGTCCCCGCCCGCTTCACGATCGCCTCGACCTCGCGGATGTCTTCCCGGTCCGCGCCCAACGGCGTCATGCCGCCCACCTCAACGCGCCCAGCATCGACCCGGCAACATCCGACTTTACCAGCTTCACCCGAGTCGCAATCGGGTCCCCCTGCCGCAACCGCCGCGTCAACCGTTGCGCCAGCCCGACGATTACGCCCACCTCCAGCCGCAACCGCCGATCCCGCACCTGGGCCGGCAACCGTGCCGCCTCCGCGTTTAGCGCATCGACCCGGTCCAACACCTGTCCGAACACCTGCCGCAGTCCGGCCGTTTCGGCCGGCTCCGTCACATCGCTCACCGTCGCTCCCGCCGCATCCAACATATCCTGCGGTAGATAGGACCGATCCATCCCGGCGAAATCCTTTCCGCAATCCTGCAGGTGGTTCAACACCTGCAGCGATGCACACAGCGCGTCGTTGGCCGGCCACGTCGCCGGGCTCTCTCCGTGGAGGTCCAGCACGTAACGCCCCACCGGCGCCGCCGAATAACGGCAGTAGTCCAGCAACTCGTCCCAGCTCGCATACCGGCTCTTGCGCGCGTCGCGCCGGAACGCCACCAGCAATTCCTGCGCATGCACGGGCGACACCCCGGTCTCGGCCAGGCTCGCCCGCAGCCGGTCAGCACTCGGCGAGCCCTCGCTGGCCTGGCCGAGTAGCACCGCCTCCATCAGGTCGAGCCGCGCGATCTTGTCGTCTGGAGCAAGGTCCCCGGTATCGGCGATGTCGTCGCCGTTGCGCGCATAGGTGTAGAAGGCGTGGATATGCGGCCGCAGCGCCTTGCGAATCAGCACGGACCCGACCGGGAAGTTTTCGTCCCCACGATCCTTGCCGGACCAGTTTTCTACCGAGTTCAACTCTCAATCTCCTGGTAGCTGCGGCCCTTCCAGACCACGCCCCGACCGCGATGATAGTCGACCGCCGACCCGATCGTGGCCAACAGATAGAAGGTCGCGATCGCCGGCAATCCGAGCGCCCAGGCTGGCGATTGCCTGAACCGCCGCAGCGTCGGCAAGAAGGACAGCGCCGACCCGGCCCACGCCGCCGCTGCCATCCACCGCGCCGGCCCGTGCCCGAACAGCGCCAGCACCGGCGGCATCAGCCAAATCAGCACCAAGCCGAGCACCGTTCCCAGCAGCCACACCGGTGATAGCCGTAGTTGCACATACGCCGTCCGTGCCACCATCCGCCAGATGTCGGCCGCCCCCGGATACGGCCTGAGGCTGCGCGCCAATCCGCTATGGCCCAGGTAGATCGGTCCACCCTGCTTGATCCGCGACGCCAGCGTCACGTCGTCGATCAGCGCGCCCCGCAGGCTGGCGATGCCGCCGATGCGCTGCAGCGCCGATCGCCGCACCAACATCGTTCCGCCGGCCGCCGCGGCGACGCGGGTGCTGGCGTCGTTCACCAGGTTGAACGGGTAAAGCATCTGGAAGAAGTAGACGAAGGCCGGCACCAGCGCCCGTTCCGCCGGGCTCACCGCCCGCAACGCTACCATCTCCGACACCAGATCGAGCCCGTCCCGCTCCGCCTCGGCCACCAGCGTCGAGAGATGCGCCGGGTCGTGCAGGATGTCGGCGTCGGTCAGCAGCACCAGCCCGGCGGTGCTTTGCGCCACGCCCTGCTCGACCGCCCAAAGTTTACCGCTCCATCCCGGCGGACGTTCGGCGCCAGCGATCACGGTCAGCCGGGCATCGCCGAACGCCCGCGCGATGTCGCCGGTCCCGTCCGTGCTGCGGTCGTCCACCAGGATGATCCGCATCTCGCCGGCATAGTCCTGGGCCAACAGCGTTTGCAGCGCCGCCCCGATCCCTTCCGCCTCGTCCCGCGCCGGGATCACGATGTCGACAGGCGGGGCCGAGACGGGCCGGGCTGGGCTCAACACCGGCCCCGCCCGCCAGAAACGTCCATGCAGCAGCAGCAGGTAGGCCCAGATCACCAGGGCCGCCGCCGCGACGACGATCATTTCTGAACGTTCATTTCTTCAGGCGCCCATCCGCCCTGAACCAGGCGATCGCATCCGCCAGCGCCTGCCGCGGCGGCCTGGGCGCGTAACCCAACTCGTTCACCGCCTTGGCCGAGCTGAAGAACATCTGCTTCTTGGCCATCGCCAGCATCTCGCGCGTCACCATCGGTTCGATCCCGAATACTCGCGCCGCGCCTTCCATGCCGAGCGCCAGCGGCACCAGCACCTGATGCGGCAGCCGCACCCGCTTCTGCGGCTTGCGCTGCATGACGTCGTCGATCACCGCCAGGATCTCCTCCAGCCGCATGTCCGTCCCGCCGAGAATGTACGCCTCGCCGATCCGCCCCCGCTCGAGCGCCAGCATGTGCCCCTCGGCGACGTCGTCCACATGCACCACGTTCAGCCCGGTATCGACGAAGGCCGGCATGCGCCCGGCTGCGCCGTCCAGCACCATGCGCCCGGTCGGCGTCGGCTTGATGTCGCGCGGCCCGATCGGCGTCGACGGATTGACGATCACCGCCGGCACGCCTTCCTCGCGCACCAGGCGCCGCACTTCCTGCTCGGCCAGGTATTTCGACTGCTTGTAGACGCCGATGACCTTGGCCGGGTCGACCACGGTGTCCTCCGTTCCTGGCGTGCCATCGCCGATCAGTCCTAGCGCGGCGACGCTGCTGCAATACACGATCCGTTCGACCCCGGCGTCTCGCGCTGCCAGCAGCAGCGCCCGGGTGCCGTCGATGTTGGCCTGCATCATCGGCCCCGGGTCCGGCACCCACAGCCGGTAATCCGCAGCCACATGCATGACGTAACGGCATCCCGCGACAGCCGCGGCGAAGCTCGAACTGTCCCGGAGGTCGCCTTCGACCAGCTCGGCCGGCAGGCCGTCGATGTTGCGGCGGTCGCTCCCCCGCCGCACCAGCAGCTTCAGATGATGCCCCCGCGCCAGCAAGGCCCGGGCGACCGCCGAGCCGACGAAGCCGGTAGCGCCCGTGACGAGCGTTTGAGGGGAGGGAGGCGTCTGATCGTTGGGCACCTCAGCCCTATATCCCAAGCTGCCCCGACTGGTGTAGTGCCGGACTGATGCGCCGCCTTCCGGTCCTGCTGGCCCTTCTCGGCATCGCGGTCGCGGCAGCGCTGGTGCTGCGCTTCGACGCCGGCGACGTTTTCCGCGCCACGTTCTCCATCGGCTGGCCGGGCGCCGCCCTGCTCCTGGCCGTGCAAGGCGGCCTGTTCTGCGTTCTCGGCCTCGCCTGGGCCACGGTGCAGCCTGATATCCGCCCGGCCCTGCTCGTCTGGGGCCGCATGGTCCGCGACGCCGCTACCACCTGCCTGCCGTTCTCCCCCGTCGGCGGCTACCTTCTCGGCATCCGCGCCGTGGTCCTCCGCGGGCCCGCCTGGCCCATCGCCGCCGCCGGTACCATCGTCGACGTGACGGCGGAGATCACGGCGCAACTCCTGTTCGCCCTTCTCGGCATCGCCACCCTCCTCGTCCTACACCGAGTCGACGACCTCGTACTTCCCGTCGGCCTGGGACTTCTGATCGCCCTGGCCCTGCTCATCCTGGGCCTGTCCCGACGCGGCCGCATCGGCGCCGGGATCGGTACCCTGGCGACCAGGCTTCTCGGTCCGCGCGCTCAACAAGCCCCGCTGCTCGGTCAGGAGGCCCAGCGCCTTTATGCCAACCGCCGTCGCCTCGCTGCCGCCATCGCCATCCACCTCTGCGGCTGGCTCATCACCGGCGTTGCCACTTGGCTCAGCCTCCATCTGCTCGGGCAGGACTTCGCCATCGTGCCCATCCTCGCGCTCGAGGCCGTGCTTGACGCCGTTGTCGCTGTCGCCTTCATCGTCCCGGGCGCGATCGGCGTGCAGGAGGCCGGCTATGTCGGCCTAGGCACCATGTTCGGCATCCCGCCCGACCTCGCCCTCGGCGCCTCCCTGCTTCGTCGCGCCCGCGAGGTGAGCTGGGGTCTGCCGATCCTCGCCCTCTGGCAATGGCAGGAGTTCCGCCGCCTATGATCGACCTTTCCGATGGCGTCGTAGTGGTCGGCGCCGGCGTCGCCGGGCTGGCTGCGGCGCGGCATCTCCGCCAGGCCGGTATCGCCGTCACACTGGTCGAGGCCGGGTCCCGCATTGGCGGCCGCGCCCAGACGGTGCCGTTCAACGGCGCCCCGTTCGACCTCGGCGCCGGCTGGCTGCACGCCGCCCAGCGCAATCCCCTCGTCGCCTTGGCCCAACCCGGCGATGCCCTCCGCAACTCCGACACCCCGCGCACCGAGCGCCTGTTCATCGAGGGTCGCCCCGCGACGGAGGCGGAACACGCTGCCTACACCTCTGCATGGGACCGCCTCGACGCCGTTGTCGCCCCCGCCCTGGCCGGCCCCGACGTCTCGCTTGCCGAGGCCATGACGCCCATGGCCGGTGATCCCTGGGCGTCCACGATCGCGCTCTGGGAAGGCGCCATCATCGCCGCGGCCGACGCCGCCGACCTCAGCCTGCGCGATTGGCACCGCAACGCCCTCGACGGCCCGAACCTGCAGCCCGGCGCCGGTATCGGCGCCTTCATCGCCCGCCATCTCGCCACCCCGGCCAGTCTCGACACGCCGGTCAACGCCCTCGACTGGTCCGGCCCCGGCCTGCGCCTCGAAACATCCCGCGGCACGATCCGCGCCGCTGCTGCCATCGTCACCGTCTCCACCGGCGTACTCGCCGCCGGCGGTATCCGCTTCACCCCCGACCTGCACATCGCGATCCAGGCTGCGATCGACGGCCTTCCCATGGGCCTGCTGAGCAAGATTGCGCTGCCCATCGATGCGGCCCCGCCGGGCTTTGCCTCGGATTCGCTGCTGCTCGACCGTGCCTATCCAATCACCTTCGACGCCTGGCCGAACGGGCGCCCGTTCGTCACCGGGTTCGTCGGCGGACGCCTCGCCTGGTCGCTCGCCACCGACCCGGTCGCCGCCACCGAGCTGGCACGAGACGCATTCCGCAGCATGACCGGCGTCAGCACCACGGCGCAGGCGTTGCTCACCGACTGGGGCACCGATCCGTTGTTCCGTGGCGCCTATGCCTATGCCCCTCCGCAGCATTCCCATCAACGCGACGTGCTCGCTGCGGCGTTTCCTGCCGAGCGCCTGGTCTTCGCCGGCGAGGCGGTCGCCACCAATGGCCTCGCCGGGACGGTGGGCGGCGCTTACCTCACCGGCATCGCCGCCGCTTCGCGCTTGCTCGCTTAAGCCGGCTCGAAGTCGAACGCGCCATCCGTCGACTGCCAGGTCTGAACGGTGAGCACCTTTGCGCCGCCCTTGCTCTCGTGTGGCCCATGCACCTGGCCGGCCGCATGGCTCAGAAAGCCGCCCACCCCGAAGGTCTGGCCGCCTTCGATCAGATCGCCCTCGAGCACGTAATGCATCTCGGCGCCCTTCTGGTGTCGATGCGCCGGAATCTTGCCGCCGGCCGGCAGGTAGACGATCGTCGTCACCACGCCTTTGGCCTGATCCTCGTTCAGGATCTGGATCTTGAACTCACCCTCGGCACCGGGAATCTCGAACACCGTCGGTTCCGCCGTCACTGCCTGCACCGCAACGCTTTTCGTCTCGCTCATCGTTCGATCCCATCCTTGACGGGGCGCCAACGTCAGCCCGGCGCGATGGTTGTGCTTGCGAGCGACACGCTGGAGGAATATTGAAGAGCGACCATCGGCTTGGTCATGCGCGGGCGTAGCATAATGGTAATGCGGTAGCCTTCCAAGCTACTGACGTGGGTTCGATTCCCATCGCCCGCTCCATCAAGTTTATTTCTGGATCAGGAAATACTGGATCGGGACCGGGAAGGTAATGCGGTCCTCCCGCATCTCGCTGGTGAACGGCGGCAGCTTGGCGTTCCGCCAGGTCGCCAGCGCCGCCATGTCCAGCCATTGCGATCCCGACCGCGACAGCACCTCGACATTCTCGACCCGGCCCGAGCGATTCACCGTCAACTGGATCGTCACCGAGCCTTGCTCGCCGTTCATCGCGGCCTGCTCCGGATAGTATCGATGCTGCAGCCAGTACGACAGCAGCCCGCGATTCCAGTCCGCCGACGCGTTCGCCGCCCGGATCTGCGCATAGGGGTCGGACCGCAACGGCCCGGTCCTTTCCTGCGACGGTGACAAATCCAGCGACCGCGACGCCACCGAGCCGCGCGCAGCAGGCCGAGGCGCGGAGGGTGCCAGGCTGAGGTCCATCGGGTTCGACAGCGTCCCAAAGGCCGACCGCGGCGCCACCCTGGCGGCCGGCCGCACCGGCGTGGGCTGCGGCTTGGTCTCCATCGGCGGCAACGGTGGCGGCGCTTGCGGCATGATCTCGGCGGGCTTTGCCGGGGCCGCCTCCGTTGGGGGCAATTCGAGTCGGACCGCAGGTGGCGCGGTCGTCGGCGGCACCTCGAGTGGCGTCGGCAACGGAACGCTCGCTTCTTCGTCCGGCGCCGCCGGGGCGGCGACTGGCGGTGCTGCCGTGGCTGGGGCCGCGCTGGGGGAGGGCGCTGGAACTGCCTGCGGCGTAGGCTGCGGAGTCGGCTGTGGCGTTGGTAGCGGGGCCGTGTCGGTCGCCGGCGGCGGGCTGGTGGTGGATTTCGGGTCCGGTGTCGTCGCGGGTGTCGGCGCTGGCGGCCCGGAGATCGCATCCGGTGGGGGCGGAACGTCCGCGGGCTGCATCGGTGGCAGCGCCTGCTTCTGCGGCGCGTCGCTGGGGGGCGCCCCACCGCTCGGGGGTTGGAACATGAGCTGGTAGGAGGGCGCCGAGCTGCCTCCCTGTGGCAGATGCTGGATCGCCAGGCTCAGCACGGCCAGCAGCAACAGCCCGTGCCCCACCACGGAGGCGACGATTCCCCACCGGGGACCGGTGTCCTCGTCAGGCACGGCCGGCACCAGCGGCGTCAGCTTCATTGGTCGGAATTCATCGCGTGCCGCATATAAGTTCCCTACGCCGACGGCGGAAGCATCACCCGACGCAGTCCTGCCCACTTGACACGAACCGCCTCTCGCCGTTTCTACCCGCCTTGCGCCGAAAGCTGCCTCAAGTGGC
>JBPBQE010000180.1:0-14029 GCA_050954595.1 Janthinobacterium lividum | reverse complement strand
CGGCTTGGGCGGCGGTGGCATGCTGACGTCGATGCGTTCGGCGGCGAGCTTGGCGTCGATCTCGGCACGCTCGAGGGTGTCGCGCCGGGTCTCGATCAAGGTGGTGAGTTCGCCCTTGAGGCGGTTCAGTTCTGCCCCGCGCTCGCGCCGCTCTTCCGGCGTCGCGCTGCCGAGCGATTTCAACATCAGGGTCAGCTTGCCCTGCTTGCCCAGCGTTCCGACGCGGATAGCGTCCCACATACGCAGGTCTTCAGCACCGGCAAGGGCCGTTTCGGTTTCCGCGCGGAGGGCGGAGAGGTCGTCGGTCATGGGGAACAACCTTCTGCTCCCTCTCCCCTCGGGAGAGGGCCGGGGTGCGTCGGCATCGTCAACGGAAGCGTGCCCAACCCTCTCCCCCGCAAAGAGGGAGAGGGTCGGGCAATCGGCTAGGCTGCCGCGGGGGCTTCCGGGTGCTCGGTCAGCGCGGCGAGCTTCGCCACGGTGGCGTCTTCGGCGGCCGCATGCATCACGGTCTTGACCTGCTCGACGATGGTGGCGAAAGACGCCGGGTCGTCGAACGCGATGGCGGCGAGGATCTTACGGTCCAGGTCGATCTGCGCCGCCTTCAGCCCGGCGATGAACCGGCTGTAGGTGATGCCATGCTCGCGCACGGCGGCGTTGATGCGCTGGATCCAGAGCCCGCGGAAATCGCGCTTCTTCTGGCGGCGGTCGCGGTACGCATACTGGAGCGACTTCTCGAGCCGTTCGAGCGCAATCCGGTAGTTCGTCGACGAGCGGCCGACGAAGCCCTTGGACTGCTTGAGAACCTTCTTGTGACGAGCGTGGGTCGTTACACCCCGTTTGACGCGTGCCATGTGCTATCCTCCCTTACGCAATACCGTAGGGGGCCCACTGCTTGACGGTCAGCGCGTCAGCATGGGTCAACACCTGGGAACCGCGGTTCTGCCGCTTCCGGTCCTGCGAACGGGCCATCAAGTTGTGGCGCTTCTTGCCGGGGCCGGCCATTACCTTGCCGGTCGCGGTGATTTTGAACCGCTTCTTGACCGACGATTTCGTCTTCAGCTTGGGCATTTGCATCTCCTGGTCTGCCGTGGCCCGCCGGATCGCGAACGCACGGACGCTGCGGCCGGGCATGCCCATACAGGCCCGGCGCGCTAGCGAGTGGGGCGGTCTAGCCGACCTGTTCCCGGACGGCAAGCACCACTACCGATCGCGAAACAGTTTGCCGGAATACACCACCGGCCCGGTCGGAGCGCCGGTGGTCGATCCGCCGACGGGCTCGACGCTCACGGCGAAGGTCGCCCCGGCGAGCTGATCGGTGCGGGCCGCCGGCAATGCCGCCCGGGTTTCCGGCCGGTCGAGCAAGCCCACCGACCGCGGCGCCTGTCCGGCAGCGATGTACCAAAGCTCCAATACCTTATTTGCCGGTGTCTCCGCCGCGACCGATCGGACCGAAACGGTGTCGCTCGCCATGTCGACCTGGACGATCAAGGCCGGCAGATCACCGCCTCGATTGACGACCGCGAGGTAGGACGGCGCCTGTGGGCGCAGGTGTTCGGCGGCGATGAACAGCGCCAGACCCGCGGCCAAGCTGCCGAATGCCAGCGAGGTCATCCGCCACCGCGCCCGCGAGCGTCGGTACGACGCCAGCTCGGTAATCCCAGCCGGCTCCGCGCTCCGCCCGGTAGCGGGCCTAAGCCGACGCGCGATATTCGCCCAGCTTTGCGACGGCGGCGCCACGGCCGGAATGACGTCGTTCAGCCCGGACAGCCAGTCCTCCCACTGCCGGACCTCGTCACCGAGTCTTGGGTCCCGCTCCATCGCTTGCTCGAACTCGGCGCGTTCGGTGGCTCCGAGTGTGCCCAGAACGTATTCGGCGCTGTCCAAAGACCGGTCGTCGTCGCTCATGTGGTCTCCAGACATGCTCGAAGTGCGCTCAATGCCCGATGGAGCCACGTTTTGATGGTCGGGACTTGAGCACTGAAATGCCGCGCCAGTTCTTCGCGCGAGTAGCCGTTACAATATGCCAATATCACGCATTCGAGCTGCGGCGCGGCCAGGCGGCCGAGACAACGCCCCAGCATGTCCTGCACCACGATCTGACGCTCGGGGTCCGCGGCTGGCTCCGGCGGGTCGATCGGCGTGTAGCTCGAGTCGTGCGCGCGTTTCCGTACCACGTCGATCGCTGCGTATCGGGCGATGGCGATCATCCAGGTCATCGGCCGCCCAGACTCCGGCGCATAGCGCGAGGCGTTCTGCCAAATTCTCAGATAGCTGTCCTGCAGCACCTCGTCGGCCAGTTCCCGGCCTTTGACGATCCGCAGCACCACCCCGAACAGCTTGGCCGAGGTGCGCTCGTAGATCTGCTGAAATGCTTCATCGTCGCCGGCACTGACGCGTAGGATCAGTGCCGCCAGATCGCTGGCGTCTCCGGCCGCGTTTGTTGGCGAAGTTGTTGACACTCTGGTTTCCCCACGACCCTGCCTCGCACCTGTCGCCGTGCGAGGTGGTCAGGCCGAGCAGGTCGACCATCACCAGGCACGAGGCGCAAGAACGGAGTCCATCACATGTATCACACCGTTTGACTGCAATAGATCCGATACCGTGACAATTGCCTGGCCGCCATGCTGATCCGCGATGTGCAGCTGGTCGTCGCAATCCTTGACCTCGATCGTGTCGCCATCGACCGTCCGTAGGGTGAGGTGTCCGTTGGCGGCCCGCGCACGGTCGCGGAGTTCGGACGTCGTGAGCTGTCCGGCGAGGATGTGATGCGCCATCAGCGACGTCAGGCGCCGCTTGTTCTCCGGTTTGAACAACTGGTCCATCTCGGTCTGCGGCAGCTTGGCGAACGCGGCATCGCTCGGCGCGAAAACGGTGAACGGCCCCGGACTGGCGAGAGTGTCGGCCAGTTCGGCCGCGCGCACCGCGGAGGCCAACATCGAAAGATCGCGGCCGAGATTTGCGCTCTCGACGATATTGTTCGGCGAAGCGTTGTCAGCTCGTTGATCGGTAAACATTTTGTCTCCCTCAGCAAAACAAGTTGCTGTCAAGCTACGGAGGAGTGAGCAAGAAAGTTTCAGTCGCGAAAACACTGGCCCTGGCTGTGGTGCATGGCGCACGCGATCGCCTATATGACGGCCATCATGCCGATCCGATTCATCAAGATGCACGGGGCCGGCAACGATTTCGTGGTCGTCGACGAGCGCGCCGTTCCGGTGGATTTCTCGCCCGAACAGGTCCGTCACCTGGCTGATCGACGGCGCGGAATCGGCTGCGACCAATTCATTACGCTGCACCCCCCGCCGCCGCGGACCGATGCCGACCTGCTGATGCGGATCCGCAACCCGGACGGCTCGGAGGCTGGTGCCTGCGGCAACGCCACGCGCTGCGTTGCCGAGTTGCTGTTCGAGCAGAATGGCCGGCCCTATCAGGTCATCCGAACCGTGGCGGGCGATCTCCCGGCTGAGCGCTTGGCCGATGGCCGCGTCCGCGTCGATATGGGGGTTCCTCGGATCGGCTGGGCGGACGTGCCGCTGGCCCACGACGCCGACACCCTGCATCTTCCGATCGCAGGCGACCCGGCTGCGTGCTCAGTCGGCAACCCACACGTCACTTTCTTCGTGACCGACCCCAATCCCGTGGAGCAGGACGGCGCGGCGCTGGAGCGGCACCCGTTGTTTCCCGACCGGGTCAACGTCGGCTACGCGCACATCCGTGATCGTGGGCACATGCGGCTCCGCGTGTGGGAGCGTGGTGCCGGAATGACGCTCGCCTGCGGGTCCGGTGCGTGTGCGGCGGCCGTCAACGCCCATCGCCGCGGCCTCGTCGATCGCCACGTCGCCATTGAGATGGATGGCGGCACGCTGGAGATCGACCTTACCGAGGCGGGCCGGGTGCTGATGACCGGCCCGGTCGCGACCAGCTTCCATGGCGAGATCCCAGGCGAGCTCTGGGGCGAGATCGCGTCTTGACGCTCGAAATCCTCACCTTCGGGTGCCGATTGAATGCGTTCGAGAGCGAGGTCATCCGCGGGCACGCCGCGGCGCTGACCGACACGGTGGTCGTCAACACCTGCGCAGTCACCGCGGAGGCAGAACGGCAGTGTCGCAAGGCGATCGCGCGCGTCCATCGCGAGCGGCCCGGGGCGGCGATCGTCGTCACCGGATGCGCCGCACAGATCGAGCCACAGCGCTGGGCAGCGCTGCCGGGCGTCCATCGAGTTTTGGGCAACGCGGAAAAGCTGGAGCCGGCAAGTTGGGTGCCCGGCGCGCCCGGTATCGTCGGCGACATCCACGCGCGGCGGACCCATGCCGTGCAGGCGATCGGCGGTATCGCCGGGCGCGCGCGCGCCTACCTCGACGTGCAGCAGGGCTGCGATCACGCGTGTACCTTCTGCATCATCCCGCAAGGCCGTGGCGTCAGCCGCTCGGTGCCGTTGCTCGACGCCAGCGCGCAGGTGCGGACGCTGGTCGAGGCCGGTATCAACGAGGTGGTGCTGACCGGGGTGGACCTGGCGAGCTACCGTAGCGGTGACGCCGGGCTGGGTGATCTGGTCCGGACGATCTTGCGCGACGTGCCGACCTTGCCGCGACTGCGTCTTTCCTCGCTCGACCCCGCCGCCATCGACCCGGCGCTGTGGCGCGCCTTGGCCGAAGAGCCGCGGTTGATGCCGCATCTGCATCTTTCGCTGCAGGCCGGCGCGGATCTCATCCTCAAGCGCATGCGGCGGCGGCACTCGCGCGCGGATGCGTTGAGCGTGATCGAGCGTGCGCGCCGGCTCAGGCCCGGGATCGCGATCGGCGCGGATCTGATTGCCGGGTTCCCGACTGAGACGGAGGCGCATCAGCGGGAGACGCTCGACGCGATCGGCGAAGCGGCGATCCCGTATCTGCATGTGTTTCCCTACAGCGACCGGCCCGGAACACCGGCGGCGCGGATGCCGATGGTGCCGATGCCGATACGGCGGGCGCGGGCGGAAGCGTTGCGGCAGCAGGGCAGGGTGGCAGCGGCGGCGTTCCATGCGGAACAGGTAGGTCGCCCGATCCGCGTCGTGGTCGAGCGGGGCGGCGTCGGGCATAGCGAGCATTTCACCAAGGCGAAGATCCGCGGCGATCACGACGTCGGCGCGTTGGTCGCCCTGACGGTATCGGCAGCGTCGGCGGACGGGGTAGAGGCGGGCTGATGGCATTAGGGTTTTTCTCGCGGCTCAAGGAAGGCCTGAGCCGCAGCACGCAGAAGCTGACCGGCGGCATCACCGCGGCGCTCACCAAGAAGCGGCTCGACGACGAGGCGCTCGCCGCGCTGGAGGAGACGCTGATCACCGCCGATCTCGGGCCGGCGGCGGCTGGACAGATCATCGCCGAGTTCCGTCGGACTCGGTTTGGCCAGAGCGTGACCGACGAGGAGATCAAGCTGGCCTTGAGCCAGGAGATCGCCACGATGCTAGGGCCGATCGCGGTGCCGCTCGAGATCAACCGCAGCCTGAAGCCACATGTGGTGCTCGTGGTGGGCGTTAACGGCACCGGCAAGACGACGACGATCGGCAAGTTGGCGCAAGCCTACCGCAACACCGGAATTCGCTCGATGCTGGTCGCCGGCGACACGTTCCGCGCCGCCGCCGTTGAACAGCTTCAGGTATGGGGCGAACGGACCGGGGCGCCGGTGATCTCCGGTACTCCTGGCGCGGACGCGGCCGGGTTGGCGTTCGATGCCCTGAAGCGAGCCAAGGCCGAAGGGATCGACGTCCTGCTGGTCGATACCGCAGGACGGCTGCACAACAAGGGCGCGCTGATGGAGGAGTTGGCCAAGATCATTCGCGTGATCCAGAAGCAGGATCCGACCGCGCCGCACTCGACCTTGCTCGTGCTGGATGCGACCACTGGTCAGAACGCGATGGAGCAGGTCCGCGTGTTCAAGGAAATCGTCGACGTCACCGGCCTGGTAGTGACGAAGCTGGACGGCAGCGCGCGGGGCGGCATCGTCGTGGCCCTGGCACAGGCATTCGCCCTACCGGTTCATGCTGTCGGGGTTGGAGAACGGGCGGATGATCTGCGCCCGTTCGACGCGATGGACTTCGCCCGCGGACTCGTAGGTGCCGACGAGCCCTAGTGAAGGAGGGCCGCGAGCCCGGTGATCAGGCCCATGAGGCCGAGGCCGGCGGTGATGGCGATCGATGCCGTGTCTATGGCCTTGGCCTGCGCCGCTGCCTGCTGCTGTCTAAGTCTTTGATGCGCGCGCATAGCAAACCCCTCGTGATCCACCAAAGGTGGCGTGCTCCGGGCTCCTTGCCAAGAGGCTGCTATTGTGGAGCGAACGGCATGTGAAGGCTGATCCCGGCGCCGGGCCTGATCTTGTGTTCTTGTTCGCTCTGCGCGGTGGAGCCTTGTGAAAAGCCATCACCGCGGAACTGGGTCCGCGTGGTGAACAGCGTTGGCGAAACAGAAGGCTCGTTGCTGGCGCGTGCACCCTGTGGGGTGGAGAGATCGCGATTCGCCATCGGCGCCGGCTGGAACGACGGGGCTCCTTTCGGCAGCGCTGGAGCACCGAGCGAGAAGCCACCATCGGCCGGCACAGACAAGGTCAGCGGCGGCTGCATCGGGGCCGCGGCGATGAGCGGAAACGCCAACACGCTCAACCAGATCGACTTCATACGGTCACCTCGGTCATCATGCGGCTGGTGCCGCGTTCATCGCTGGCGGGATTGCCCGCCGGCGGTCCGAGCGGGGCATCGCCCGCATCTCGCCAGGCCTCGAGCACCCAGCGAACAGAAGGAAATGCCAACTCATCCCAAGGAATCTCATCCCAGGAGAACAGGCGCACATCCAGGCTCTCGATGCCTGGCTCGAACTTTACCGGTCCGTCGAACCCGGCGCGAAACATGACCTGCACCTGACCGATCCGGCTGATGCTGTAGAGAGCCAGGACGCCGTCTATCCGGATCGTCGCGCCAGCTTCCTCGAATGCCTCGCGCGCCGCGCCCTCGGCCACGGTCTCGCCATGCTCCAGATAACCGGCCGGAACCGTCCAGAACCCAAGACGCGGTTCGATGGCGCGGCGACACAGCAGAACGCTGTCCCCAACGGCGATAACGGCACCGACGACGATCTTTGGATTGTCGTAAGCGACGTAGCCGCACGTGTCGCAGACGTCGCGCGGACGATTATCGCCTTCCGGTACCAGCTTGGTGAAGCTCGGCATGCTTATATTTTAGCCGGGATCGAAAGAAGCTTGCAACCATTCTGTCATTGGCGAAACCACTCGCGGAGTCGCCCTGAAAACCGGCGACGACGGAGTCGTCAGCCAATTTGCGACAGACTGGCTATTGCGCGAGATCACGCCGCCTGAGATCAGAATGATGCAATTTATTGGGGGAGATGGCGTGAGCGATGTTTCGAAGCGGCTGATCGTCGCCCTCGACGTGCCGACGTTGGACAAGGCACGGCTGCTGGTGACGCGGTTGGGCGACAGTGTGTCGTTCTATAAGATCGGCATGTGGCTGTTCTTCCAGCGTGGTGTGGACGGCCTGATTGACGAGCTGACCGCGGCCGGCAAGCAGGTGTTCCTCGACTACAAGATGTATGACATCGGCGAGACCGTCCGGCGCGGCGTCGCGGCGGCGGCGGCGCGTGGAGTCTCGATCGTCACGGTGCATGGCGATCCCGACATGCTGCGGGCAGCAGTCGAGGGCCGTGGCGACAGCGCCTTGAAGGTGTTCGCCATCTCGGTGCTGACCAGCCAGGACGATGCGGCGCTGCGGGCCATGGGCTACGACCGGCCGCTGCAGGAGATCATCGACCTTCGCGTGCGTGCGGCGGCAGAGTCCGGCTGTGACGGCGTGATCGCCTCGGCCGCCGACGATCCGGACGCGATTCGCACCCGCTCCGGCCGGGCCGACCTGCTGGTGGGTACGCCGGGCATCCGCCTCGCCGGCGCCGACCATCACGACCAGAAGCGCGCCGCTACGCCCGACGCGGCGGTCGAGCGCGGCGCCGATTACCTCGTCGTCGGCCGTCCCATCACCGGCGCCGCGGACCCGGCCGAGGCCGCCCGCACCATCATCGCCCTGATGCGGCAGGGCCAGGCAAGACGATCACCAGCCGCTGCGTGACGTAGGAGATGTAGGCCCGCCGCTGCCGCAGGTAGTCGAACCCGAGCAGCATGTCGGCCCGGCCCAGCTGCACGGGGGCGATGCTGATCGGCATGTTGCGGATCACGTCGTTGCCGACCGTCATCTCGCGCACCGTCGTGTGCCCCACCGGCAAGCTCTCGCCATCGACGCCGCGCGACGTGTTGGCCGAAACCGGCGCCCGCAGCCCGAGCGCATCGGCCGCCGTCTGCGACAGCAGCGTGGCCCGCGATCCTGTGTCGAGCAGGGCGATGAGGCCCTGGCCGTTGATCGTGACGTCCAGTAGCGCCTGCCGGTCCGGCGTGATGGCGAGCGGGATCACGGTCTGCCGCGCCGCGAGTTCCGGCAGCGCGCCGCCGCAACCGCCGGCCGGGAACAGGCCGAGCCGTCCCGCCATCACATCCAGATCCAGATCGAACTGCTCTAACAACGGGGCTCCGAGCAATCCGGCCAGCAATGGCGATACGTGCGGCACCACCGGCAACGTCGTCACCGGCGTCGCTGCTGGTAGCACCGGCGCCCCGCCCAGGGTCACGCCCTCCAGCCGAACCAGCGGCGCCTCGCGCTCCCCGCCAGTGCCGATCAGCGGCACGGTGCCTTCCATCGGCGGCAGCCGCAGCACTGCCTCGGCCGCAGGCAGGATCAGGTGCGCCTGGGCCCCGGTGTCGAGCACGAACGTCACCAGCCGGGTGGCGACCTGCCCGGCGATGACCGGGAAGCCCTCGACCGCATCCAGCGGGATGACGGTCAGCGGTCCGAGCCTGCATTGCGCCCGGGCTAGGGACGGCGCCGCCAGCCCGGCCAGCAAAGTGCGCCGGCCGAAACGGGTCAAAGCATGCGTTGCAGGATGAGCTTCTGGATGTCCGACGTGCCCTCGTAGATCTGGCACACGCGGACGTCGCGGTAGATGCGCTCGACTGGGTAGTCGGCGAGGTAGCCGTATCCGCCCAGCGTCTGGATTGCGACGGAACAGACCTCTTCGGCGATCTCGGAGGCGAACAGCTTCGCCATCGCCGCGGCCTCGAGCGCGGGTTTGCCGGCATCCTTGAGCCGGGCCGCCTTCAGCGTCATCTCGTGCGCGGCGGCCAGCTTGGTCTTGGCATCGACTAGGCGGAACGCGACCGCCTGGTGTTCGATGATCGCCTTGCCGCCGAATTGCTTGCGCTCCTTGGCGTAGGCGATCGCATAATCCAGTGCCGAGCGCGCCATGCCGACAGCCTGGGCGGCGATGCCGATGCGGCCGCTTTCCAGCGTCGAGAGTGCGATCTTGAGGCCCTCGCCCTCCTCGCCGATGCGCTGGTCGTCCGGCACATGCATGTCATCGAACGACAGCGCGCAGCTATCGGAGGCTTTTTGACCGAGCTTGTGCTCCACGCGGGAGACGCTGAAGCCCGGCGTGTTGTTGTCGACGATGAAAGCGGTGATGCCCTTCTTGCCCGCCTCCGGGTCGGTGACGGCGAACAAGATCGTGGTCTGGCCGATCTTGGCGTTGCTGATGAACTGCTTGCTGCCATTGACCGTGTAGCCCGAGTTAGTCCGGGTCGCCCGCGTCTTGACGCTCGCGGCGTCCGACCCGGCCGAGGACTCCGTCAGGCCGAAGCTGCCGACCTTCTCGCCGGTCGCCAGCGGGCGCAGCCAGCGCTCCTTCTGCGCGTCGGTGCCGTATTTCTGCAGGATCTCGCAGGTGGGTGCGTTATGGACGCTGACCAGCGTGGAGACCGAACCGTCGCCAGCGGCGATCTCCTCGACCACCTGGGCGTAGATCTCGTAGGGGATCTCGCTGCCGCCCCATTCCGCGCTGAGCGTGGCACCGAGGAAGCCCATCTCGCCTAACTCGCGGATGATCTCCGGCTCGATCACGCCGGCTTTCTCGCGGGCGGCGGCGGTCGGCGCGAGGCGTTCCTGCGCGAAGCGGCGGGCGGTTTCGACGATCAGGTCGTTCGAGTCGGTATTGTCGAGCATGGCGGCTCCCCTTTTGCTCCGTTCTACTCCGCGGCTGCCCTGATCGCCACTGCCGGCGCACGGATCGCGTCCAGCAGGGCCTGCCGACGCGACGCGGCCGTTGCCATCGACTTGGCCTTGACCGGGCCGAAACCGCGGATGTCGATCGGCTGGCCCGCCAACTCGGTCGCCGGCGCGAGCGTGTCGTCGCGCAACGCGGGCAGGATCGCCTTGATGTCGGCTTCATACCGGGCGAGCAGCGCGCGCTCCTCGCGGCGATCGGCCTGCCAGCCGAACGGGTCGAGCGGGGTGCCGCGCAACGTTTTGCCGCGACGCAACGCGCGGAACAGCGGCAGCGCGATGCGCCCGGGGATCGCCATCTTGCGGCGGCGCCCAGTCGCCTTGTCGATGCCGGTGACGAGGGGCGGGGCGAGGTGAAATACCGGGTCGGGGCCGTACTCCGCCGCCGCGTGCAGCCGGGCAATCTCGTATTCGTCCTTGTAGGCCAGCGCGCGATACCAGCCTTCGGCAACGGCGCGGGTGAATGCGCCGGGTTGGCCCAGCAACGCGGTCTCGCGAGCTTGCGCCGCATCGACCAGGTTGCGGTAGCGGCGGGCCAGGCGGGCTGTTCCGTAGGCTTCGATTTCCGCGGTACGACGGGCGATCACGCTGGGCAGATCGTCCGGCAACGGATCGGTGTCGGCCATGATGGCATCGGCGATCTCGGGGCGGGCAGCCAGGATGCGGCCCCACAGGAATGCCCGATGATTGAGCGAGACGAGGGTACCGTTCAGCTCGATGGCGCGCCGGAGGCTCGCTTCGCCCAGCGGCAACGCGCCCTCCTGCCAGGCGACTCCCAGCATCAGCGTGTTGACCGCCTGCGCCGTGCCGAACAGGCGCTCGGAAATCTGGCTGCCGCGCAGATACACCGAGCTGCCTTGATCGACGACGCGCCCGATCGCCCGGCGATGCAGCCCGGCGTCGATCGTGAGGTCACGCTCTTTCAGGAAGCCTGCACCGGCCTGCAGGTCCAGGTTGCCGATCACCGCCGCATCGTTGCGGCAACGCCCCAGCACGTCGGGTCCGGCGCCGACGGCCAGGTCGGCCGCCAGTAGCAGGTCGGCCTCGCCGCGCGGGATGCACACCACGTCGAGCGCGGCATCGGCCATCTGCACGTGGGAGACGACGGCGCCGTTCTTTTGCGCCAAGCCGGTGAAGTCCAGCGTGGTCACCTGGCGACCCTCCAGATGCGCCGCCATGGCGACGATCTGGCCGCAGGTGACGATGCCGCCGCCGCCGATGCCGGCGAACAAGCCGCGCCAGACGGCGGCGGTCGCGCGCGTCGGCTCGCCGAGCCCGGCTGACAGCTCCGTTTCTCGGGTAGCCCAGATCGCCGCATGGTCCATGACGGGAGGCGGTGCCGCCGCGCTGGAGGTGACGAAGCTGGGGCAGAAACCCTTGAGGCACGACAAATCGGTGTTGCAGCTCGTCGGGCTGATGCGGCGCTTGCGGCCGTGATCGGTGGCGACCGGCTCGATGGCGATGCAGTTCGATTGCGCGGTGCAGTCGCCGCAGTTCTCGCACACGTCCGGGTTGATCATGACCCGGGTCTCGGCCTGCGCCATCTTGCCGCGCTTGCGGCGGCGGCGCTTCTCGGTCGCGCAGACCTGGTCGTAGATGATCGCCGAAACGCCGGCAAACTCCCGCAACTCGCGCTGTACCGCGTCCAGCTCCTCACGCCCATGGCGAAGCGTCCCGGGCGGCAGGGCGGCGGCTTCGGGGAGGCGGGCCGGGTCGTCGGCGACGATCGCGATACGGCCAACGCCCTCGGCGGCGAGTTGGGCGGCCAGCTTCGGCACGGTCGGGCCACCCTCGGCGGGTTGGCCGCCGGTCATGGCGACGGCGTCGTTGAACAGCAGCTTGTAGGTCATCGTCGCCTTGGCGGCGACGGCCTGGCGAATGGCGAGCAGGCCCGAATGTTGATAGGTGCCGTCGCCCATGTTGGAGAACATGTGCGGGATGTCGGTGAAATGTTCGAGCCCTACCCAGGGCACACCTTCACCGCCCATCTGACTGAATGTGCGGGTAAATTCGCTGGTCGAAACTGCCATCGTGTGACAGCCGATGCCAGCCATGGCGAAGCTGCCATCGGGTAGCACGGTGGAGGTGTTGTGCGGGCAGCCGGCGCAGAACATCGGCGCGCGGGCGATGATGCCGGCATTGCCGGGCAGCGTGGGAAGCCGCGGTTCTGCCACCTCGATACCGAACGAGCGCAGGACGCGGGCCAGCGCCGGCATGATCAGCTCGGGCGACAGCTCGAGTTGGGCCGGCAACAGGTCGGCGCCGTCGAGATCGAGCTTGCCGAGAACCGCCGGCCGCTCGGCAAGGTTATAGAGTGTCTCGCGGATCTGCCGTTCGACGAAGGAGCGCTTCTCCTCGACCACGAGCAGCGCGCGCTTGCCGGCGGCAAATGCCCGCAGCCCTTCCGTCTCCAACGGCCAGGTGAGGGCGACCTTGTAGACCGCCAGCGCCGGATGCCGCTCGAGCCCAAGCCGGGTTAGGGCATGAATGAGGTCGTGATGCGCCTTGCCGACGGTGACGATGCCGATCTCCGCGTCGGCCGCCCCGCTGACGAGCTTGTCGAGTCGGTTCGCCCGCGCCCAGGCGAGCGCGGCCGGTAGCCGTTCGGTCAACACGCGGCGCTCCAGCGCCTGCCGCTGCGCCGGCCAGGCAAGATGCGGGTCCATGTTGAGGCCATGCGGCGGCAGCGCGATGTCGGGCGTGATGAACTGACGCCGGCTCGGGACGACCGCGGTGCCGTGCTGTTCGGCGGTTTCGGCAATCGTCTTCAGCGCCACCCACAGCCCGCAGAAGCGCGACATAGCGATCCCGGCCAGCCCCAGATCGATGATGTCCTGCACATCGGCCGGTTGCAGGATCGGCATGTTGACGCTTTCGAAGATGCCTTCGGTGCTGTGCGGGAACACGGATGAGTGCGCCACGTGATCGTCGCCGGAGACGGCCAGCACGCCGCCGGACTTGGAGGTGCCCATCGTGTTGGCGCAGCGAAAGGCGTCGCCGCTGCGGTCGACGCCGGGCCCCTTGCCGTACCACATGCCGAACACACCATCGACGCGCTTGCCGGGGAACAGGTCGACCTGTTGCGCGCCCCACAGCATCGTCGCCGCGAGATCCTCGTTGAGCCCCGGCTGGAACCGGACGCCGGCTGCGGTCAGCAGTGCCTCGCGGCGCCACATCTCCTGATCGACGCCGCCCAGCGGTGAACCGCGATACCCGGAAACCAGCCCGCCGGTATTCAACCCGGCCATCCGGTCCAGCCGCGATTGCTCGAGCAGGACGCGCACCAGTGCTTGGACGCCGGAGAGCAGGACAGGCCGATCGTGATCGGTCAGGCGCGTCTCTAGCGTGATCGGCGAAACGGCGAGGCCAAGGTCCATTCGTGATCTCCTTGACGCCGAGCATAGCGCCGAAAGGGCTGGCAAGTGCTCTCATTTCCGTCGTAGCTCTACCCACCAAATTGGCAAGATCTGCCAATGATGCACTGCAACATAGGAAGTCTTGGTGCTGTGACGGAAAGACTTGACCAGATTGACCTGGCTATCCTCGATCACCTGCAGCGTGACGGTCGGGCCACGAGCGCTGAACTCGCCGAGGTCGCAGGCTTGTCACCTAGCCCGGCTCATCGCCGGCAGCGATTGCTGGAGAAGGGCAACTACATCCGCGGCTACGTGGCGTTGCTCGATCAGGACCAGGTCGGGCTCCCGGTCAGCGTCTTCGTCTCGGTGCGCCTCTCCGCGCAGACGGAGGAGCATCTGGTGGCATTCGAGCGCGAGGTAGCCCAAGTGCCGGAGGTGATGGAGTGCTACGTCATGTCCGGCGTATCGGACTATCTGCTGCGGGTGGTGACTGCCGACCTGGCTGCTTACGAGGAGTTGCTGCGAA